>JBKAGC010000502.1:0-27660 GCA_046290215.1 Pseudomonadales bacterium | reverse complement strand
ATGATTTGTTGCAGGCTTACCAGGGCATTTTTGTTCTCCAGTACCTCGCGGAAATCTACCTCGATAGCTTTCAGGAGATGGATAAGTGCCCAGGTGGTGCCACGCGCCTCATAGAAGACGTCATCCAGTTCGGTCCAGGGGGTTTTTACCTGATTGTCTTGCTGGGCCGCAGTACTTTGCACGGCGGCAGAGTCACCTGCCAAGGATACATCCAGCTGACGCTTGCCGACGCTAGCGGAAAGACGTTGTGAGAGTGAACCGAGGCGAGTTTCTACCTCGGAAAGCCAGATGCGGAGATTGTCAGATCGAGCGTAAAATTGGGCATTTTGTTCATTGTCATCGCCGAGGCGGATCAAGTAATCCTCAAGCGCATTCACGCCCTTGCGATATTCTGCTTCAGATTCAGGCAGCATCCAGCTGTTGTTATCAAAATAGAACTGGTTTTCTGCCGTCACGAGGCCGCTGTCCTCAGTGGATTGGGATTGTGAGCGGCTCAAGTTGTTGCGCAAGGTGCGCGCCATATCGCGTACTTGAACAAGTACGCCAAACTCCCAGTTCGGCACGTTATCCATCCAAATGCCCGGAGGGGCAATATCATTGGTGAGATAGCCGCCGGGTTTATCTAGCAGTGATTCGGCCAAACGCATGGTCGTAGCCACCGTGGCAGAACCGGTCACATTCTTAACACCAACGCTTTGGGTAAGTTGTGCTGTGTGCTCTTGAACTGAGAATAAGTCTGGCTCGTTGTCCCAGATAAAGCCGAGGATACCTATCAGCAGTGCCAGAACACCGATAACGCCAAGCGCGGATTTTGTGCCTATCCCAGCTGAGCTTGTTGCGAACAAATCTGAAACTTTTGTCTTGAATGATTCAAAAAAAGCCAAAACGATTACCTGAGGTTGCGGGATAACCTATGGTAACGAAATTTCTGGCCCCGGTCTGCCCAGCAAGTAGCCCATGGCCGCATCAACTTTAAGGTTGCGGAGCATGGCCAGTTCCTCATCGCGCTCCACTCCTTCTGCAATCACCTGCATATCGCGGGTTGCAGCGATTTGCACGACAGACTGAACGAAAAACTGATTATCTGTTTGTGTATCAATGTTGCTGACGAAACTTCGATCAATTTTGATAAAGCTGAGATCAAGACTCTGCAAGTAGCCAAAGGATGCGCTGCTGGTACCAAAATGATCCACCGAGAATCGATAACCTAGACGAGTACCTGCGTCCAGTAGCTGTTTGACTGAATCGTATGCTAAATGCACAGCGTGCTCCTGAAGCTCAAATATTACCCGGCCACTATGGCCGACGTGATCCGCCAGACAATTGATGAGCCAGGTAATAAAGTCAGCGCTTTGTAACGAATAGGTGGATAAATTGAGCACCAGCACAGGTGATTGTGGCGTAAGTTCTTGTAGGGCCCTGGTAATGATGAGTTGGTCTAGTTCAAGCAGTAAGCCAAAGCGCTCCGCCATGGGCATAAAAGTGCCAGCACTGACGACCTGACCATCTAGCTCAATGCGAACAAACACCTCATCAGCGAATAAGCTGGAGGATCCGTTTTGATTTAAGGTAAAAATTGGTTGGTAGTGAAACAGAAAGTCTTGCCTGGCAATCACGTTTAATAACACGGCGCGCCATTCCATGGCCTGCTTGGCAAGTTCTGCTACAGGATTCTCTCGATTACCATGAATGGCAAAGTGGCTACCATTTGCCTGTGCCGCCTGCGCCGTACGTAGGCCGGCATCGGCCGCAATCAGCAAATCATGCAAAGAGGTTTTCTGTTCTGCAAAAATGCCGGACATGTGCACAGCATCGGCATACTCAGGCTCAGTTAGCAGTTGCAAGGAGGCAACATTTTGAAAGCACCGCTCGAGCAGCAAACGTCCGTTCTCCAGATTAACCCTTGGCACAAACACGGCAAAGTCCGCGCCGGAACGACGGCCCAGAACGGCGTCTTCCCGGGATTCAAGCGTGCTGCTTAGTCTCCTGGCAACGTGTTTGAGGAGTTCATCTGCCTCGCTATAACCAAGACGATCATTGACGGCAGCAAAATCTCTAATTTGCAGTAACAGCAGTAAGCATGACCCAGAGCCTTGTTCCGCAGCAATCAGGCCGTTGACCTGGGCATCGAACTCCTGACGATTGAGTAGCCCGGTGACAGGATCGGTTTTAGCCTCTGAACGGAACTTCTCCGTTAAGGCTACCTGACTATCAAAAAGGGCTTTTAGTTTGCGCGACATGCGGTTCATCGCCTCAACCACGCGGCGTAGCTCTCGAGTTCTCGGGATCGATTCGGTGATGGCAAATTGCCTCTCACAAATCTCGTTAGCCTGATGCTCCACATCCCGTAGCGGCCGCATGACGTAGCCAATGACGATGCCAAACAAAGCGTAGCTAATGACCACAATCGCTGCAAACAGGTAAGCAAAGTCGCGGGTAATGCGCCATAGGTCGCGGTAGGAGTTACCAGGATGGGCGCTGACCTCAAGTTCGCCGAGGCGAACCCAGCCGCGACTAATTTCACTGCGGCCAATAGGTATCGGCAGGTCCAGTAAATTGACGAACCAACTGGGCGTATCATCTATTTGGATGGTGTTTTGTCGGTGGATTAACACCTCGCCATCGATGCTCGTTAACTTGATTTCGGAATAATAACCCCGGTCAAAAACCGCGGAAGCGAGTAGCTCGAGATTCGCGTCGTCCTTGTTCGCCAGCGCCGTGGTCATAGATAGTCCCAATGAAGTTGCCGTATCCTGGGCATGGGCTTGCATTTGGGTTTCAAGATAATTTCTCGATTCGAGTACGGTGAGTACGAAATTCGCGCTGAACAAGCCGACAAATATCAATATCACCACTAGCATGATTTCTCGTAGTAGCGTCATCAAGAGTTCCTCTCGCGATTAAGGCGGGCGACCAGGTCGCGCCACATGTTTAGGTCGTTAGCGGAGCCAAGTTTTTGGCCTTCGCCGCGCATTTTTGCTAGCCATAAACCGTTACCGTTAAAGCTGTATACGGGTTGTAAGTCTGGGCGCTGGTCGGCGGGTTTGATTGCGGGGTCAAGGTTGTCGAGGACTTCTGGCATCGCACCAGGTGTCTCATAGAAAGTTAGCACCATGTGGGCCTGATTGAGTTCCAGAGCTTTAACGTAAGTGATGCGTAGTTTTTCATCGGGCACGTCGAGGGCGCGCAGGGTGATGTATTTGGCGATGGCAAAGTCCTCGCAGTCGCCGCCCTGGGTGGCTAGGAGTTCAATGGGAGTTGCCCAGTAGTCAATCTTCTGCCAGTGCGCTTGATCTGATACGAATTGGACCTGGTTAAAGAAATCGTTTACCCGTGTCAGCTTGTCCCGTTCAGAGTGTTGGCTACTGGATTCCACCAGGTGTTGCCAGGCTAAAATCCGGCCCCGTGCGCGACGCCCGTATTCCATGGCGATGGCGTCTAGAATCTTGTCGGTAATACCTAGTGGGTTCGCCGAGGCAAGTGTTGCTAGAAGGGCGCCAAGCAGTACCCAGGCCACATAAGACTGGCGTGGCTGGCGTTGGCGCGTGTAGGACGCAAAGACAGGCATCTCGGTAAGGTTTGGCCTTCCATGGCGTGGGTATTACTTAACTATAGTCAGGGATAGCTAAGCTGCACGGCTGGCGGCAGACCGGTATGAATAGTGGCACGCAAGCGGGTCTCAGTACCAAGGTTCATTTGCTGATAGATCCAGCGGCCATCAGCATCTGTGCGGGCGCGAATTTTGATGATGGTTTCGCGGCTCTGGGTATTTTCTGCCATTTCGCGTAAGCGCTGGGCCAGGGCTGTGCTGCGCTCTGTGACTTGTACCGCTGGTAATGCAATGAGGTCTCGTTCACGTTGTCTCGCAGTTTCTAGTCTGGCCCATAGCGGGGCAAGGTCTGGATGGTTTTCATCCACAGAGTTCGCTCTGGTGAGCATAGCGCTGGCACGACTAAATTCATCGCGGTTGAGGGCGGCCACTGCCCAACTAAGATAAGTTTCCACAATGCGCGAGAGCCCGAGCAATGCATCCTGATTATCAGGGTCCCGTGAGAGTACCTGGAGGTATCTCAGGTAAGCACTGTCGTCGGGGGGCGTGGTCAAGCGTTGTTTCTGCATGGCCTGCTCTGCTCTGGCGAGTAGCAGGCTGATTTCTGCTGATTGCTCAGCTGGGACTGGCTGTGAAATCCTCTGTGTTGCCGTTTCCTGCTGATCTGGGGTGGTGTGGCAGCCGCCCAAAACCATTAACACCAGGATTGATAAGATGCGAAATTGTGGCAATGTAGCCGCCTGAAACAAGATGAATGATGACAAGGGAACGAGTATCCCAAAATCACGGTCTATCTGGAATAACTAAAGCGGTTGTAGTGTTTATGGTGATGAAAAGTATCCTGGGAGTAAGTTTTGCGATCTTGCTGGCATTGTCTGTAAACGTGTCAGCTTCTGAATTTCAGCTCGCGCCGCAAAGCACAGGCTTCGGGGTTACAGAGATTTTGCCCGTTGATGAGGCATTTGTGCTCCAGGTGGTTCGTCGCGAGGGCAACCTGGAGGTGCTCTGGCAGATTCAACCGCACCACTATCTGTATCGCCATAGGCTATCTGTGCGTGGCTCCGAGCGGCTTGGTGAACCCCAGATTCCTGAAGGCTTAGCCAGAACCGATGAATTCTTCGGTGATGTTGAGGTGTATTACGAAGGCCTTGAAGTCCATGTACCCTTACAGGGCCAGAAAAGGGAAACGATTGTCGTGGAGTACCAGGGCTGCGCCGATGCTGGTGTTTGCTACCCACCTCAGAAGCGCGAATTTACACTTTAAATCGGGTAAATACCGGGTAAATTCTAGAAACGTGCAAGTACCTTGCGATTTATGAGAATGGTCCAGCTAACCTCGCTGGCAAATACTTGCTGCTAAATGTCGTTAAATTGGCTAATATTCTGGGAAAATTCGAGAAAGTTGCAAATTATGACGCAGATCCTGGTGCTAAACGGTCCTAATCTCAATCTGCTGGGAAAACGGGAGCCGGAAATATATGGCAGTCATAGTCTTGAGGATGTAATGGCCGACCTTGCAGCGAACGATTTAGGCGCAACCGTTAGCCACTTTCAGACCAACTCTGAAGGCGAGTTGATCGAGCGAGTTCACGCCGCTGCTCAGGATGGCACAGATTTTATCCTGATTAATCCCGGCGCACTGACCCACACCAGCATCGGTCTTAGGGATGCGTTACTGGGTGTTGCCTTGCCGTTTATTGAGGTGCATTTATCCAACGTCTTCGCCCGGGAGGCGTTTCGGCATCACTCGTACCTGTCTGATGTTGCCTTGGGTTGTATTGTCGGCCTTGGCGTTCAGGGTTATGAACTGGCGCTTCGGGCTGCACTGAATCATTTGGAGCACTGAGTATGGATATTCGCAAGGTAAAGAAACTCATTGAGCTGATGGACGGCACGGACATCGCCGAGATAGAGATCAAAGAAGGTGAGGAATCAGTGCGGATTGCCAGGGCAACGGCAATTGGGGCGGGCGCGCCTGTGCCGGGCTATCAGTTGGTGCAAAACCCACCGGCTGCGACAAATGATCAACCAGACCAATTTGAACCTTCCGCGTCAGCGGAACAATCATTGCCACAAGGACATATTGTGGCAGCGCCGATGGTGGGAACCTTTTATCGTGCACCATCACCAAGTTCTCCGGCCTTTGTGGAGGTGGGTGACCGGGTGCATGAGGGGGATACCCTCTGCATCATCGAATCCATGAAAATGATGAATCAAATCAAGGCAGATAAGGACGGCAAGGTTGAGGCAATCCTGGTGGCAAACGAAACGCCGGTAGAATTCGATCAGCCATTATTCACGATCGTTTAGATCGAACGCGATTCCCATGCCCACTCGAATATTGATCGCGAATCGTGGCGAAATTGCCATGCGAATTATGCGCGCCTGCCGAACTCAAGGCATGGAGGTGGTGGCGGTCTTTACCGAAGTTGATCGTAACCTGCCGCATTTGCCGTTTGCCGTCAGGCAAATCAAGGTAAAGAGTTATCTAGATATCGATGATGTGGTGATGGCGGGGAAGTTAACCGGGTGTGATGCCGTACATCCTGGCTACGGCTTACTGTCAGAGAACGCGGACTTTGCCCGTCGCGTCACCGAAGCAGGCCTGAAATTCATTGGTCCTAGCGCCGAGCATATTGCTGCCCTTGGCGATAAAGTTAGAGCCAGAGCCATATTCAAAGACCTGGGTATTAAACCCATTCCTGGCAGCGATGGTCCTGTGCAAAGCGCGGTTGAAATTGAAGCCCTCGCTGAACAAATTGGTTATCCATTGGTAATCAAAGCAGCTTTTGGTGGTGGCGGCCGGGGCATTAGAGCGGTCCGAGATAATGCCAGCCTTGATGAGCTGCTGGGTTTGAGCCGAGGTGAGGCAGGATTAAGTTTTGGCCAGGACGATGTGTTTGTGGAAAAGATGTTGCAAGGTGCCAGGCATGTGGAGGTGCAAATCCTTGGGGATGGCCGGGGGCATTGCGTGCATCTTGGCAGCCGCGACTGTTCCGTTCAGCGGCGCTATCAGAAGCTGATAGAAGAGGCACCTGCACCTTTAATCGCACCACAACTCTTAGCTGACCTGGCTGACAGTGCTGTTACAGCAATGGCGGAGCTCGGCTATGAAAGTGCTGCAACCCTTGAATTTCTCTATGTTAATGAGCAATTTTATTTTCTTGAAGTGAATACTCGCTTACAGGTCGAGCACCCCGTGACAGAACAGATATCGGGTCACGACATTGCCAGCAGCCAACTCTTTATCGCCCAGAACAAAACGCTACCTTTCGAGCAAAAGGATGTTGAGTTGCATGGCCATGCCCTGGAGTTGCGGATACTGGCGGAAGATGGCGAGGGGCAACCCAGCCCAGGTGTCATTCAGTGCCTGGAGTTACCTGGTGGTCCCGGGGTTCGGGTTGATAGTCATTTGGCCGTTGGGTATCGGGTGCCGCATCAGTATGATTCGCTGATCGCAAAACTTGTCATATGGGCAACTGACCGTGATACGGCCATTGCTAGAGCCAGACAAGCCCTTGCGGAATTCAAAATTGAAGGTGTGCAGACCAATATTGCGAGGTTGCTGCAACTGATCTCTGCACCTGATTTTGCAACCGTAAATATTCACACCACGTGGGCCCCGAAATGAGTTGGAAAACCCTGGCAATTTCTGTCGCAAGCGAATCCGCTGAAGTCCTCGAAGCTATGCTCTGGGATAGCGGCGCCGTTTCTGTGACGCTTACAGATGCTGAGGATCAGCCTTTATTCGAACCTGGCCCTGGTGAAGTTCCCCTTTGGGCGAACATGACGGTCACTGCGATGTACGAGGATGACGCCGATACTGAGTCGTTGGCAGAGAACCTGAAAGCCCAGGGTTATGATGTCTTGTTCACCGATGAATTGGGTGACCGGGTTTGGGAACGGGAATGGTTAAGTCAGTTTAAGCCCTTAAAGTTCGGTGAGCATTTGTGGATCTGTCCATCGGGGTACGCAGTGGAAGAACCCGATGCGGTTATTTTACATCTTGATCCAGGCCTGGCGTTTGGCACTGGTACTCATCCAACCACAGCACTGTGCCTGGAGTGGTTAGATGGCAATCTCACGCCGGGGCAAACGTTGTTAGATTACGGCTGTGGTTCTGGCATTCTGGGTATTGCTGGCCGTTTACTGGGGGCGAAAAACATCGTTGCGGTGGATAACGATCCCCAGGCGCTTGTAGCGACGGAAGACAACGCACAGCGTAACGGTGTTCAGGACGATTTGCTTGCCTGCTTACCAGAACAGTTTGTCAAAGATGACAAGTATGCCAGGCAGTATGATGTTGTGGTGGCTAACATTCTCGCGCAACCTCTGGTGCAGTTGGCCCATCAACTTTCAAATCTCGTCAAGCCCGGTGGACATCTGGTGCTTTCAGGCATCATGAGTTCGCAAAAAGACTGGGTGGCAAAGGCGTATCGTCTTGAGCTGATGTCAGAGAAAGAGTTTGATGGTTGGGTGTGTTTGAGTTTCAGGCGGGATTCATGACCGATCACGTTTCCCGCTGTCCAAATTGCGAAACGTCCTTTATTGTCTCAGCCGCTCAATTAGAGGCGGCAGATGGCGCCGTACGCTGTGGCGCTTGTTTACAGGTGTTTAATGCGGCCGACTATTTTGTTACTGCTCCCATAGCAGACTTGTTTGCAGATGAGGCCAATCATCCTGCGGAAAGTCACGACCCGGAAACTGGTTTTGATGGTGACAGCCCTGAGCCTGAAAACAGCTCTGAGCTATTGAAAAGCCCTGAGCCAATAAACGGCTCTGCTAGCGCAGAGGATCCCGGATCTGGAGACAACCAGATACAAGTTGCGTACTGGCATCCCAATAAGGACCTCGAACAAAGTAACGACCCAGAGTATGAAGAGCGCCGCCAGGATCAAGGTGACGTAGCTACGGCGTGGGAATCCCACGACAACGCCCTGGATTTTGATGAAGCTGACAGCCCTGAGCTGAGAGACAGCCCTGAGCTTGAAAACAGCTCTGAGCTTGTAGGCAGCCCTGAGCAAACAAACAGCCCTCCGCAAACATACCGCCCTGAACCCACTGATAACGCTGAAGAAATAAACGATCCCGAACCACAAGACTCTGTAACGGGAACTGATTCCGCCGATTCATTTGCCTCCGGCTCTGGGCAAGCTGCAGAGATAGCCATTGATGATGAAAGCCCAGAGAACCTTCCAACTGACTCTGGGCAAGGTGAGCATGGCCCAGATGTCAGCGTTGTTGGCGAACCGGAAGTGGCAGCATTGGATCCAGAGCTACAAGAGAAAATCTCGGAAGGGTTACCGGATTTAGAAGCTGGCACGGTTGCGGACCTGGAGGCGGAACAGACCCTGGCAAACCGTTCATCAGGTTTGCGCTGGTTTGTTGCGGTGCTTGCGCTAGTGATGGTTGGTGCGGTCCAATTTGCCTGGTTTGAGAGGTCAACCTATGCGCTTCAGCCAGATTATCGTGGTTACTATGAGGCAGCTTGTAATGCGCTCAATTGCAGTTTGCCGGAATATTCTGACGTTAGCCGGTTACGAACCCAGAATCTGGTGGTACGAAGTCACCCGACGTCGGATCAAGGACTGGTGGTGGATGCGCTGCTCCGGAATGAGGCTGCCTATCGCCAGCCTTTTCCAGGACTGTACTTACGCTTTTCGGATATTCGTGGTCAGACGGTTGCAGAGCGGACATTTAAACCCGCAACGTACCTGGCAGGTGAGATGGCTGGACTAAAGTACATACCCGCGGCCACCGAGGTGCGATTGTCCCTTGAGATCGTCGACCCTGGCGCAGCGGCAGTAAGCTACTCAATGGTTGCCGTGGCCATCCCTTAAGCGGCTGCGACTCTGGTATTATTCGCAACTTTGAATACTTCCTCGGCAATCTGCCATGAAAATCGGCAAGTTTGATCATCCCAGTCAAGTCGTACTAGCACCTATGGCCGGTGTCACAGACCGACCTTATCGCGATTTGTGTCGCGATCTTGGCACCGTTTGGGCGATCTCCGAGATGCTCACCAGTAATCAAAAGTTATGGCATACCCAAAAGTCGCAACAACGCTTGCGGTTTCAAGATGAGTGCGGTCCCCGTTGGATTCAGGTGGCTGGCGGCGATGCTGAAATGGTGGCCGCTGCAGCGCAAGGTGCGGAGCAGTTGGGGGCAGATATTGTCGATATCAATATGGGCTGCCCGGCGAAAAAGGTTTGTAATAAGGCCGCTGGCTCGGCTTTGCTGCGTGATCCAAAACTGGTCCAGGAGATTTTTCAAGCCGTCGTCGCCAGCGTTACGATACCGGTCACGGTGAAAATTCGCCTTGGCTGGTCATTGGCTGAGATCAACGCCTCCGAAGTGGCTCGTATCGCCGAGGGTGAAGGAATCGAGCTGATCACCGTCCACGGGCGCTCTCGAGCCTGCAAGTTTGCTGGCGAAGTTCACTATGATGAAATTGCTAAAGTTGTCCAGCAGGTGGAGATCCCGGTTATTGCAAATGGAGATATTCGTTCCGAATGGGATGCAAGACGGGTTTTGGCCAATACCGGGGCAACGGCCGTGATGATTGGTCGCGCCGCCCAGGGGCGCCCCTGGCTACCGGGTCAGGTGGATCATTTTCTGAAAACCGGCAAATTGCAAAAAAATCCACCAGCAAGTGAGATAAAGCGCATTTTGATGACACATGTAAAAGGACTCGCCGAGTTTTACGGTGAAGTTATGGGGCCTCGAATAGCCCGTAAGCATGTGGGATGGTATCTCGCGGATCCTGACAATGAACGGACTTCTGAATTGAAGGCCTTCAATAAACTGGAAACGCTGGGCGAACAGCTACGGGCAATAGAGGCGATGTTTAGTGCTGAGGGTGGCGGGACTCATGAAGCTGCCTGATGCGTGTTGGAGCATGTCGTGTCTGAACTTCGTGAAAATAATTACTCAAATCAATCCGATAGCTTGTTAACTGCGGTTCCGCAGTCGAACCAAACTGAACTACCACAGACCACACTGGACGCCGCGGTAGCCTCGGCAGTTTCCAGGTTTCTTGACACACCGGAAACAGGTGAGGTGAAGGACTTGTATGACCTGGTGTTGCAGGAAGTTGAAGCGCCACTACTTGAAACGGTAATGTCTGAAACCGCGCAGAACCAGAGTAAAGCAGCAAAGTTGCTTGGCTTGAACCGCGGTACATTACGCAAGAAGTTAAAGCGTTATAGCTTGATTTAGTGTCAAGTATGAGCGGTGTTCATCACCGCCTGTACATATTGCACTGAATAGCCACTCCCCAAGAAACCCTGGGCGATGTAAAATGCGCGGGCAAAGGACGGGCGCGACCGTCCTTTTTTGTTTTCTAAATTCGCTGCCCAGGGGACACCATGGCAAAGGTCAAAATTCGCACTGCGCTGGTCAGTGTATCCGATAAATCTGGACTTGAAACACTTGCGGCGGGTCTGACTCGTCACGGGGTAAATGTACTCTCCACCGGTGGCACTCAGGCAAAGTTAAAAGATCTGGGTGTGACCGTTTCTGAGGTTGCGGAATACACCGGCTTTCCTGAAATGATGGATGGCCGAGTAAAAACCCTGCACCCAAAGGTGCACGGCGGTTTGCTAGGTCGTCGGGACGGCGATGGCAACGGTCAGGATGTCGCGGTAATGCAAGAGCATGGCATTGCCGCAATCGATTTAGTGGTGGTGAATCTTTATCCCTTCGCCGCCACGGTAGCCAACGCAGACGCCACCCTTTCCGATGCTATTGAAAATATCGACATTGGCGGCCCCGCCATGTTGCGCTCCGCAGCGAAAAACTATGCCGCTGTGGCAGTTGTAACCGATACCAACGATTATGCAGCCGTACTCGAAGAGATGGACGCCAACGACGGCTGTTTGAGTTTAGAAACTCGTTTTGCTCTTGCGGTCAAAACTTTCGAGGCTGTGGCCCGATACGACGCTGATATCTCAAATTACCTGGGTAGTATAAACCTGCAAGATGAGTCCCGGAGTGAGTTTCCAGCGACGATTACCACGCAATACCAGCGCAAAGAAGTCATGCGTTATGGTGAGAATCCCCACCAGTCAGCAGCTTTTTATCTGGAGCAAAATGCCCCGACTGGTTCTGTGGCAGGTGCGATGCAGTTACATGGTAAAGCGCTGTCTTTTAATAACGTCGCCGACACTGATGCCGCGTTGCAGTGTGTTCAGGCTTTTTCTGAACCTGCCTGCGTCATTGTCAAACACGCCAATCCTTGCGGCGTGGCCACAGCAGATGATTTACACAGCGCATATCAGCGAGCTTTTGCCACTGACCCTACCTCGGCATTTGGCGGCATTATTGCCTTTAATGGCACTGTTGGGGCAGAGCTGGCGAGGGATATGGTTGAGCGGCAGTTTATTGAAGTGGTCATAGCACCGGATTTTGAAGAAGCCGCACTTAACGCGCTAATGAGCAAAAAAAATGTTCGCGTGTTGAAGTGTGGGGTACCGGCTGAAACCTCTACCCCTGGTTATGATCAGAAAAAGGTTATAGGCGGCATGTTATTGCAGTCAGCCGACGCAGCGCTGATTGACCAGAGTGCACTAAAGGTAGTTTCGAAGCGTGCCCCAACCGATGCCGAGCGAGCAGATCTCATGTTCGCCTGGACGGTTGCCAAGTATGTGAAATCCAATGCCATTGTGTACGCCAAAGATGGCGCAACCGTGGGTGTCGGCGCTGGGCAAATGTCGCGTGTTTATAGCGCCAGGATCGCTGGCATCAAAGCGGCTGATGAAGGATTAGTAGTGCCCGGTTCGGTGATGGCATCGGATGCATTCTTCCCCTTTCGCGATGGCATTGATGCCGCCGCTGAGGCAGGTATTGCAGCGGTTATTCAGCCTGGTGGGTCAGTGCGGGACGAAGAAGTCATCGCAGCCGCAGATGAGGCAGGCATGGCAATGATCTTTACTGGTATGAGGCATTTCCGTCACTAGGCTCGCGAAGCGCGCCGATAGCTCGCATCCTTTGAATTAAGAGGTAGGTTTATGAAAGTTCTGGTGACTGGTAGTGGTGGACGAGAACATGCGCTAGCCTGGAAGTTGGCGCAGTCTGAGCAAGTTGATGAAGTGTTTGTCTGCCCTGGCAACGCGGGAACAGCGGCCGAAGTTGGTATTCACAATGTTGATTTGGATGTGATGGATATTACTGGTCAGATCCAGTTTGCAAAGGACAACGAGATTGGTCTGGTGGTCATTGGTCCAGAGGCGCCTTTGGTTGCCGGTGCGGTTGACCAATTTACTGCAGCAGGTATCCGCTGTTTCGGCCCAGGTCAGGCCTGTGCTCAGCTAGAAGGTTCAAAGGACTTTACCAAAGAGTTCTTGACTCGTTTCAAGATTCCAACCGCCAGTCATGCCACCTTTACAGATTTGTCAGAAGCGCTCGCCTATGTACGTCAGCAAGGTGCGCCAATCGTTGTTAAAGCAGATGGCCTGGCTGCTGGCAAAGGTGTGGTGGTTGCCACGACGCTTGCGGAAGCGGAGGCCGCTCTCACAGATATGCTTGATGGCAATGCATTTGGTGAGGCTGGCGCCAAGGTTGTGATTGAAGACTTTCTCGTCGGCGAGGAAGCGAGTTTTATTGTCATTTGTGATGGCCAGCGCGCGTTGCCCTTTGCTTCCTCGCAGGATCACAAACGGGCTTATGACAATGATCAAGGTCCAAATACCGGTGGCATGGGCGCCTATTCACCGGCACCTGTGGTGACGCCGGAAATTCATGAGCGGATAATGGCCGAAGTGATCGAGCCGACGATTGCGGGTATGGCTAGCCTTGGGACACCCTATGTGGGATTTCTCTATGCCGGATTAATGATAAGCCCTGATGGCGTGCCCAATGTCATTGAGTTTAATTGCCGGTTTGGCGACCCGGAAACCCAACCTATCATGATGCGCTTGCAGTCGGATCTTGCTGAATTGTGTCTGGCGGCGTTAGATCAGCGGTTAGGTGATTTCAGCATTCAATTTGATTCACGCACTGCGCTCACTGTCGTGATGGCCGCGGGCGGTTATCCAGGCAGTTACCAAAAAGGTGATGTGATTGCTGCGCTGCCAGCAGAGACCGAACAGTCAAAAGTGTTTCATGCCGGAACCGCGCTAAATGAATCTGGGCAAATCGTGACTAATGGTGGTCGGGTGTTAGGTGTGACCGGTCTCGGTGAAAATGTTAAGAGTGCGGCGCAATGCGCCTACCAACAAGTCGCTGAAATTCAGTTCAAGGATGTGGAGTACCGCAGCGATATCGGTTACCTGGCCATTGCCCGGGAAACTAGCTAACGGTCTTGTAATGTTTTTGGGCCGGGACCGAGAAGCGCTGCTGATCTTCAAGTCGCAGCGCAGTTAAACTTTGCCCCCAGACGCAACCGGTATCGAGAGCAAGGAATTGATCAAAGCTGGTCTTGCCGCCAATTGCTGCCCAGTGACCAAATAAGATTTTCGTATCGTCTGCACGGGCAAAGGTAAACCAGGGGGCAAATCCTGCTGGAGCGATGTCCGCTTTTGACGTTAGTTCCAGTTCTCCTACTTCGTTGCAAAATCGCATCCGCGTCAGGTAGTTGGTGATCACCCGAAGTCGCTCATTGCTGTGGAGTTCTGGTTGCAGCCTGGTGGGCTCGTTACCATACATATGCGAAAAGAAGACATCGCGCTGGTCACTATTTAAGGTCTGTTGTACCTCTGCGGCAAACTGCTTTGCCATGCTCATCGACCAGATGTGAGGTATCCCCGCGTGAACCACAACGCTATTAAACTCCTCGAGTTCTAATAGCAAAGGTTGTTGCAAAAGCCAATTGCGGATGTCGCTAAGTTCCTGGCATTCCAGCAGATCGTTGATGGTGTCGGACTTAGAGAGAGATTTGTACCCGCCCGATACAGCAAGAAAGTGCAGGTCATGGTTGCCAAGCACACAGCGAGTTTTGGGTAAGTCTTGCAACAGTTTGATGGTGTCGAGATTGTTCGGACCGCGATTGATCAAATCCCCGGCAAACACCAATAGATCGATGCCGGGTTGGAAGTCCACCAGTGCTAGCAGTGCTTGCAATTCGTGGTAGCAACCTTGTACATCACCAATCACATAAGTGCTCATGGCGGGTTCTCAGCTGCGTGGTTAGCCAGCGCGATGAACTCACGTAAAGATAGGGTTTCTGGTCGCCTACCGGGATCAATCTCAAGCGTATCGTAAGCGCTCATATCTGCTATGTAACCTTTCAGAGCGTTGCGTAAAGTTTTACGGCGCATGCTAAAAGCCTGATTCACCAGATTCGCAAACAAATGTTCGTCACGCGCCACATCCCGCTGCACTTTTGGCGTCAGTTTAACAATTGCTGAATTTACCTTGGGTCGCGGAATAAACGCTTCCGGTGGTACGGTGAGCAATCGCTCTGCATCACAATAATATTGCGCCATCACCGATAAACGGCCATAAGCTTTGCTGTTAGGCTCGGCGCTAATGCGCTCCACAACCTCAAGTTGCAGCATAAAATGCATGTCTCTGATTAGAGGCAGGTGATCGAGTAACTTAAATAAGATCGGTGTGGAAATATTGTAGGGTAGGTTGCCAATGACCCGTAGGTCGGCACCAAGTTCGGTGATGTCTTGTTTTAGAATGTCTTGTTCAATGACGTTTAAGCCGGGATATAACAACGTCAGGTCATGAGCCAGGTCGCGATCAATTTCAACCACGGTCAAATGACAATTTGATTCACCAGGTGACTGGTTAGTGCACCGGCCAACTCCAATTCGATGATGTTTAACTGGGATGTATGATCGCGCTGATGATTTTAGCGATTAGCTGCGGGTCCTGCAGGAAGTTCTGTCCAAACCTTTTGCGCGCTCTCATGACCTGAGGGATCTGTTTGCGAGTTGTGATGCGAGTGTTATCGCGGCGACCAGACTGCCAGGGTCGGCGCGCCCGGTGCCGGCAATGTCAAATGCGGTGCCGTGGTCAACGGAAGTCCGAATAATAGGTAATCCCAGTGTGATATTAATGGCATCACCAAAAGCGTGATGTTTAAGTACAGGTAAGCCTTGATCGTGGTACATGGCAAGCACCGCATCAGCGTCCCGAAGCGTTTCCCGGGTAAACGCAGTATCCGCTGGCAATGGTCCAACGAGACGCATGCCGTTCTGCCTGGCCCGAGTCAGTACTGGGTCAATAATCTCAATCTCTTCTGTGCCCAGGTGGCCACCTTCACCGGCGTGAGGATTGAGTCCGCAGACGAGAATGTTGGGTTGGGCAATGGAGAATTTTTCTCGCAAGTCGCGATGTAAAATTTCTAGCGTGGTCGCTACCTCTGTCTCGGTAATAGCGTCTGCCACCTTTCTTAGGGGCAAGTGAGTTGTTACCAGGGCAACCCGTAAATCGCCAGAGGCGAGCATCATGACCACCTTGGGTGTATTAAGGCGTTCTGCGAGCCATTCAGTGTGACCCGTAAACGCGGTGCCAGATTCGTTGATCACGGCTTTGTTCACAGGCCCGGTAATCATGGCAGCGCAGGCGCCGGACTCACACAGTTGCACGGCGGTTTCTAAACAATCAATGACGTATTGACCGTTCGCCGGGTCAGGTTTGCCAGCCACTGCAGGGCTCGCGATCGGTTGATTTAATACATTGATGACGTCAGTTTTCACCTCATCTAACCCAGTAACGAGATGAAAGGGTGGTGTAACGCCGAGTTGTTTTGCCCTTGCATCCAGCAGCTCAAGATTGGCGATGGCCAGCAGGGGGTTGGAAAAGGTCGCAGGGTCCAGCCGGGTGATCAGGTCGGGGCCAATGCCCGCTGGTTCACCCGGTGTAATGGCAAGAACAGGCTCAGGAGCGGATTTCGACAAAAGCTTCTTCTCGAATCTCGCGCATCCAGGTTTCTAATTCCTCATCGCGCTTTTGATTGCGCAGAAAATTTGCGGCCTGGCGCATCAGGTATTCTTCGCTCATGTCCTCAATGCGATGACCGGTTACTTCAAGGAAATGAAAACCGTGTTGGCTGCGAAACACCGGGGAGATTTCATCAATTTCGGTGGCAAGAATCTGTGCCTCGAACTCAGGCACAAAGGTACCCTCAGGATTCCACCCCAGATCACCGCCGCTCAACGCAGAGCCAGGGTCATCGGAATGGAGCTTGGCGATTTCTTCGAAAGGACGCCCATTGATCACTTCCTCTCGCAGTGTTTCCGCAAACTCCCTTGCCTCGACTTCGGTCATAATCTCGGATGGTGTTACCAGAACGTGGCGAGTTCTTGTTTGCTCGACGCGACCATCACTCTTAGCACCGCGTTTGTCGAGTAGGGTAACCACGTGATACCCGCTGCCGCTGCGAATAGGGCCACGGATATCACCCACTTCCATCTCCTGGGCAACATCGGAAAACATAGTGGGCAGTTGCACAACTTTGCGCCAGCCAAGATCGCCGCCCTCAAGGGCATCAGCAGCGGTGCTGCGCTCTATTGCCACAGAACGGAAGTTCGCTCCGGCGTTCAGCTCTTCGATGAGCGCTTCTGCCTGAGCTTTTACCTGGGATATCTCTTCGCTATTGGCGCCCTCGGAAAATGGCAGCAGAATGTGGGCTAAACGATACTCATCGGCAGTGACGATTTTACCCATATCCGATTCCAGAAAGTTGTTAACTTCTTGTTCGGTAATTTGAATGCGATTGCGCATAATGCCTTGTTGAATTCTATTGATCGCAATGTCGCGGCGCAGTTGGTCGCGCATTTCCAGGTAAGAAATACCGTCTTTCTCAATCTCCACACTAAACTGCGCCAGAGTCATATTGTTTTGTGCAGCAACCCTGGCGAGTGCGCCGTTAAGTTCTTCATCGCTCACGCGAATGCCTGCACGCTGGGCCATTTGCAGCTGCAAACTTTCCAGAATTAGGCGCTCAATGATTTGCTCGCGCATGATGTTCTCGGGCGGAAGCGGCTGGTTTTGGCCCTTAAGCTGACCAATGACAGCACGGCGGCGGGCGTCCACCTCAGATTCCATGATGACATCGTCATCCACAACCGCGGCAATTTCATCCAAAATCACGGTGTCGGCGCGAGCGATTTGCGTCACAAGAACAAGTGAAATAAGTGTGAGTAGTTTGTTCATTACAATCCTATGATGTCTTCTCGCTGTCTGTAGCCTGGGATGGCATCTTCAAGCAGTGAATCTAACCTGCCACCGAGAACGGCAATACCTTTGAGCTGGAACTCAAAGAAGATACCAACGTCCGATGGGGTTTTAAAATCAGTGACGGTGGTAAAACCTCCGGGCGCTGTTGGATCGTCAATAATTTGCACAACGTTGCGCGGATCTTTTAAGAACCGGCGCCACACCAGGCGGGTTTTATAACAACAATCGTTATATTCAAGACCAGCAAATGCCTCAATAGTTCGATTATCATCCCAACCGAAGTTCCAGCGGCCAATGGCGCTCCAATTACCGTGGACCGGCCAGATGAAATTAATATCCGATTCTTCTGCCTTCACCGTGAGACTAGGTTGCTGAATTTCCGGTGCGGTATAGGTGTAGTTGATATTGAGAATGCGCCGCTGTTTGTCACTGTACTTAATAGACATGGTGCCGCGATTACTTCTGTCTACATCTGGCTCCCATTCGAACGTACCATTTACCGACAAGTTGTCACCAAATTTGTAGCGAACTTGCGCAAAGAGTGGTGATTCGTCGGCAGTTGGATCAACCCCCGCCGTTTGCTGGAACAGCACCTCGCGATCTTGCAGGTAGTAAATTTGACCAATGCTAAGGCTCAATTTCTCTGAGCCTGTTCGTTCATTGAGAAAGCGCGAGGTGATACCAAGACTGATCCGCTCAGCGTCGCCAATACGATCGTAGCCAGAGAAACGGTTATTGCGGAACAGTGATGAATAGGATTGGGTGGAAAACGCCGAATCGAACTGTGGTAAGTCATCTTGAAAGTCATTTTCCACGTTGTAATACAGGCGCGGTTCCAGGGTCTGCTGCATGCTGGTTGCCCCCAACTGAAATAGCGGTTCGAAGTAGAGACCTGTATCTAGTGAAATCCTGCCTGTGGTGATTTCTGGATTGGCCCTGGCGCCTGCCGGCTCATCATCCAGTTGGTATTTACGATGGACTACACCGGCACTAGGGATGAAAAAGCCCCAAATTCTTCGATATGGCCAGGATACTTCGAGGTCCGTATAAGCGCGTTCGCCAATGGTGGCCAGGGGTCCCGTAATATCCGAATTGTCCTTGTCAAAAAACGTATAGTCGAAATTAACTTTTGACTCAAACTGGCCAATATCTCCCTTCCACTTTGCGGTAAGGGAAGGAATCCGCTCGTATTGCTCGGCGCCCAGAGGATCAAGGGATTGAAAGCCTTGCGCACTTAATTTTGCCGAAAACGCGCCGTCGCGAAAGCTTACCGAGCCGGACTTATCGAGAGTGGCTGAGCGGGTTTCTAGCGCGGTATCTACAGGGTTTAAAAAATCGCTGAGGCTGGTGCCAAACTCACCGCCAATATCCTCAACATATTCAACATCAGACACCACGTTGTAGTTGATGTTGGTACTCCATTTTTCTGTCCAACTGGCATCATGCCGCAAGCTCAGATACCAGCGCTTTTGTTCCTCAAACGGCGGAATGACAACACCGGGGTTGGTTGCAGCTGATGTCAGGTCTTCGATGTCTCTGTCATCGTATTCGTCGTCCTTGTGGATATAACCTAGATTGAGTTCGTTGACGCTGCGTTTACTTAAGTGACGGCCATGCAGGTCATGTATCAAGCCACGCTTCCACAAACTACGTAACTGATAAGTCAGATCGTAGTTTGGTGCCAGATTGAAGTAGTAGGGGATAATGATGTCTGTGCCGCCATCACTATCGTGGCCCAGGGATGGCGAAAGAAAACCCGATTGTCGCTCGTTATTAAGTGGGAAACGCAGGTAAGGCGTATAGAGAACCGGTACATCTTTGATACGCAAGGTGACGTTCCTGGCGGTGCCGTAACCATCATCAGGTTTAAGCTCCATGGATTCACTGTTGAACGCCCAGGTGTTACTGCCGGGGTCACAACGAGTGAAGGTCGTGTCGTCAAGTAACATGCGATTGTCTGTGGTTCGTTCCAGGGTGTTGGCACTGCCACGAAAGCTAGAATTGTGGAGCAAAAAGGTTGCCTGACTCACATTGCCAGCGCCGCTACTTAAGTTTGAGGTAGCGAACTCGCCGGTGAGCAGTAGGTTGTTGTCTCTTAATTGTAAGGGGCCGTAAATTTCTGCAATTTGCGTGCTGTCATCACGAATGACCCGGGGAGAGCGGATTTCCTGGGTGCCTTCGTTGAGAATCACTGCGCCACTTAACACCGTACCTTCGCCATCCACGTGACGCGCCTCATTGGCCTCTGCGTGCATCAGGCCGGTAGTGGGATCGTGGCGTAGTGCTGGCTCAACGTAACCGCCGTGGCAATAAAACGGGATGGCCTCGCGCTGTGCTTCAGTCATGGCGGAGACCGGGCGCCAGTCTATCTCGGCAGCCGTGCGAAAATCTCGTTCCTCTGCTGCGGCAATGAGTGGCAAAAAGCAGAATGCTGCCGCCAGGGCATTGCGGTTAACTATGGATAATGAATTGCTTATGGGAAATTCCTATCTACACCCGAGTGAGATGGGGGATAATAAAGCATTCGGGAAATTAGGTCAGGTCAATTTTGTCGGTACAGGGGAGTAAAAGTGAGCGCAAACAGCAGCTTGCCAATTGGGCTAAGGCTGCTGCCACAGATCTCGGATTCAGTTTGCAAAGTGACTTGCAGACCGTCTCGGATGACGCCAGCTTTCGCCGCTATTTTCGGCTTACGCACTCCGGTGGCAGCCTAATATGTGTTGACGCTCCGCCGGACAAGGAAGATAACGAGAGCTTTGTGCGAGTCCAGGCGCTCATGCAAGCCGCGGGGGTTGCTGTGCCAGAGCTCCTGGCTTATGACATGACGAGTGGTTTCCTGCTCCTGACTGACCTGGGCGATCGGCTGTTGCTAGATGAGTTAAAACAAGCGAATCAAGCGGAGCAGAAAGCGCTCTACGACGCCGGGTTAAATACGCTGCTGCAGGTGGCAGCGGTGAAACCTAATGGCTTACCTGCCTATGATGATGGCAAGTTGCGGGAAGAAATGCAGCTCTTTCCTGATTGGTTCCTCAATCGGCAACTACACCGGTCAAACCACCAGGTGCCAGAGCAACTATTGGCTCAGGTGATGGATATGATGGTTGAAAACGCATTACAGCAGCCGCAGGTTTTCGTGCATCGCGACTTTCACGCCAGAAATTTAATGCTTACTGGTGATGACTCGTTTGCAGTCATTGATTTTCAAGATGCGGTGGTTGGGCCAGTGACTTATGACCTGGTATCACTGCTCAAGGACTGTTACTGGCGCCTACCAAGGCCCATGGTGTTAGAGCTAGTGGAAACTTATCGGACCTTTGTTGCGACCGGGGTCAGTAGTGATCAGTTCTTGCGCTGGTTTGACTGGATGGGTTTTCAACGCCATCTGAAGTGCGCTGGGATATTCAGCCGCTTAAATCTTCGTGACGACAAGCCTGCCTATCTTCAAGATATTCCCCTGGTCATCAGCTATCTAGTGGAAGTGGCGGATTTGTATCCTGAACTCCAGGAACTGGGGCGCTGGTTAAAGCAAGATATCCAACCCTCCTTAAGCGAATTGCTGTGAGTGAGACACAAAGGCCCAAAGCGCGGCCTCCGATTCAACAGGCGATGATTCTTGCGGCGGGAAAGGGCGAACGTATGTTACCCCTGAGCCGAGATCTGCCCAAGCCGCTGTTTGAAATCAACGGCACAACCCTCATCGAGCGGCATCTCAAGAATCTGGCGCAAGCCGGAATTCAGCGAGTTGTGATCAATACCCACTATCTCGGCGAGATGATTATTGATCGACTGGGTGACACGCGATTTGGTATGGCGTTGGAATATAGCCAAGAGCAGACGCTGCTCGAAACTGCCGGAGGTATCAAGGCGGCGTTGCCGCTGCTCGGCGATGCGCCGTTCCTGATTGTTAATGGTGATATTTATACAGACTTCTCATTTGCTGAACTCACCGGGGTGGATGTTGATCGCCTGCCGCATTTAGTGATGGTACCTAATCCACCGCATCATCCGCAGGGGGATTTTTCCGTGGATCGTCAGGGTGTCCTACACGCGGGCGGCGCTATGCCCTTAACTTATTCCGGGATTGGCGTTTACTCAGCGGCCTTTTTTGCCGGTGTTGCACCAGGTAATCTTAAACTCAGGCCACTGTTCGATGCTGCGGTGAGTCATGGTGGTCTTTTTGGTCAAGTTTATGATGGCTTTTGGAGTGACGTGGGTACACCAGAACGGTATGAAGCGCTTAAGACGCAGGTTCGTTGATCTCCATTCCCCGGGCGTTGTGATGTAACCAGCCGCGGATTCTCCGGGTCAGAAAGCTCTCTTTTTTGCTGCTTAAGGCTGCGGGTCGCCTCGTTGAATACCGCAATGTCACGCTCTGATTACGCTCCACACCATCTTTCCTTGCCAGCTCCTGCCGGCGTGCGAAGCCGGGTACCGGTTGTGCTGTGGTGCTGATATCCAGGGTCGGGATACTAGCGCTGGGTACAAACTCACCAGGAACATCCACTAACACCACGGCTTGAACAGGACTGGTTATCTTGCCTTCATCATCCTCTTTCTGCTCTAGCGCAAGACTATCTTCCCAGGTGTCGCCGATGGCCAACAGAACCAGGTTGTGCTTCTTTCGTTGTGTCTTCATGTGCTCGATGGCCGCGGTTGTGCTGGCGGTGCTTGTGCCCCCGGCGCGGCTAGCAATAATCGGCACCAATACGGTTGACCAACCGTGTTGGCTAAGTTGGTTGCTTAAGTTGCGGGCGTGATGTTCCGCAATATCGCAGAACCACACCGCCTGGGATCCCAGAGACATCTTCAACAATACCCATTGCTCACTGGCTGAGGCTGAAACACCCGAGATCAGCCAGAACAAGGTAAAAATAGCGCGATAGGACAGCATCTTATGATTATAGTCGCTGGTTCTTGCTATGCTTCGCCCTGAATAACAACCTCGCTCCGAGGAGATGCTTTGGAACCTTTGATTGCCCCCTCTATTCTTTCGGCCGATTTCGCCAGACTTGGTGAAGAGGTGGATGCCGTGCTTGCTGCCGGTGCCGATATTGTTCATTTTGATGTCATGGATAATCACTATGTGCCAAGCCTGACTATTGGCCCGATGGTTTGTCAGGCACTGCGCCAGTACGGCATCAAGGCGCCCATTGACGTTCATCTGATGGTGAGACCAGTGGACAGGATTATTGGTGATTTTATTGATGCCGGGGCTTCCTACATCACCTTTCATCCAGAAGGGTCTGACCATATTGACCGCTCACTGCAATTGATACGCGCCGGAGGCTGTAAGTCGGGGCTGGTATTTAATCCCTCAACGCCGCTGTCCTATCTGGATTATGTAATGGACAAGGTGGATATGATTTTGATTATGTCTGTTAACCCGGGCTTTGGTGGCCAGAAGTTTATTCCGGCAGCCTTAGATAAGTTGCGTGAGGCACGGCAGCGAATTGACGCTAGTGGCTTCGACATTCGGCTGGAAATTGATGGTGGTGTGAAGGCGAGCAATATCAGAGAAATTGCCGCAGCCGGCGCGGACACCTTTGTTGCAGGCTCTGCAATTTTTGGTGCTGAGGATTACGAGGCGACTATCCTTGAGATGAAGCAAGAAATCGACAAGGCCTTATAGCTGGTACTAACGAACAAGGCAGGGTTGCGTGATTTACCCCGCTGCACTATTCTTGCGGCTCGAATGTTATCCGGTTCTAGTCATGAACCCTGCACAAATTTCTTTCTGGTTTAAGTTCGCCCACATCTCGTGGCGATGGCGTTGGTAAGCGGCCGTTTTGCGGCCTGATCAAACGCATCAGTACCACACAGAGCGATATGGATTGCTCGCCAGGAGATTTTCATGACACCAGAACAATTTTCTGCTCTTGCTGAGCAGGGTTACAACCACATTCCCGTCACCACCACCGTATTGGCAGATTTTGATACGCCGCTGTCTAGTTACGTCAAGGCCGCGGTGGGCGATTACAGTTACTTACTTGAATCAGCAGGCCAGGGCGGTGAGAAATGGTCTCGATATTCCATGGTAGGCCTGCCTGCCCAGCAGGTGCTGCAAGTCACCGGGAAGGAAGTCACCCTGGCCCAGGTTGGTGCCGCGGATACTGTTTTCACCGTTGACGATCCGCTGGCTTACATTGAATCGTTTCTTGGTGAGTATCGTTACCCCGAGCTTGAAGACTTGCCGATTTATACCGGGGGCCTGGTTGGCTACTTTGGCTATGACACCGTTCGCTATGTAGAAAAGCGAGTTGCCAATAGCGCACCACCAGATGTCATTGGCACACCAGATATCTTGCTGATGGTTTCTAACGATGTTCTGGTGTTTGATAACGTCAAAGGCGTTATTCACCTCATTACCCATGCCAATCCCGGCGAACCGGAAGCGCTGGCAAAGGCTGAAGCTCGTCTGGCGGAGATCCGGGAAATGTTGCGCCAACCTGTGCCTGACGATTTTTTCCACTCGCCGCTGGGTCCAGAATTGCGGGAAGAGGACTTTGTTTCTAGCTATGGTGAAGATCAATTTAAAGCGGACGTCGACAAGATAAAAGAATACATCCTTGCTGGTGATGTCATGCAGGTGGTGTTGTCGCAGCGAATGTCTGTGCGCATGGAGGCAAGTCCGCTAGATCTTTATCGAGCGTTACGCTCGTTAAATCCATCGCCGTACATGTACTACATGAATTTAAAGGACTTTCACATCGTCAGTTCATCACCTGAAATATTAGCGCGCTTGGACCATGGTGAGGTCACCGTGCGGCCGCTTGCTGGAACCAGAAGGCGCGGCAGAGACGAGGCGGAAGATAAAGCCCTTGAAGTTGAGTTGCTCGCGGATCCGAAAGAGATTGCGGAGCATTTGATGCTCATTGATTTAGGCCGAAATGACATCGGTAAGGTGTGCCAAACTGGCACCGTTGAAGTTTCAGAGATGATGATTGTTGAGCGTTATGCGCATGTTATGCATATCGCCTCGAACGTGGATGGGCAAGTCAAACCCGACATCTCCGCGATGGATGTCTTGCGCGCAACACTGCCCGTTGGCACGTTAAGTGGTGCGCCGAAGGTGCGGTCTCTGGAGATTATTGATGAGCTTGAGCCTGAAAACGCGGCTATTTGGTGGGGCTGTGGGGTATTTGTCCTCCTGGCAATATGGATACCGCCATTGCGATCCGCACAGCGGTGGTAAAGGACAACTCCCTCTACATTCAAGCTGGCGCTGGTGTGGTTGCTGATTCTGTGCCGCGGCTTGAATGGAAAGAAACCATGAACAAAGCGCGCTCGGTAATGCAGGCGGCAGCGATGGCGGAAAACGCTTTGCAGGTAGGCGCGGATGGAATTGAAGGTGGCAACACTAGAACCGCTAACCCGAATGAAAGCCGTCCGGTGGTTGGGCAATAGGAGTGCTGCGATGATTTTAATGATTGATAACTACGACTCCTTTACCTACAACGTGGTGCAGTATCTGCAGGAGCTTGGTGAAACAGTAGACGTACGGCGTAACGATGAGATTACGTTAGTAGAGATTGAATCGCTTGCTCCAGACAAGATTGTAATTTCCCCGGGACCTTGTACGCCGAATGAAGCGGGGATATCCATGGATGTGCTGGCGCACTTTTCGGGCAAGATCCCGATCTTTGGTATCTGTCTAGGGATGCAAAGTTTAGGTCAGGTTTACGGTGGCGATGTGGTACGTGCCCGGCAGGTCATGCACGGTAAGACGTCTGAGATCTGGCACAACGAAGGCGGCGTGTTTCGCGACTTACCTAATCCGTTTGTCGCAACCCGGTATCACTCCCTGGTAGTGGATAAAGGCAGCTTGCCAGATTGCTTTGAGATTACCGCATGGACGGGGAGCAAAGATCAGCCAGATGAAATTATGGGGCTGCGTCACAAGGTAACCGGCGTGGAAGGGGTGCAGTTTCATCCAGAGTCAATTTTGACGGAGCATGGTCACCAGCTGCTGAAAAACTTCTTAACCGCGACCGTCAGCACTCACAGTAGGGGAGATAGCTAATGGATATGCCATCGGCAATTAACCAGGTATTAGCCGGGCAAGACTTAAGTCATGAAGACATGTTGGCTGTCATGAACTTGATCATGACAGGCGCGGCGACTGACGCCCAGATAGGCGGATTTTTAGTGGGTTTACGAGCCAAGGGGGAAAGTGTCACCGAAATTACCGCCGCGGCAACCGTAATGCGGTCGCTGGCGACGCCGGTGCAAGTTACTTCCAGCAGTGTTGTTGACACCTGTGGCACCGGTGGCAGTGGTAGCAATAAGTTTAACGTCTCCACTGCCAGCGCCTTTGTGGCGGCTGCCGCTGGCGCGGTCATTGCCAAGCACGGTAATCGCGCCGCATCGAGTAAGAGCGGCAGTGCTGACGTGTTGGAAGCATTAGGCGCGGAAATTGTCCTTACACCAGAGCAAGTTGGGCGCTGCATTGACACCTGTGGTATCGGTTTCTTGTTTGCGTTGAGTCACCATGGCGCGATGAAACATGCCATTGGCCCGAGAAAAGAAATGACAGTGCGTACAGTGTTTAATCTGCTTGGGCCGCTGACAAACCCTGCCGGTGCGAAACGACAGCTATTAGGCGTTTATGATGCCAATTGGGTCAGGCCTGTTGCTGAAGTGTTGCAAAAGCTGGGGAGCGAACATGTCATGGTGGTGCATTCTGACGATGGCCTCGATGAGCTAAGCATTGCCGCAGCCACTCAGGTCGCTGAATTAAAAGACGGTAAGATCACTGAATATACCGTGGCCCCAGAGGATTTTGGCCTGGCCCTTAAGCGAGATTGTGGTGCGAATGTAGATGAGTCCGTTCATTGGTGGAACATGCCCTGGCAGGATTTCACAGGCGCGAGATTGTGTCTGAATGCGGGCGCAGCATTTACGTGGCGGGTTTGTGTGCTGACCTGAAAGCCGGTGTGGAGATGGCTCAAGATGCTATTGGCAGTGGGCTGGCCAAACAAAAACTTAAAGAGTTTGTGGATTCCCGGCAATTGCAGGTCACACGTGATACATATTAGATACGATTGTTGCGGAAGTTGATAGAGTTCGATCGAAACAGGCTGTACCGTTTGCCCAACTAGACCAGCAACAAACAGATGCCCTGCGTGGCTTTAAAGCGGCGCTCTGGCGGAAAATCGAAGCCCGGCAACCTGGCGTCATTGCCGAGGTGAAAAAAGCATCGCCCTCGCAAGGGGTGATACGGCCAGTATTCAAGCCAAGCGAAATTGCCGGGCAGTATGCTAGAGCCGGGGCGAGCTGCTTGTCAGTGCTCACCGATGTGGATTTTTTCCAGGGCAGTGATGACTACCTGCGGGAGGCAAGAGCCGCCTGCCAGCTACCGGTGTTGCGCAAAGATTTTATCATCGATGAATACCAGATCTTTGAAGCGCGCGCTTTAGGTGCTGACTGTATCTTGTTGATCGTGTCGATTCTGAGTGACGAGGCATTAGCCAATTTTCACAAATTGGCGCTGGAAATTGGTCTCAACGTGCTGGTTGAGGTGCACGATGCAACTGAGTTGCAACGAGCACTGGCAATTCAGCCAGACATGCTGGGTATCAATAACCGCAATCTAAAGACTTTTGAAGTGTCTCTGGAAACAACTTTAGACTTGCTAAAGTACGTACCCGACTCTACCCCTGTGATTACCGAAAGTGGTGTCAGCAGTCGTGAGGCGGTAATGCGTATGCAAGCAGCCGGTGTGTTTGGTTTTCTTGTGGGTGAGGCATTTATGCGCCAGGAGAACCCAGGCGAAGCGCTACGGGATCTGTTTGCGTAACGCCTGACTTTGCGCCTAGCGAGTGCCGTACACCACCATGGTTTTACCTTTGACCGACACTAGACCTTGATCTTCAAGGGTTTTTAAAACTCGCCCAACCATCTCCCGTGAACAGCCCACAAGACGGCCAATTTCTTGCCGGGTAATCTTGATTTGCATGCCATCAGGATGGGTCATTGCGTCT
>JBKAGC010000501.1:0-28754 GCA_046290215.1 Pseudomonadales bacterium | reverse complement strand
AGCACCAATAACGAGCAGGGCGAGCAGCTGGTTCCTACGCTTGTTGCTCTTGAGCGCCAGTAGGGTCTCGCATTCCCCACACCTGAAAATATCGGCGCCTGCGTCTATGCGGAAAACGTCGCTGTTGTCACAGACCGGGCACTTGGTGTTGATGCTCATTGTGTATACCTGAAATTGGATACGGATAGCGTCGAGTTGGCGTTTTGTGGGTGTAGGCGAGATTGTTGCATGAAATGCGACACTTCCCCAATTGATCGTATGTCGGATACGATATATTTTCTAACTTGCGTTTCTAAAAGACAAATCTCTAGTCTGGCTGCATGGTGAGGTTAAATCGCAGCCTTCCTCCAAGATTGCCAAGTTGAGCTGGCTAAGTTGATTGGTTCAAGTTAATCCTGGGTTGGAAAGATGGAAGCAGGGGATAGTCCTGTCTCGATTGACTTACAGCTTAATGCACTGCTTTCATTGTTGGTTCCAAGGAAAACTGTGGCTAGGCTTTTTGCGGTGTGATGCTCATACTCTACTTTTGAAAAGCATTATTAATATGAGAATTGCTCTAGCTAGGACTTTAATTAACCAATGATGGGCAACCTGATCGAATAATAGCCGACTCTGCCCAATATTTAATCAATATCGGAGCGAACACTCGAACTAGTGGATTGCAACTTTACTTCCGCAGAGCTCAATTGTTAGAGTTCAGACGGCGAAACGAAAATAAGTTTGAAAAATTAGAACGACAAAGACTTACTGGCAGTGGGCTATCGCAGTAAAGTGAAAAACGCAGGTTGTTGAAATTTTTGATGGAATGGATCTCAATAAGCACACATGGTTCTTTGCCATCAGGGAAGAGATAGCCACAGGAAGCCTGGCATGAAAGCCAGCTCGACCAAAAGCTTAACAAATCCACCTGGCCCAAGATTTACAACAAAGCAATCTATGCTCGATTTTGGTTCAAATAGCGTAACGAAGGGGCAATGAATAAATATGGCAACAAAAGCTTTGCATTTGTCTGGCTATATAGACATCCCTCAAATCGAAGATGCTCTCGGAGAACTGTCAAAGTCTGAAGAAGACGCTCTAGTAATCGATTTATCAAAAGCCACTTATCTTGACGTAACTGCTATGCAGTATCTGATAGCTCTGATTCGAAAGCGACAGACATCAGGATTCGAATCCAGCATGCTTTTGCCGTCTGGTTCTGAAGGTCTATCGGTTCGCAATGCGATGCGTAGATGGGGAATGGCCAAAGCAATTGGAGACGCGTGTGAAAGCTTAAAGTTCAGTGACCTCGTGGAACCTTCCGAACTGAAGTACTTCAGAGGACGCGGAGGAGACAAACAAAAAGGCTACGAGGGAATCGTAGACACTTATGAAACACCTGATGGGAGGATTACCGCCAGAATCAATGCTCACCGATTTTATGGATTTAAAACGTGGCTAGCAAATCAATACCGTGACCCTCATAGACTGGTAAGAGAGGCTACGAACTCATGGCCTACGCAGGCAGTAAAAAGTGTACTGGACATTCGACTCAACATTGACGACGAACAAGCATCGGGATTATTTAGTAGAGGTGATGCAGATTTTATCGCCCGGATTAATCCGTCAGACTATGCGCGAGGGAGAATTTTCTACGAGGCCATTTCGAACGCAGTCCGTCATCCAGGAGCGAAGGTAATTCAAACCGTCTCCCACATGTCTCCTAACGATGATTTTTTCACTTTTACGTTTTGGGACGATGGTGCAAGTATGCAAGAAACTCTTATCGCTGCAGTAAATTCAGAAGCAGGATATCAAGCCGAGGTCAAATCTGGAATCGAAAAAAACTATGAGGTTACAATCCGCGAAGGCGATTCCAACGAAATTCTCTTGCTCAACAACAATCACAAATTAGGGAGAACTAGCAAAGCATGGGAGTATTTTCTTGCAACCATCTTTCCCGGTACGACGAGGGATCCGAAAGGTAGGGACTATACAAATGTGAAACAAGATGATGGCCATCTAGCATTACCAGGCATGGGTCTCTATGTATTAATTGAAGCTGCTACAAACGTACTTAATGGACAAGTCTCTTTTCGATCAGCGGACTGGTTCATGAACGTAAAGGCATCAACGGAAGACCGAACAGCGAAAGTTAGTATTAAGTCAAAGAAACATGTGCCGAGCTTTTTGGGCAACATGGTGACAGTCCGCCTCCCACTCAAGAAATAGTTGATATGAATATTAAAGTTTTGCCTTTCAGAATCGGACGAATTGCAGCGGAACCGCTTTCGAATAGTGAGGCAGAAAGGTTAGAAAAAGCAGGTAAAATCTTATTTGGTCGCCAAGCGAGCACAGGCGATCTCCACTACAGTATTCCACTCGACGATTATTCGATGAGAGACCCTCGTTATGTAGCCAGACTTCTAGTGGAGGCGACCGGTGACTTTAGTACTATTAATGCACTGGTTATCGATATACGAAGTTTGAACGAAGGGCTCATTCCCGATCATCACACTATAAGTGGAATACTGTTGGGTCTCGAAAAAGTGTGGAATCAAAAAAAAGACTTAAACGTAGTTATGCTTATGGAACAGCTTCTTATGAGAGATGATGTTTCAATTCGAACACTTGAGCCCTACATCGAAAAGGGAAAATTGGGCATCGTAGACGATCTAGGTAACTCATTAGCTCTCCCCAAGATGGTGTTTGATAGGTCAGCATATGCTGACCTGGCTTTGGAAATAAGGACACCGCCGGGCCTGCGACTCAAAAAAAAACTTATACGGCACGTTGGTCACTTTCCTAGGTACACGGGTGGTAAACACAGTCACTGTGTACCTTTTTATTTTGATTGTAGTTATGCGAAAGAAGAAATCAGTGAACTAGTAGTCGAACATCTTGATCAACTTGCACAAAGCAAAGGTGTAAATCTGCTCTTTGATTGCAATGAATCAACGTGGCTTCTCGAATCTTTAGAACCTTTGATGTTTAACGACAAGTTGTATGTTAAGGATGTGAGAGAGGTGCTAAATCATCGTTCGGAACTCGAGTTCCCAACGATCTTGCTTGTTGTTCCGCTGGTTGATAGTGGCGCAACAATAACAAGTTTGATTCGAAGGTTAGAGGAAGCATATCCCTCCACCCCTATTTTCGCTCTGAGCATACTTAGTTCAAGATCAAGAGTCGGCTCGTCTATGGATGAGATTGTTACGGCAGAAGGCGAAACAATCACCTATAGCTTTTTCGAGAGAGTTCAGCGAGATAAGCATGAGTTCGGGACTTGTATTGCTTGCAAGTCCGGACTAGATTTTTCAGATCCCGGCTCCGGGCGCGAATACCATCAATTCACTTCTCAGGCGATGTGGAAAATGATGTTGGAATCCGGATTAAAAGATGAGGACAATGTTCCACGCGCTAGAGATTCCTTAGGGAAGGTTCCGGACTTTCCTAAAATGATAAATGATAACCCTCAGTATATCGCTTACAAATTCGAAAAGCTTTTCGAGGCGATACCTGGATATATACCAGCCAATCCCGTGATTATTTGCCCAGATGAATATGGTGCCGAAGTGCTTGGTGACTGGCTCGAAGAACTTAAAGAAAGTTTTGAGAATCTATTTAATTTCACTTTGATTAAAATCCCGCGGCAAGTTCTAGAGTCCACTGGACCGTTTATGTCCGGAAGAAATGCAGCGTGGGAAGTTGCTCTGAATTCTCTAGCTCATCGAGCACTCCAGACGCCTGTAATCCTACTAGATGAGTTCAACTCTTCCGGCGGAACGAGAGTTCAACTTGAGCGAGTGGCCACCTCATTCGGTTTAGAAGTGGTAGCGTATGTTTGTTTAGCTGATTTCGATCCCCGCTCAGGGGAAAGCAGTTACCCTAGATTATCTCTTTATGATCTTCAAATGGACAACAAAATCTTCGGGCCATTGCAAACACGAGATAGTTTCGACTATGAGCCGCCGGAACAGAGCGTTAAGTATTTGCTGCAACTTCACTTCGCATCTGGTGTAGATGCACCAGTGCCCTCTAAGTTTAGAAAACTACTGAAACTAGATTTACTGTCTAAACTTGAATTGCTACCAGAGGCTGTACAAAAGGATTTCCTCGATCAACTTCTAGTTTTCGACAAAGAGAGACAGGCACAGAAATTCGTAAATGAAACTGACACTGATACTGATACAGACGACATAGTTCAGGCTGATATTACTGAAGAGTTAGATCAAACCGCCTCGATCGAAAATAGCGTTCGACGCAAGATAAAGAGCGATATCGTACTAATTTCAGTGATTGGGGTCGAGTTTGATGCGCTTAAACAAGTTTTCGATGTGGCGACTCAAGAACCCGATTTTCGCGTGAAGGGGACGAAATACTATTCGAAAGTCATGAAATTCGAGGACAGATCGATCAAGGTTTGGTTGACCATGATCGGCGATGCCAGAAATATTCCAGCGGCTATGTTCACCAGAGATGTGTATGATCTCTTTGATGCCGAGGCCTATATACTTATCGGTATTGCTGGAGGTAATAAGAAGAAAGTCAAACTAGGGGATGTAGTTGCATCAAAAATGGTAGTAGATTTGGAGGGAGGAGTTTCTAAACTTTACCCCTTTTCATGGGGGCCTTTTGAGAGAGTGCAGCCAAGGATAAAAACATACGAACCTCCACGCCGGATTCTAAATCAAGTTCGAGGCATCAGCACCGAGGGTGTCAAAGAGATGAGACGATTGGTACAGAAACTCGTTGACAGAACACCAAATGAGGATCGGAGCAAGGTGCAGGTAGTTGACAACAACTTCACTCCATCGTACGAACTTGCTGTTATCTTGTCAGGTGAAAAAGTACTTCGAAATGGTAAGCTTCCAAAGTATGCGAAGGAACACCACGACCAACTTGTAGCCGTTGAAATGGAGGGCCAAGGGTTCGCTGCCTCCTCCGACCATTGCGGGATACCATGGATGGTGATTCGGGGGATATCAGACTTTGGTGATCCTCATAAAGGAGACAACTGGCAATATGTAGCAGCGCTGGCTGCAGCGTCAATGGCAAAGGTTTTCTTGGAAAGAGAGTTCGAGAGAGAAGATGAAGAACCCGTGTTTTAGACGTGATTAAAAACCTAAGTAAATAGAGGATTGTTGATTAAACTGCAAACCTCCCCTGACACCGGACGCTATAACAGCGAGAGCAGATTCACCGTAACTATTCATCTTAAATTTTTTCAGGATCCGACGCCTTCCTGCGATGAGTCGTTTTGATGTAGTCGAACATTGTCATTGGGGTGAAGAAGGCGTCAAACAGCGACGTCTGGGTGCTTGGACTCCTAAAGTGCATCTGATACTTGCACTCGATAATTTTGAGACTAGCAACTATTAAATGCACGCTCTCTAAACGTCCTGGCTTTATCTTTATAACGTGAATCAATACTACCCATGAACGTCATTCTTCCCAAAATACGATTTGTAAGTTCTTTATCTTTCACGGTACTCACTAACCATTCGGACAGTTCAGTACGCAACAGTTGTAGGTGCTTGTTTCTTGGAATGATTTCATTACCTTTAACGGCAGCGCCTGTAATAAGTTTGACCTCATTGGCACCGTAGAAGCGAGTTTTTGATGGGTGTATCTTGTGTCCATACTTTTTGGCTATTGCTTCAAGTCGCTTGATAAAGCTTTTCTGCAACGTCGCGCCAGAAAAGGTTAAATCATCAACGTAAATGGTCATTTTCGCCTCACACTCACCTGCGGCAGACTCGATCTCCTCAAACATTTTCATGTTCGCGAAGTATGCAAGCGGCATACTTATTCTGCTACCTGTGGGAACATGGTCGTCATAGGTTAGAAGTTTGGATAAGAGATCTGAAACATCAGCGGTACACTGCATTGTGGTAAAAAAGAAATCGAATACATTTTGCCTCGTAGTCGAAGGGAAGAAGCTTTTAATATCGGCTGTAATTACCCTCTTACCCAGACCTACGTGCGAACGAGCATTAGAGATGTTTGACTTACCTTTTTTTCCTGAATGCAATCCCTCAACGGTCTTGATCCGGCATAGCAAGCTAGCAACTCTTGAGTGAATTCTATCCAATTTGGGTAATGGTTCTTGGATAGGCCGATGCTTGCCGTTTTTGGTTTGAGTAAAGCAGTGATAATTGTCATTCCGTACAAGAGACTTAAGCTCTTGGGGAGTGGAAAATAGTAGTTTGGCTAGACGTTTTTTACTGGATAGCTTGTAGAAAACTGAATCTTGAATGGGGTATGACTTGTTCTTTGTAATGATTCTTGGCTTACGCTGTTTTTGCTTCATTTTTTAATGCAACCCATTCCATTATATTTAGAATCTTATCTGCTACGACGTTTCTGAACTTTTCTGGGATAGTGTCTGCCTCTTCAAGATTTTCAGAGAAAAAAACCAATGAAGATACTGGCACATCGAAAAGTTTCGAATACTTCTCAAGTAACTCATACCCAACAGATTTCTTTCCAGATTCAATTTCACTAAGATAGGACTTGGACATGTCCAGCTTTAAAGCTAATTCTGCCTGCGTTAAACCATGAAACTGGCGAATAGTTTTTAATGCCCGATTAATCATAATAACCTCAGATAAAAAATCAGGGGACCGCCTAAGCAGAGTCACCCTCATCGAAGAAAAACTTCAGTATCTTCCAAACTATGACACCAATCTTCGTCAACAACTTGATGAGCGTCCAAGTTTTCCTGCGGTTTTTCTCCTCCGGTTTCCGCTCCTTAAGCGATTGCCAGACAACGTTAAAAATTACTTTCATAAAGCTTGCGCTCCTTTAGTATCCAACGCCCGAAATTAAGCGCTGGATCACCATTACCAAAGGAACTTGGGAGTGACCGGCAATAAACCCCTGTTTTCACGTCGTGGGATCACCACACGACGTAGACACTCGCTTGGACAAGATGAATCGATGTAGCTTGACCCATGTAGCATGAGCGGTGCAAAAGGTAGAGACAATGTCTCCGCGAGTGGTAATCCACTCAAGTAACTGGTGATTGGCTCCCTTTATTAACGTTAAAAGCACGATAGCAACGAGTTCGCTATTAGTCAACAAAAGATCGCTATTTGCGAACAATAATCTTTTTTGGATGGGTTAGGCCGTATCAAAGGAAGGATTTGGGGAGTGTAAACGAACTGGCAAGCGTGTAATGCGACGCGCCTTCACTGCACCCGGCGTCGAAGCTGGGTAGTTGATTTAGTTGTTAGAAGCCTACGCGATGTATGGGCCGCAGCCATAGTTGTTCCACCAATTGCGAAGCTTACCTTCGGGGACAGTACCGTTGAGCCTTTTGATGCTTCGTAGTTCTTCGCAGACACACAACTCTAACTCTGGCTCAGCATCTCTAGGGTTGGAAATGTCACCTCGCTTCGGGTCGATCTTCGCATCAAAATCCTCCCAGCATTGATCTACTCGTTCACCAAGTAGATCTAGAGTATTCTGAGGAAGCAAAGAGGCAACAAAGTTTGCTTCTCGCTGAATCTCGTCAGATCTAAGAGACTCCTCGAAAACTCGAGAATATTCAGCTTTCGTGGAATTGTAGTCTCTCTCTTTCTGCCATACTCCAATAGCTGCCATCATGGCGCTTATCGCTGCGATAATTGTGACTGGTTCCATGCTGATCTCCCATTAGTGTTTTTAACAGCAAAGATATTCCATTCTTGACTATCAACAATCCAGGATTTCGTTGAGGTTACGAGCTTAATGCATTCGTTGTGAATGAGTCACCAGGAAAACGAAAATTGCATTGGCGATTGATCATTGATTGATCAGTTCAAGAGAAATAGACAGTACATTTTAGGAAAGTGGCCTGATGGCTAATGAGATAAGCACAGTCCTTCCAGGATAGCCAACATCAAAACAACGCTGCTCATCGATCAATAAGAAATCAATAGCGTGCACAGCATCACCTATCAGGAGGGAAAAAGTCATCTCCGGACCCATTCGTCTGACAATATTTCTAGACTGCTTCGTCACCCATGGCTTAAACGCTTCATGTGTCAAAATAGACAACCGGTCTGTGGGATTGGAATCAAACACGATAATGGCTAGTTCCCGTGGTTAAGGGCCGCCTTTTAAAACTTTACGAAACATCTTGGCGCACACTGTTTCTTCCTTGGCAGGGTCGCGTGCTGCTTTTTATTTAAATAGGTGAGCAGGGCGTTTGCGCCCCGAATCAAAAATGTTGGTGTTTATGACTTGGCATACCGTGTCTTGTTGGGATGTAGTTCTAACGAGTTGTCACCGAGATTTGCGCTATCATTAGATCAACCTTGGCCCGCCCGTGAATACACCCTAAAGTAATACAAAACCCCAGCAAGCGGTCCAAGAAGCAGAAACACCGCAAACCATTTCCAATCATTGTCTTTAAAGATGCAGCTGATCATTGTTTGTAGATTGACCAGGGAGGGCACAAGAGTGAGCAGGAGGAAGGCTGCTAGCGATCCCTCCGATAAACTCTCAAGCAATGAGTAACCCAAGGTATTCTTGATTACGGAAAGTGAAAGAAATCCCACGCAGACAACCAGAGTATGCCACGCACAGTACCGTTGTATTTTTGGCTGGTTGAGCATCACAAGTATCAAGCCTTCATAGGTTGAATAAGAATGCGATCAGGTATGAAAGGGCGAGTATGGCGAGCGCCCACCGAATCGAGTATTTTTTAACCAAAGCTTTTCGATAGGCCCGGTTTACCAATACTTCTTCGCGGATGGATTTCATTTCATAGAAATCGAAAAGGTGCTTGCAGCTTTCGCAGCGGTCAACGTCGGGCAGTATTTCTATCTCGCACCTCGGGCAATGGGCATTGTCGGCTTCGAGATAGTCGATGACGTTTTGGATCACGAACATCATGCTGGGTGACTTATCTACTCGGGTACACGTTGATTAACACTAGCACAGTTGTTCGCCCGCGGACGAGTCACCACTACCAGGGGGTTGCAGCGTTGGTGAGAAAACACACAGTCGAGCTGTATGCTATCCCACTAACTCCAAAATCAATCTCCCCCAGGTGGCATCATCCCAACCCCCGGATTCACCCCACTAACAATATTATTAGCCCGCTCCGTCACAAACGGTTTAAACGCTTCATGGGTCAAAATAAACAACCGATCCGCGCGAATGGCATCAAACACAATGTCGGCAAGTTCCTCAGGTTGCATGCCGCTCTTTAAAACTTCACGGAACATTGCAATGCGCGCCATTTCTTCTTCGGTAGGTTCTCGTTCTGGTTCGTTGTTATCCAGGTGAGAAGGGCGGTTGCGCCCCGAATCAAAAATGTTGGTATTCACAAAGCCAGGGCAGAGTACTGAGGTGCCGATTTTTGCGCCTTCGGCTTTTAAGTCCTGATAAAGATTTTCGGTCAGGGCCACCACGCCATGTTTGGTCACGCTATAGCACGCGTTGGTGGTGCCGCCCATGAGGCCGGCCATCGAGGCGGTGTTTACAATATGGCACTCGGTGTCTTGTTTGAGCATTTGCGGTACAAAGGTTTGAATGCCGTAAATCACGCTCCACAGGTTTACGCCTAGTACCCAGTCCCAGTCTTTCTTGGTGGCTTGCCAGCTATTGCCGCCGCCGCCCACACCGGCGTTGTTGAATAAGAGGTGCACCGCACCGAATTCTTCCAGGGTTTTTGCCAGTAGCTTTTCAATTTCCTCGCTAATGCTCACATCCACCTGCACCGGCAGGATGGTGTTGTTGCCAGCAGCGGCCAGAGATTCGGCGGCGGCTTCTAACGCCGATTGCTCAATGTCGGCCATCACCACGTGCATGCCTTCAGCCAGGCACTTTTCTGCCAGTGCTTTACCAATCCCGCTGGCTGCACCTGTGACCACAGCCACCTTACCTTTAAAATCCTGCATAGTTTCCCTCTTTCACATCATTTTTTAGATTGGCTCAGGTTACAATAAAGCATGAACGGAATAGATTGTTTCTTTGAAGGCTTTCGCCTGGTGCGGCAACCGGGTTTACGCCAGTATGTGCTGATCCCGCTGGCGATTAATTTTGTCGTGCTCGGCATCGTGATGTTTTACGGGGCTGGCCAATATGATGCGCTGGTGGCCGCCATTACGGGCTGGCTGCCGGAGTGGTTGGCGTTTCTGGCCGGGGTTATGACGTTTTTAGCCGCGGTTATGATTTTTGCCGTGGGCATTTACCTCTTTACGATTGTTGCCAATATTATTGCCTCGCCGTTTAACGCGATTCTTTCAGAGAAGGTAGAAGAACACCTGGTGCCTGGCCTCGTGCGCGAGAGCCCAGGCGTCATGCTCATCATTGGCCGCTCGGTGGCGCGGGAGATCAGCAAGCTGCTGTATCTATTACCTCGTCTGCTGGGGCTGTTGATTCTCTCTGTAATCCCCGGGGTGAATGCGCTGGCGCCATTTGCCTGGATTCTGTTCGGCGCCTGGATGATGGCCATTCAATACGTGGATTATGGGGCTGACAATAATCAGGTGAGTTTCCCCGAACTCAAGGCCAGATTAGGGTCTTGCCGCTTCCAGGCACTGCTATTTGGCCTGGTGGTGTACTTTATTTTGGCCATTCCTGTGGTGAATTTATTCCTGATTCCGGTGGCTGTGGCCGGTGGTACGGTGCTTTGGGTGCAACACCTGAGATAAATCGCAAAAAGTTGAAAAAAAATTGAACTTTTGTGCATTGCGTTAACGCAATCTTCATTTATAAAGATTACAATTCGCTTCGCTACACACCGGTAGAGGCAGTAGCCGACAGCATAATAATCACAATGAAGTGCGTGCAAACGCTCATCCGGTAAAAACTTAAGTAAAATCAAATATTTGGGGACAATACCTTTTCCTAGTGATTCGGTTCGAGTGATGCGCAACTGGGCATTCCGCTCACCTCATAAATAGTCGACACAAAACCATAGGAGAGTTACGTGAAAGACACCTTTTTACCGAAGCTGCATTCGGTGCTGAAAGCTCAGCGCTGGGTTGGGGCGATGGTACTTCTGGTTGCTGCGAGTGTGTCCTACGCATTGGATACCACTTCATCAATCCGGGGTTTCGTCACCGATAAAAGCGGCGCGCCAATTGCTGGTGCAACCGTTGTTGTCAGTAATGAAAACACTGATCGTTCAAGAACGATCACCACAAACGAAAGCGGTGCCTTTGTACTGCGCAATCTAACAGTTGGCGGTGGTTACAATGTCACTGTCACTAAGTCTGGCTACGGCAGCCGTTCTATTGAAGATCTGGCGCTGGTACTGGGTGAAACCTCTGAACTTCTGATCGATATGTCTGCGGACAATATGGAAGAAGTGGTTGTTGTTGGCTCTGCCGTGACAACCCAGGTAGCGCTTGGCCCATCTGCAGCCTTTGGTTTGCGTGAGCTAGAAACTTCACCTGCGATCAACCGTAACATCACTGACATCGTTCGAATTGACCCACGAGTTTATGTAGATGAATCTCGCGGCGACATCAACGCAGTACAGTGTGGTGGTAAGAACTCTCGTTTCAACAGCTTCACGCTGGACGGTGTTCGCACTAACGACTCTTTTGGTTTGAACTCTAACGGTTACCCAACTGAGCGTATTCCTTTCTCTTACGATGCAATCAACCAGGTTGCTGTTGAGCTGGCTCCTTTTGATGCCAAGTACGGTGGTTTCACCGCTTGTAACATCAATGCGGTAACCAAGTCTGGCAGTAACGAATGGTCTGGTTCTGTATTCTACGATTACACTGACGACGATCTGCGCGGCGACGAGCTCGAAGGCGACGACATTCAGTCTGGTTCTTTTGAAGAAAAGCGTTACGGCGTAACTGTTGGCGGCCCAATCATTCAAGACAAACTGTTCTTCTTCGCAGCTTATGAAGAGCTGGAAGGTGCTAACCTGTTTGACCGTGGTCCAATCGGTTCTGGTGCGGTTAACGAAGTTGCTGTGACTCAAGCTCAGCTTGACGATATTGCTAACATCGCTCGTACTATTTACCAATACGATCCAGGCCCCATCCCTTCAAGTCTTGAAAACTACGACGAGAAGTTCCTGGCCAAGATCGACTGGTTTATCAACGATAATCATCGTGCAGCCTTTACCTACGTTTATAACGACGGTAATAACTTCACTGAATCTGATGGTGATTTGAACGAGTTTGAATTCCAAAACCACCTCTACGAGCGTAGTGCGGAATTAGACTCTATCCAGGGTACTTTGTACTCTAACTGGACGGACCGTTTCTCTACTGAAATCCGTCTGGGTCACTTAGAGCTAGACAATGGTCAAAACACTGTTGGCGGTACTGACTTCGGTGAAATCATTGTTGATGCTGGTGCGGTAAATGTTTACCTCGGTGGTGACGACTCTCGTCAATCTAACAAGCTCGACTACGAAGTTGATACTTACAGCTTCCGTGGTAACTACGAGCTAGACGACCACAGCTTGAGCTTCGGTATCGAGCGTGAAGAACTAGACGTATTCAACCTGTTCGTTCAGCACACTGAAACTCAGCTTGAGTTCCGTACCATTGAAGACTTCCGTCTAGGTCAAGCTGACGACGTTGACTACAACAACTCAGCTCGTCACAACCCAAATGACGCTGCGGCGATTTGGGGTTATGAAGTGACCACTGCGTATATCCAGGACGAGTTCGAGCCATGGGATCGCGTGACCATGATTGCTGGTTTGCGTTACGACCGTTACACCTCTGACGATCGCCCAACGTCTAACCCAACCTTTACTGCCTCATACGGTTTCAGCAACTCTACTAACCTTGATGGTGAAGGTTTGCTGCAGCCACGTATCGGCGTAACTTATGATCACTCTGACAAGCTCACTGTACGCGGTGGTATTGGCTTGTACGTGGGTGGAGATCCCAACGTTTGGTTGTCTAACAACTTCTCTAACACCAACGTGGTTCTGTTTGGTGCTAATGAGAGTGCTTATCGTGATCTGCCAGCTGCGCAACAAGCGCTGCTGCTTGGTCCAAGCACAGATGGTGACAGCAATCAGGTGCTGCTCTTTAACGAAACTTACCGTGATGTTGAAGCTGGCCAGCCAAATGGCCCAGGTTGGGGTATCCCAAGCGTCGTTCACGATGTTGTTTCTAGTGGAACTGGTTCTGCCGGTATCTTCGAGATCAACTACCTTGACCCAGACTTCGAAATTCCTTCTGAGTGGAAGTTCTCACTGGGTGCAACTTACGTGTTCGACAACAACATGATGATGCAAGCTGACTTGATCGTCACTGAAGGTAAAGACACTGCTGTTGTTCAGCGTGCTGACCTTGTCCAAACTGGTGTTGATGCTGACGGTTACCCAACCTTCAACAGCGTTCGTACACCGGCGTTTGTTCTGACCAACTCTGGTCGCGGTAACGAGTCTGTAAGCGCTTCTGTATTCTTCTCTCACGGCTATGACAACGGTCTCGATTGGACCTTTGGTTATGCCTACACAGATGCTGAAGACGTCCAGCCAATGACCAGTTCTGTAGCGTTCTCAAACTACACTAACCGTGCGTTTGTTAACCCACAGGATCTGAGCCTGTCTCAGTCTAACTACAACATTGAGCACCGTTTCACAGGTACTTTGACCTGGGAGAAAGAGTGGTTTGGTGCGGAAAACCCAACAGTGATCTCTTTGTACGGTCACTACTACCAGGGTCCTCCATACTCTTTCGCCAACAGCAACGCTGGTCGTTACGGTTTCACTCCGTTTGTTGACGATGGTCCAAACATTCTGCCAATCGGTTCTTCTCGCAACAGCGAAGATGGCTCATGGTGGGGTAAGGTTGACTTTAAAGTTGAGCAGTTCTACAGCGTTGGCCCAGGCCGCGCCTCTGCCTTCCTGGTTATCGACAACCTGACTAACTTGATCAGCGATGAATGGGGTGTGCTTGAACAAGCTGACTTCCCGAATGTTGCTTTGATCGGCGGTGCTGACCCAGAACCACGTCGTGGTGATGCGTCTCTGTACCAGATCCGTTTCGGTGTGAAGTACGACTTCTAAACCAAACGCGATTCGCAAAACGAAAGAGGGTGGCATTAGCCACCCTTTTTTTATGCGTGAAATTTATGTTTCGATTTATGCAGCAACGTAGGCAATGGCTTTAATCAAACCCTGTCGGGAAATGGGTTTCATCAGTCGCTGCGCTTTGCGATTGTTGGCTGTAAGGTTTACATCCACGTTGTAGCCGGAAAGGAATATCACCGGCAATTCTGAATTGTGTTTGAGTATTCTTTCCGCCAGGTCTGGGCCTTGCAATTCTCCTGGCATATCGATGTCGGTGATGAGCAGGTCATAGTCCGCCCGGTCTTGAAAAATCCCAATGGCGTGGTCCCCCGAAATAGCCGGCGTGACCTCGTGGCCTTCAGCGCGAAGAATTTTCGCGAGCACGTCTAATACAGGCTCCTGATCTTCCACCAGTAATATCTTCAGCGGTTGTGCAGGTAGGGCAGATTCTTTGTTGGTGGGTAAAGCTTCCGGAGGTTCCTGGGTGGCCACTGGGAAGTACAAAGTAAAGGTCGTGCCTTTACCCGGTTCAGATTCAACGCCAATGGCGCCACCACTTTGACTAATAAATCCGTGCACCATGGATAGGCCAAGCCCACTGTTCTGGTGAACTTGTTTGGTTGAAAAGAATGGATCAAATACCCGGCCAATCACATCCGGTTCAATGCCAACGCCATCGTCGCTGACACTGAGGGTGACATACTGGCCAGGTTTGAGTGCCAGATTCCCAGGCACAATATCTAGCTGAACATTCTCGGCTCTAATTCTCAGGTTGCCACCTTCTGGCATGGCATCCCGGGCGTTGATCACGAGGTTTAATAGGGTACGCTCAATGCCGGCGAGATCGGCTTTAATTGGCCACAAGTTTTCATCACAGTGGGTGCTGACGCTAATGTTGTCGGCAATGGTGCTGCCAACCCAGCTATCGAGTGCAGCAACGGCCTCGGCAAGGTCAAGTTGGCTTGGGCTAAGCTCTGACCTTTTCGCAAATGCTAACATAGAGCGGGTTAATCGTGCGCCACGTTCGGTGGCCTCAATGGCGGTGTTAATCAAGTTTGACTGGGTGCTGTCAGTGACCATATCTTGCAGTAACTCCATATTGCCAAGAATCACTGCCAACAAATTGTTGAAGTCATGGGCAACGCCGCCGGTGAGTTGGCCAATGGCTTCGAGTTTTTGCGCCTGGGCAAGCTGGCTTTCCAGTTCCACGCGCGTGGCTTCAGCTCGCTTACGCTCTGAAATATCAATAATGCTAGAGCGGATCAGTTTTTTGGTGGGATGTGGAAAGGGCGTAATCGTCATTTCGCAGGCTGTTGCCTTGCCGTGGATATCGACGAAAGTCCACTCGAAAGTGGAGGAGCCATCCCGGATGGCTGCCTGGGTATAGATCGGTGCGGTGACTATCGAGTCGCGTCCATCCGGTTGTACCGCCGGGCTAAAGTCGTAGAAATTGTATTTGCCGCTTTGTAAGTCTTCGAGTTTGACGCCAAACAGCTTTTCAGCCTGGGTGTTCATATCCACAAAGCCCTGGCGATTCTCAATGTCGTTGATGACGATGGCTTCTGCGGCGGTATCAAATATGGCGCGATAGCGCTGTTGTTCCTGTTCCCGTTCAGATAAGTCGATAATACTGGCCCTCACCAGATTAAGCTCTGGATCAGGGAAGGGGATTAATGTCACCTGTGCTGGGAACGGTTCACCGTTATCACGGTAAAATGTGGCTTCCATGGTTTCGGAACCGTTTTGTACGGCACGATCCAAACCGCCTTTTAATGCGGGTTCATCTATATCCCGGGTTTTGTCTATGGCGCGCTTTTTTGCTAGCGGATCAAAGCGCCCCTCAAGCATATCTTCCCTTGAGACGCCGAACATTTCAGCGGCGGCAGGATTTGCTGCGACGATTCGGAATGAATCAATATCGCGAATAAACAGGGCGTCGGAGGCATGATCAAATAGTGCCTTATACCAGGCCTGGCGCTGATTCACTTCAGCGGTGCGCGCCGAAACTCTCGCTTCTAGCTGATCGTTCAGTGTGGCAAGCTGGTTGGCAAGCTTTACTCGCTCGGTAATATCTTCTTCTGTCAGGAATATCGCCGGTTCGCCAGTAATCGGGTCACGGCCTCGTCTCGCGGTCATCGAGAGCGTTACTTGTCCCGACTGGTGAAGCTCTGTTCGCTCGCCGCTATAAGTCTGGTCGTTCATGTTTTTCGCGATGATCTCTGCGGCAAGGGACTCGTCGTTAACGTGTTCAGCCAGGGTTCTGCTTGCATTCAGGCGACGCTGCAGATTGGTGCGAAATGCTACCGCTGCCGGGTTTTCGGCAGTTAATTGTCCTTCGGCATCAAAACTACAAACAATTACGGGCGTGTGTCTGGCGGCTTCAACCAGGCGAATTGATTGCTGGTCGGTGACGCTATCTATATGTTGAAGCACTTGCAGCAGCATTGCTTGTCTGCCGCCCTCTATCTCAACCATGGTGTGTTCTATCAAGACATTCACCGGTTCGTCGCGTGGGTATAACACCCAACTTTCTTGACGAGAGCTACCATCGGCAATGCTACCGGCCAGGCTGTTTAGCCGTTCTATGGCGGAAATCGAGTCCTTTTTGAAATCACGTTGGCGCAACTCTGCAACGGATTCTGCCTTCCACAGACTCAGGCCCGCGGCGTTCGCCCAGCACATTTCGCGTTCGGCTATGTCGAAAATCCATGCGGGTCGCGAGTCAGCCTCATAAGGTGACAATGCTTCGCTGGTTGTGAGTTGTTTAAGGTCTGGCACTGACTTAAATACCATTTCGCGAGTAACTGAACACCCTAAAAGTCTAGCTTAACCCTCGGAATTGGGTGGGCGCTTTCTCGATAAGATAGCATCGCTCGTGGCGAAAAGTTAAACAATTTGGCTAACAAATTGTCTGGAAATGTAAGTGTTCTGATACGAAATTGTGTCACCGCATCGTTATATCCGGTGCGGATTAACGCCACCTCGTTTTCCAGTGTCACCAGTCTTTTGTGGAAGTCTTGAAGTAGCCCGCTGGCCTTTAGATCCGGGTACTGCTCAATCCGGGCCTGAAGTTCAGCGAGAGACACATGTTCTGCTGCCATATATTGATCCATAGCACCCTCAGAGTGGATACCCCGGCTCCTTTCCCGTAGTAGGGCCAGACCCTGCTGTAGATGCTGCTCGTGGCCTAGATACTCTTTTACGACGCTTTCGAGTCGTGGCAGTAGGTCGGCGCGTTTCTTCAGGGATACCTGGATATTGGCCCAGTTGCGCTCGCAGCGCTCTCGTAAAAACACCAGATCGTTGTACATCAAGACGAACATCACCATGAGCAAAAACAGCGGTGCGATCACAGAGGAGCGCAGGAAGTCGATGGAGCTAAAACTACCGCCAGCGCCGCTGAGCCAGATGGCGGCGAGAAATAAAACGCTCATGCCCGCGGCCAACATGGCCATACCGCTCATGGCTTTGCGCAGCATGACTTCTGCTTCTGAAACATTGGCAATAATGTAAGGGCTGCCTTTTTCCTGGCCAAACACCAGAGCATCGCCGCGGGTTTTATCTAACTTCGCTTTGCCTAGAACGTACAGATCATCATCTGGCGACAGGCGCCACTCGCTGTAACGGCGGTTGCCCTCGCGGCGGCTCGCTTTATGCCGGGTGATAATGTCTGCCCTGGAAGGGAATGCGCGGATCTCACCTTCGTCGTCCTGTACTCGAAACGGCTGTTTGTAAATTTGATCCTTGATGGTGACCCATTTGGCGTTTTTACCGGAGCCGCGTCGTTCTTGAATCAACTCGCGATACCAACAACAAGGCTGCCCCGATACCGGACCTGTGAAGGGCTCATGATCTGGCTCTGGCTTTAGTTGGCCTTTTACTTCCGCTAAACCATAACTGACACCGCTGGTTTTACTGGTAGGGATGTTCTCTTGAATGCGTTTGACGCGGATCACTTTGATGGCAAACCAGGCAAGGGCGGCTGCCAGTAAGCCACCAATGATCAGTAAGAAGTCAGCATTGCTGGCCCTGGTTGTGGTGAATTGGGCGGCTTTATTGGCAGCAATGGCTTGTTGTTCTGGTGTTAAAGGGGTTTTCGCAAAGGGTCGGTAATTGCCGGTTTTTTTGACCCAGGACTCGGGAAAGTTGGCGGTTTGCCCTTGATAACGTTCAATGAGCAAGTGCCGGGTGGCGGCGCGCTCGTTCAAGGTAGCAACGCTGGTTGCGGAGTCTGCGTCTTGTTCGCTGCTGCGGGTTACATAACTTTCGACCTGCCGATAACCTGCGTCCACCTCGGCCTTAACGCTCTGGTAGCCAAGATTGGCCAGCAAGAAAAAACAGCTCAAGCAGGTGATAGACAAAAACACCAGGGTGCGATGAATACGCAAGGTGATCATGGCGCACAAACAAGCAAAAATGAGCGTGCTAATGCTTCCCCAGATAAGAAACAGGGCAGTATTGCCAAGACTCGATCGCTCTGCTGCGCCGCCCATAGTACTCACAATGGGTAAATAGTGACCGGGTTGGCGAAAGTTCACCACCTTGTTGTCGGACGCTTCCATAAACCCAAACAGGGTAACGTTGTCGCCTTGTTCAAGACGCCATTCGGTATAGCGCAGATTGCCGCTTTGCGACCGATGCCGCCTTTTGACGTTAACTTCAGTAGAGCCAATGAACACAAATCGGACCTGAGCAGATCCACTAGGGTCAGTCAGACGAAAATCCACGCTCCTGGTTTCATCGGTAATGGTGCGCCAGCGGCGATTGCCTTCAGAATCACGTTCCTCGCGCTCCACCAGGTAACGGTAGTAAATGCTTGGTGTGCCTGTGCGCGGTGCTTTTACGGTGTCGATAGCCTCTGCCTGACCTTTTAGCTGAACCTCGCCCGGAATCGCTGCGCTGATGCTTGTCACGGGGATGCGTTCTAGCATTCGGAAGTCTTGAACCTTGCCAAACCCAAGCTGCGACAACATGATCGCCGAAGGTAAAAGTAGCAGCGTCAGAAAGCCGCAGGCATATCGCATCATGGATAGAGGTTCGCTCAACATATGCCAAGCATTGGGTAACTTTGCAGCGGGGTCAAGGTCTGTATACTGAGTGCTAACAAGGGGGATACATGCGCAGAAACATCTTACTCATTACCACTGACCAAATGCGCTATGACGCGTTGGGCTGTAACGGTGGCCAGATCGCCAGGACACCAAATATTGATGGTCTGGCGCAGCGAGGTATTAACTATCGCCGTGCCCATAACCAAAATGTGGTGTGTATGCCGGCCAGGGCAACCATTATGACCGGGCAGCATGTGGCCAGCCACGGTGTTTGGATGAATGGTGTGTCCTTGCCTGAAGAAACGCCCACCATTGCTCATCATTTAAAAACCCATGGTTACGATACCGGGCTGTTAGGCAAAGCTCACTTTGAACCGTGGTTAGGAAACCCTGCCGAATTTTTTGAAAACCGTATGGCAGGGGAAGCAAGTACCGGCCCTCATCGTGGCTTTGATCATATGGAGCTGGCCAATCACTTTTTTGAGGGCCATAGTCATTACGATCTGGCCATGAATGCGCACCCCGATGAAAAAGCGCGCTTTTATCCCATGGTCACAGACAAGGGGCAAAACACCATTGGCCGCGGCGATACCAATGCTGTTCAAGTATGGCCCATGGATGTACCGAGGGAGTTGTATCACACGGAATGGGTGGCGGATCGCACCATTAACTGGTTGTCTGAGCGGGGTGACAATCCCTGGTTTTGTTGGATGAGCTTTCCAGACCCCCATCACCCCTGGGATATACCAGAGTCTGAACTACACAGGGTTAACTGGCGCGATGTGCCGCTGCCAGCCTTATATGAAGAAGATCCAGCAGCCAGGTTAGCGTTGTTAGAAGGCAAGCCAAAGCATTGGCAAGGTTATTATGATGGCTCGCTCTGGACCAATCTGGAATCGCCCCGTGAATTTGTCCCAAGCGCACTGACCCCTGACCAGGTACGCGAGATTAATGCCTACACGCATATTGAAAACGAGCTTATTGATGAAGCTTGTGGCCGCGTGTTTAGCTGGCTCATGGAAACGGGGCAATGGGACAATACAGATATCTTCTTCACCACCGATCACGGTGAGTTGCAGGGTGACTTTGGTTTGCTGTTTAAGGGGCCATACCATGTGGATGCCTTAATGCGCTTGCCGTTTATCTGGCAGCCGGCCGCCGCGACTCAGCCAACGCCTGCGGAGGTGACTGAACCGGTGGGGCATCTAGATCTGGCCAGTACCTTTTGCAGCATTGCTGACATTCCAATTCCGGATTATTGCGAGGGGCAAACGCTACCTTTGAACAACGATGCAGCCCGGGATCAGGGCCGGGAGTTTGTGCTCACGGAATGGGATTCCGAACATGGTCACGCCGATATGCACCTGAAGAGCATTTATCACCGCGATGGTTATCTGTGCACCAGCTATGGGCCTAGTTTTATTTACGACGGCTCCGAGGGTGAACTGTACGATATGAATCGCGATCCGGAACAGAAAGTGAATCTCTGGAACGATGCTGGGTATCAAACCATCAAACAGTCTTTGCTTGCGCAGCTAAGCAGCGGCTTGCCCGGGGCCCGGCAACCACGGCTGGAGCGCAAAGCGCCGGTATAATGCCGCGTTACCGTTGGGAGTAGGGTATGTAGCCCACTTCCATGGAAGAGACCAGTTCCGGATTCTGGTCACGTAAATCGTGGTTGTGATCCAGTACGGAACTCAAGTTGGTCATAAAGAAGGTCCAGCAAGAGCGGCAGTTTAAATGTCCGAACACCTGGCCCTCGGGCGTAGTGGGGATGTTACTTTGGACGAGCTGCACTTCCGTTTGCTCGCCAAGCACGCGGAAGTAAACGTCCACATGCATGTCGCCGAAACTAAAAGAAAACTGCTCTCGGTCTATATAGGTTTTGATTTCTCCCTGGACTTCAAAATCCTGGCGAAACTGCCAGCTATAACGATCACCCACTTCAGGTCGTTGGGCGATTTCCCGCGGTTCGCCTCGCTCGGTCCAAAACAAACAGCGCTCGATAAAGAACGATTCCAAACCCTCTACCGTGGTCCAGGTGCGAAACACCCGGGTAATGTGAGCATTGTAGTAAAAGGTTAAGGAGAACTGGCGCCAATCATACTGCTTTGGGTCGATCATAGGTTTTTTGCTACCGCCTCGATAAATTCATAGGTGTGGGCACTGCCCCCCTGGTCCGGTGTTAGCGTCAGGCCATCAGCGTATACCTGCGCTACTGCTTCCCGTAGCCTGGTTGCTGCTGTACTCAGGGATAAATAGTCCAGCATCATGGCCGCGCTTAACAATGTGGCAGTGGGGTTAATAATGTGTCGCCCGGCAATATCCGGTGCCGTGCCATGGGCGGATTCAAAGTAGGCGTAGTCGTCACCAAAACAGCCAGAAGGTGCCATGCCCAGGCCGCCAATCATGCCAGCGGCACCATCGGACATGATGTCACCGTACAGATTTGGCATTACCACCACATCGAGACTTTCCGGCTGGCCAATCATGCGGCAAAGAAAGTCATCCACAATAAAGGTATCCAGGGTCACATCGGGAAACTCCGCTGCCATATCAAGGGCGATCTTCCTAAACAACCCGTCAGAGGTGCTAAGCATGTTGTATTTACTGGTTACCGTCAGGTGTTTGTCTGGCCGCTCTGCTGCCATGGTAAAGGCAAATCGGATGACTCGTTCTGCACCTTGTTCAGTAATGGCTTTAATGGCGTATTTGCCGGGACCAAGATCTTTCAGCGCGCTGCGAGCGTGTTTGGAATAAAAGTTCAGCGGGGCCAGATCGTCAATGTCCCCTTCAAGCCCAAGATACAAGTCTTCAAGGTTCTCGCGAATAATCACAAAGTCGATGTTTTGCGGATTACGCATAGGGGACGCGGTGCCCGGCAACCAGGTTGCCGGCCGCACGTTGGCATAGGTTTGTTTACCCCAGCGTAAATAAAATAGCGCGGCCGTACTGTTGCCGCTGGTGGAACCAAAAAATGTCGTGTCGGCATCATCTATGGCTTGTCGGGTTGCGGCAGGAAAGGCTTCACCGGTTTCTTCGATAGCCGCTGTGCCGAGCAGTGGCCGCTGGAACTCAATGTCGAGATCCATACTTTGCAGCAACTCAACCGTTGGTAGCATGACTTCCGGTGATGCATCGTCACCGTCGAATACCACAACTTTTTTCATGGCGTTGGCCTTTTTGTTCGCTGCGGTTGTGCTCTATACCGCGTTGTAAGATATTTATTCTAACGCCAAACTGGCTACCAACCACAAGCTAGGATTAACCCGTACTAAAAAGCAGGCAGGCATATGGCACAAGATAGCTACCAGCATATCAAGGTGAATGCAGACATTGGCCCCATCGGCGCTGAAGTGAGCGGTGTGGATCTGGCAGCACTGGTTGCAGAGGCGCTTCGCGAGATTCACAGTGCCTGGCTTACTCACGGCTTTCTGGTGTTTCGCGACCAACAGTTGAGTCCTGCAGCACAAGCGGCGTTTGCGGCTCATTTCGGTGAGTTAGACGTGTATCCCTTTATGCAGGCGGTGGATGAGCATCCCAATGTGATCCCCATCATCAAAGAGCCTGACGCGAAGATGAACTTCGGCGGGGGCTGGCATACGGACACCTCCTATTTGGAGCGTCCCCCCAAGGGTACGGCGTTATATGCCGTGGAAGTCCCGGAGCAGGGCGGCGATACGTTATTTGCTGATTGCGCAGCGGCGTTTGCCGATCTAAGCCCAGGTATGCAGGATTTTCTCAGAAACCAAACAGGCATTTACTCACCCAAACTGGTTCACGGCGCGAGCGGTGACTATGCCCAGAATGAAGCCCGGGAACAGCTAGGTGCGTCGTATGGTGGAGATGAGGCGTTTGCCGAGGGGGAGGTTGAGCATCCTCTTATTCGCACCCACGATGAGTCAGGGCTGCAAAGTATTTATTGTGGGCTGTTCCACACTCACCGCATTAAAGGTTGGAGCCGCGCCGAGAGTTTGCCGATCTTCAAGTTTTTGAATAGACATTTGACCCAGGAGCAGTATGTGTCGCGCTGTCAGTGGCAAAACGGCACTCTGGTGCTGTGGGACAATCGCCGCTTATTCCATAACGCCTTAAATGATTATCACGGCCAGCGGCGCCATATGCACCGGGTGATTATTCAAGGACCGGTGCCGGCGTAAGGGGTATCTAAATACTGCTCTGCGAGCGCAACAATGCTGGGATTGACGAAGGTGCGCCGCTCCAGTTCGAGGATATTGTTGTAAGCCTCCCGGGCTTTCGCACGCGCCCCGGCAAGATCAGCAAGCTGGCCGCTGGTGAGTTCAAACCAGGCTAGCCCCCAGGCCGGTACCGTGGTGTTTTCAGGGTCGAAATGAATCATGTTTTGTACCCGGTTGGCTTCCGCCAGGCGATTCAAACCCAGGTTGGCGCGAGCTAACCAGATATTCAGCAAGTTACTGTTGATCATGTCCAGTTGCTGACCGGCGTCACTGGCAAGAAACTTTTCAATGCTGTTTAAGGTTTCTTGATAGCGACCGTCACCCTGGATAATCGAGACATAGCGTAGTTGGAAGCGGACATTTTCTGGGTATTTGGCGAGAAGAATCTCTATTTCGCTCAGCGCTTCTTTTAATTCCTCGGCAGTGCCGTTAATTAGTAGGGTGGCGTAAATGTAGCGCGCCACATCATTAAATCGATCATCAGATGCCATTACTTCCCGTAAATAAGGCAAGCTCTTTTCTGAGCTACCAGAGGGTATAAACCAGAGGAGCCGGCTAAACAGTTTAATAAAGGGGGGAAGATTGTCGGCATAGTAATAAGCAATGCCGAGATACATTTTTGCCCGCATAAGATCCGGGTCTTGCTCCAGCGCCTGTTCCATATATTCAATGGCGGTGGTGCCGTGGCGGCCAGCGGAGATGAGATTGCCGCGAATCCCGTTAAAGTAAGACAAACTAAAGTGCGCCTGACCGCAGTAGTAATCCGGATTGCTAATATCTGCCTGGCTAATAACACCATCTTCGCAAAGTTCAATGAGCTTTTCTGCATCCCTCACCAGTGCCTCATCAAACTGGGTCTGGGACTCTTCCCAGGATAATTCGGTGACGATGGTATTGAGGTTAAAGGCGTAGCTGGCAGGGTCATTGGGCGCGCTGGCGCGAATCTGGTCGCGGATTTGATTGGCCGCTGCCATATCACCTTGCAGGCGCAGTAGATTGCCCTGGGCCATCAGTTCACTCACATTAGTTGAGGCAAAGGCAGCGGAAGTGGGTAGGCTCACTGCCAGCATCCAGCAAAGCAGCGTTAAGGTATTGCGGAGTCTTGAGATCACAGGCGTCACGGTTTAGATAAAAAAACACCGGCAGGAATGCCGGTGTTGTAATTATAGCGACCGTGCGCAGGTCGCAATAGTTCTCTGTCTTAAATCTACCGTGAATATTTACGACAAACGGTAAATTCTCGCGGCGGTCTGATAGAACATGGCGTCTTTTTCATCCTGGCTAAAATCGGCGACGATTTTCTTCAAGCCGTTGTAGAGCACGTGGTAGGAAATCGACAGCCGGTCTACCGGAAAGTTACTTTCGAACATGCAGCGCTCAGGACCAAAACAGTCGATCGCGTGCAAATAGTATTCACGCTGCGCTTCCACAAACTCATCGGAGGTTGGCGGTAATTCTTTTTGCTCAAAGCCAAAACCGTTATCTGGCATGGCCAGGCCGCCGAGTTTGGCCACCACATTGTCGCACTCGGCAATGGCGGCGATATCTTTGCGCCACTGGGCTTTGATTTCTGCCTGTTGGCTGGCGTACGGGCCAACTCCCAGGGGTGTGCCAAAGTGATCGAGAATCATCGGGGTATCTGAGCAAGCTTTGGCGAGCTCATAAAACTCTTTGTTCTGGTAGTGGTAGTGCCAGGTATCGTAGCTGTAGCCCATAGCGCCGAGCTTTTTCACACCCTTACGAAAGTCAGGGTTGCTGGCAAGGCCTGCCGGAGCGCGCCCGGCGATGGTCAGCACGTCTGGTTGTTCAGCATGAGAGAGGGCATCGCGAATACCCCGGAAGCGGCCGCCGGATGCTTCTTCATGGGCGTTAAGCACTTCTTCCACAGCATCACCCAGACGCAGATCGGCATGGGCGACAATGCCGGCGATGGTGGCGCCGTCTGTGGCTTCGCTCTGAGCTGCCTGGTCGGCGACAAATTCCGTTTCACCCACCGGGCGCATATGTTCCGGACCATCACTCCGATACTCCGCATGACATTCCACAAATACGGTTTTCAAAACGTTATGACCAGAGCCGGTATCGCCGTGCAAATTCTCGAGCAAATAGTGATTGCCATCGGGGCGGCGCCAGAGATGGTGATGTGGATCGATGATTTTTTGCTCAGGATCGATGATCTCTTCGCTGACCAGCGCTAGCCATTCATCTCTGCCCATAAAGTTTCCCCTCTTTGGTTGGTATACAGACCCTAACTGTACCCAATTGCCCATGGCTCCTGCTAGATTGCGGCCCCGACGGCCCTCAAGTAGGATTGGCGCTTTTAGTTTCCCCGCCAATGACTAAGTCAAACTCCAACGGCATTTTAAGCGGCACCCTGGTGCTGGACTTAAGCCGGGTTCTTGCCGGCCCCTGGGCCACTCAAATTCTCGCTGATCTTGGCGCTACCGTGATTAAGGTGGAGCATCCCGTGGGGGGCGATGATACCCGGGACTTTGGGCCGCCGTTTTTTTCCCTGCCGGACGATGCTGGCGAGTTGTCTGCCTATTTTCTTTCCGCAAACCGCGGTAAGCAGTCTGTTTGCATTGATATCCGCAAACCAGAAGGCGTCGAGTTGGTTCTGAAGTTGGCGGCTATTTCTGATGTGCTGGTAGAGAACTTTAAATACGGCGATTTGCAAAGGCGCGGTTTGGGTTATGAAGCGGTCAATGCTGTGAACCCGAAGATTGTTTACTGCTCGGTGACCGGCTTTGGCCATACCGGCCCGGCCAAAGCCAAACCAGGTTACGACATGGTGGTACAAGGTATGGCGGGTTTAATGAGCATTACCGGTGAGTCTGATGAAGCGGGTGGCCAACCCCAGAAGATTGGTGTTGCTCTGGCGGACATTATGACGGGGTTGTACAGCACCATCGCGATTCTCGCGGCGTTAAAAGAGCGCGATCAAAGCGGCCTTGGGCAACACATCGATATGGCGCTAATGGACGTGGTGACGGCGTCGCTGGCGAATCAGGCCAGCAATTATCTGGTGACCGGTGAGGTGCCCGGTCGAATGGGCAATGAACACCCTAATATCGTGCCGTATCAAGTGTTTGAAACCAGAGATGGCCATGTGATTGTGGCGGTTGCTAATGATAGTCAATTTGAAAAGTTTTGCCGGGTGATTGGCCAACCGCAATTGGCGGCTGATCCGCGCTACAAGAAAAACGCCGGGCGGGTAACACACCGCCGTGAGCTAATTCCTATTTTGGCAGAAATCTTAAGTGCTCGCGCCATGGATGACTGGTTAGAAGATTTTGCCGCTGAAGGCGTACCGGTAAGTCCGATTAACACGATTGATCGAGTGTTCGCTGATGAGCAAAGTATTGCCCGGCAAATGCGCCAGGAAATTCAAGGGGTGCCACTGGTGGCAAACCCCATCAAGTTCTCGCGAAGCCAGCTTGAGCAGTCACAACGGCCGCCGCTACACGGCGAACATAATGCGTTGTTAGGGGAGTTGCTGGGTTTGTCCAGTGACGAACTTAGCGAACTCACCAACAACCAGGTTATAGGCAAACAGGAAGGGAAAGATGAGTGAAATAAACAAGTCTGAAGAAAAGAAGTCAGAAGAAAAGCCTGCACCAGAAGTGAAAGACAATATTGTCACCACCCAGCACACTTTACAGATTGGAAACCGCAAGCTGCGCTACACCGCAAAAGTGGGCACCGTGGTGTTAAAAGAAGAAGACGACAAGAAAGGCCACCAGGCCAAGGCGGAAGTCTTCTTTATGTCGTTTACCCGAGACGGTGTGCGGGATAAATCCAAGCGGCCAATTACCTTTTCGTTTAACGGCGGGCCGGGCTCATCATCTGTGTGGATGCTGCTGGGTTTGCTTGGACCAAAGCGTGTGCCGCTGGGCAAGTCGCCCTCGGAACGTTTAAAACCGCCTTACCAGGCAATGGATAATGAATACTCGTTGCTGTTGGAAAGTGACCTGGTGTTTGTGGATCCCATTGGCACTGGATATAGCCGGCCGCTGAGCGGGGAAGATGCCAATCCAGCAGAGTTTTATAGCTTTCAGCGTGATCTAGATTCTATTGGTGAGTTTATTCGCTTGATCACCAGCCGCGAGCAGCGCTGGTCGTCGCCCAAATTTTTGATCGGTGAGAGTTACGGTACAACTCGCGCTACCGGCTTGTCGGCGCATCTGCAACAGCGCTATGGCTTGACCTTGAACGGTGTGATGCTGGTATCAGTGGTGCTGAACTTTCAGACCATTTTGTTTAACCCCGGCAACGACTTACCCCATGTGGTGTACTTGCCAAGTTATGCGCTTACCGCCCGTTATCACAAGAAGTTAAACAAGCGCTTGCAAGCTTTAAGTGAGAAAGACTTTTTGGCGGAGGTGCGTGATTTTGCCGAGGGTCCTTATGCAACCGCGTTATTCCAGGGCTCGCGCATTGATGCTAAATCACGCGCGGAAATGGTGAAAAAGGTGGCCGAGTACACCGGCTTGTCTGAGTCTTATGTAGATGGCGCTAACCTGCGTATTGAGATTATGCGTTTCACGAAAGAGCTGCTGAGAGATGACCATAAAGTGGTGGGGCGTTTTGATTCGCGCATCATTGGCATAGACGGCGATGACAGCGGCGAGAACTTCGAGAGTGACCCGAGTTTCGATATTGTCCATGGCGTTTACTCAGCGTGCGTGAATCACTTTGTTCGCGCCGACCTGCAGTATGAGTCTGATCTGCCCTATGAGATTCTCAGCTTTAAAGTGCATCCGAAATGGCGCTATGACAGCTTCGAGAATAGCTACGTGAATACCGCCGAGATGCTGCGCACTGCCATGCAAAAGAACCCACACTTAAAGGTATTGGTGGCGAACGGTAAGTATGATCTGGCCACGCCATTTTTTGCCACGGAATATACCTTTGATCATCTTGGTGTGCGTGATGGTCAGGAGAAGAACGTAACTCACACCTACTTTGACGCCGGCCATATGATGTATATGGATCACAAGTCTTTGCAAAAGCTGAGTAAAGACATTCAGACGTTTGTGAAGCAATCATCATAAGTCAGCTTTGTCTTCGCGAGTGAGAAAATGCCGAGTTTAGAAAATTCCCGCATTGCTGCGGTCAAACCCCTGATCAGTCCTGCCGTGTTGGCGGAAGAGTTACCTTTGACGCCAACCCACGCCGGGGTGGTGGCAGAAGGCAGGCAAGGGATAGAGGCCATTCTCAAAGGTGAGGATGATCGACTGTTTGTGGTGGTTGGGCCTTGTTCCATTCATGACCCGGCCGCGGCCCTGGAATATGCAGACAAACTGGCTGAGGTGAAAAGTGACTTTCCGAATCTGTTAATCGTCATGCGAGTTTATTTTGAGAAGCCGCGCACCGTGGTGGGTTGGAAAGGACTGATCAACGACCCTAACCTCGATGGCAGCTTTCAGATTAACCAGGGCTTACGTCAAGCCCGCCAGGTGCTGCTTGATGTGGTGGCGCGGGCTTCGGCAGCGCACTTACGGCAACCGGAACACTATGCTCTTTTTCAGC
>JBKAGC010000500.1:0-31038 GCA_046290215.1 Pseudomonadales bacterium | reverse complement strand
CGAAACCCTGCTAGCCCTCTCAAAAACAGGCACCATGCTAGAAGCCAGCACGGAACTGCGTGTTTCTCAGTCGGCAGTGAGCAAGCGCATTGCCACCCTGGAAAAGTACTACGATCGTAAGTTAATCCAGAAGAAGGGTCGCCGGGTTGAGTTAACCCGGCATGGGCAGCAACTGGTGGACAAGATCTCGCCGATTCTTTCCGAACTCCGTGATCTATTTGTGGAAGATGCCGACGCGGTGAGTGGTGAACTGGTGATCGGCGTGTCCGAGGCTATCTTGTCTTCCTGGGGACCGAAGGTGTTTTTTGATATTCGCCGCGGTATGCCTGATGTTAATTTTTCCTTTCACACGCACCGCACTCCGGTGGTGTTAGACCGAATTCGTTCCGGAGAATTTATGGCGGGTGTTTGTACTGGTTCAGATACCCTTGATAAAGACTTGCAGTCTGAAGTGCTGGGTTACGAGCCCATGGTGATTATTCCCAGTGGTTTGAAACCCTTTACCTGGGCTGAAGACCGGGAGCTCAGTGTCATTACCATCGAAGACCATTCAGGTGCCTGGCGCTCTTTTAAAGATGAGGCGGAACGGCTCAATATTCAGCGCGAAGTGTCACTCGAGAGTTTCTTTGGTGTCGCGCAAATGGCCATTGCTGGCTTTGGTCATGGCATGGTACCCATTGGTGTAGCGCGAACGTTAAAGGTGCCGGAGGATGTGTTGATTAACCTTGAGAGCAAAGGTTTGCGCCGCCCGGTGCGTTTTGTAGCGCGTAAGTCTACTTACGCGCTACCCATGGTAAACAGCTTTTTCCAGGCCCTGGTAGATCGGCTTGGTGGTAAGACAGTGGGTTAGGGCTGGTCGCCCTCTTCATCGTCCAACGGGGTCAGTGACAAGCCTTCCAAACCCGACTTGGGTTCAGGCGCAGCAGCAGGCTCAGCCGCCGGTTTTGCCGGTGCCTTGGCGGCCTTCGGTGCGTCACTGGATTTTTTAGCGCCAGGATCTTTACCGTCCAGGGTGATGCGCAATCGCAAGTTGTTTTTCGAGTCCGCGTTCTTCAGCGCTTCTTCCAGAGTGATCTTGCCCTGTTTGTAGAGTTTGAACAGAGCCATGTCAAAAGTTTGCATACCTTGCTCGCCGGATTTTTCCATCAACTCTTTGAGTGATGACACGTCACCTTTAGCAATCAAGTCGGCGGCCCGTGGTGTGCCTAACAATATTTCAATGGCGGCAGCACGTTTGCCGTCGACAGTTTTAACCAGTCGCTGGCTGATGATGCCGCGCATATTTAACGACAGGTCTTGCAGTAATTGGCTGTGTCTTTCTTCCGGGAAGAAGTTGATGATGCGATCCATCGCCTGGTTTGCATTGTTAGCGTGCAAGGTAGACAAGCAAAGGTGTCCGGTTTCAGCAAATGCTAAAGCGTGCTCCATGGTTTCTTGATGACGAATCTCACCGATCAAAATCACGTCAGGTGCCTGCCGCAGTGTGTTGGCCAGGGCATCTTCCCAGGAGTCAGTATCGGTGCCCACTTCACGTTGGTTGACGATGCAACCCTTATGCGGGTGCGTGAATTCCACCGGGTCTTCGATGGTAATAATGTGACCTTTGCTTTTCTGGTTGCGGTAATCAATCAGCGCCGCCATGGAAGTTGATTTACCGGAGCCAGTGCCCCCCACAAACAAAACCAGACCAAGCTTCGACATAATTAGCTTGGGTAACACGGGCGGTAATCCCAGAGTTTTGTAATCCGGTAAAGTGTCACCAAGGCGACGGATCACCATCGCCGCCTCGTTACGTTGTTGGAATATGTTGACTCGATAACGACCAAGACCGGGGCGGGAAATTGCCAGGTTCATTTCAGGACTTTTTGCGAACTGAGCGCGCTGCTCCTCGTTCATGATTGAGTTGGCAATTTGCAGCACCTCGCCGGGTTTCATGGGGCGATCGCTGATCTGGTTGAGCGTGCCGTAGAACTTGGCGCTAGGTGGCGCGCCAACGCTGTAGTAGAGGTCGGAGCCTTCTTTGTCCACGAGAATCTTCAGGCACTCTTCGAATTGTGCCGCAATATCAAATTCCATCAGTCCACTCTTGCCGTTGGTCTCGGGCTTAGAATAAACCTTCCCGCCCAGTGGGGCTAGTGGTGCCGTTTAGCTGGAACTCAAGCGTATTGGAAGACTTCACCTGTGGGCGTCGTGAGCGTCATATGATTTTGCTCCGCAGACTCGGTGTAACCCACCTGCTGGGCGGCAACGCCAAAACTGTTTGCGACCGCGATCACCTCATCCACCCGGGCAGGCGGCACATAAACTTCCATGCGATGGCCCATATTGAAGACCTTATACATTTCTTGCCAGGCAGTGCCAGAGGCACTCTGAATCGCGGCAAACAAGGGTGGTGTTTGGAATAGATTGTCTTTCACAAAATGCGCGCCGTGGCCGAACTTCAAACATTTGGTTTGTGCACCACCGGAGCAGTGAATTAACCCTTTTACCTCTTTGCCCAGTGTTTGCAGGATCGTTTGCACAATGGGCGCGTAGGTTCGGGTAGGGCTTAAGATGGCTTCGCCCACGGTTAGTGCGGAATCAGGCAAGGCGTCGCCAAGCTCATAAGGACCGCAATATACGAGGTCTGCAGGGACGTTTGGGTCAAAGGTTTCTGGGTACTTCTCTGCATATACACGGCTCAACATATCGTGCCGGGCGCTGGTCAGGCCATTACTGCCGATACCAGAGTTTTCTTTGCTCTCATAGTTGGCGGTGCCGGTAGATGACAAACCGACGATAGCCAGGTCGCCGGTAATGGCGTTACGTACCACGTCGTCTTTTTTCATCACCGCAACGGCGCAGCTATCCACAACCACTGTACCTGTGAGATCGCCAACGTCAGCAGTTTCGCCGCCCCCTGAGTAAATCTGCACACCCTGATCGCGCAAAGTAGCCATAAAGCTTTCGCTGCCTTCTATGAGCGCTGACACCACCTCACCAGGACAATTCAAGGCATTGCGATTCACCGTATTTGAAACCAGGATCCGGCCGTTGATGCCTACACACAAGAGATCGTCCAGATTCATGACGATGCTGTCCTGGGATATGCCGTGGAATACACTGGGGTCACCGAATTCCTTGTAGTGCAAATAGGCAATGATGGATTTTGTGCCGCTGCCATCAGCATGAATGATGTTGCACTTTTCAGGATCGCCGCCGAGAAAATCTTCAGTGATCTTGCAGAAGGTACCTGGAATCGCGCCATGGTCCATTTTGTCTACCACATTGTGAACCTCGGTTTTGTCAGCACTGACCCCGCGAGATTGATAGCGGCTTTCTGCGCTGGCTTCTGCCACGACAAACCCTGAGCGCTCTTTGGCGGTGATGACATTGCGAAATTCAAGTTGGCGATAGGCTTTGGCGACCGTGTTGGCAGCAATGTCATGCTCGGTGGCGATAGCGCGAATACTCGGTAACTTGTCGCCAGGCTGCAAGCTACCGGTGTTGATCGCAAAGTGAATCTGATCGGAAATTTGTTGGAAGATGGCAGTGGCGGCATTGGGGTCGAGTTTAAGGTCCATAAGGTCTTCCGCTGGGTTCTGAGGCTATCTGTATTACTCGAATGATACAGATTCATGGTCGTCATGAACAATCTTTTGACCATCTTTTCACTGCATTCTTTATAATGCGCAGCTTTTTAAGGGAAGACAGATGTCAGCCGCGCGTGTTGCAATAGTGGACTATGATGCCGGTAATCTCGGCAGCGTCCGTCGTGCCTGCCAGGAGGTAGGTATCGATGGGTTTATCACAGCGGATCCTGCTGAAGTGTTGGCCGCAGATAAGGTGATTTTCCCTGGTGTGGGGTCAGCCGCTAGTGCCGTGGGCACCTTGCATGAGCGCGGCTTGTTTCAAGCCCTGCTGGATTTCTTTGCGTCTGGCAAACCCTTTCTTGGCATCTGCCTTGGCAGCCAAATTTTGTTGGAGCATTCCGAGGAAGGTAATCAGGATTGCCTTGGTTTAGTTCCTGGTAGTTGCGAGCGCTTTAACTATGCCGACCGCGCTTTGAAGGTGCCGCACATTGGCTGGAATGAAATTACCATACACACGCCTCACCCGATGCTGAAGAATGTTGCCACAGGTGATGAATTCTATTTTGTGCATTCCTATTTTACCCGGCCCAGACCCGAGCATGTAATTGCAACCACTTACTACGGTCATGAGTTCTGCTCAGTCATTGCCCGGGATAACTTATTCGCTACCCAGTTTCACCTGGAGAAGAGTGGCAGGAAAGGGCTCGCGATCCTTGATGCGTTTAAAGACTGGGATGGAGACGCCACATGCTAAGTAAAAGAATCATTGCCTGTCTGGATGTTCGTGATGGCAAGCTAGCCAAAAGCGTGAAGTTTGTTGATACCAAAGATATTGGCGATCCCGTCGAGAAAGCGTTGGAGTACTACGACGACGGCTTAGACGAGCTGGTCTTTTATGACATCACAGCATCAAGCGATAAGCGTGACATCATGCTCGACGTGGTTCAGCAAGTGGCGACCAATATTTTTATCCCGTTCTCGGTGGGCGGTGGCATCCGCACCGTAGAAGATGCGAACCGATTGCTCCGCGCTGGAGCGGAGAAGATCAACGTAAACTCGGCAGCGTTAAAACGCGAAGATCGCCGAGTGTGCCCATGCCATCGGTACGCAGAATGTTGTGTTGTCCATGGATATTCTTAAGGTCGAAACCAACCGCGACTTTCCTAGCGGCTACGAAGTAGTGATAAATGGTGGTCGTACCCCAATGGGAATCGATGCTCTAACCTGGGCCTTAAAAGGCGAAGAATTGGGTGCAGGTGAATTGGTAGTGAACTCCATCGACGCTGACGGTACGAAAGAGGGGTATGAGATTAATCTGACCCGCATGATTGCTGAGGCAGTTTCGATTCCGGTGATTGCGTCAGGCGGTGCCGGCAAACCAGAACATCTTTATGAAGTATTAACGGAAGGTAAGGCCGATGCTGCGCTGGTGGCATCCATGGTTCATTACGGTGAATATACGGTGTCCGGGCTCAAGCAATGGCTCCATGACAAAGGCCTTAAAGTTCGCCTCAACTACTAACGCGAGGCCAGCTTATGAGCGATGTGGAAAAAAGATTTGAGCGCCTTGAGGTGAAAGTTGCGTTTCAGGAAGAGCTAATTCAGCAGCTAGATGAAGCGCTGATTTCTCAACAAAACCAGATTACCCAGTTGCAGAACCAGCTAAAGGCATTGCGCATCGAGTTTCAAAATTTAGAGGATCAACTCCCGGACGCCCCGGAACCACCGCCGCCACACTACTAATCAACTTAACAATTCAAACGCGTGGCAAAGCGTCTCTTAACCATTAGGAAGAATTTATGAAGGCTATTCAAGTACAAGAGGATCGCTCACTGGTATGGAGTGAAACCGACACCCCAACCGCGACCGGTAATGAAGTCCTGATTAAGGTTCATGCCAGTGCCATCAATCGCGCCGATTTATTGCAACGTCAGGGTATGTATCCGCCACCACCAGGGGCAAGTTCAGTTATGGGTCTGGAATGTGCTGGTGAAGTGATCGAAGTTGGCCCCGAGGTAACTGGTTTTAAGATTGGTGATAGGGTTTGTGCCTTACTGGCAGGTGGTGGCTACGCTGAGATTGTGAGTGTCGATGCTGGAAGTGTAGTGCCAGTGCCTAACGGTTTAAGTATGGAGCAAGCCGCAGCCCTGCCTGAGGTTTTTGCCACGGCCTGGCTGAATCTGTTTATGGAGGCCAATCTCCAGCCCGGAGAGAAAGTCATTTTGCATGCCGGTGCTAGTGGCGTCGGAACCGCAGGCATTCAATTGTGTAAGGCCTTTGGCAACCCTGCATTTGTCACAGTTGGCAGCGAAGATAAGCTGCAAGCTTGTTTGGATTTAGGTGCGGCAGCCGGTAGCAATCGCCATGATGGCCCCTTTAAAGACAAAGCACGGGAATTTAGCGCTGACGGTATCGACGTAATTTTAGACCCAGTAGGCGGCAGCTATCTCGCCGACAATATAGACTTGTTAGCGATGGGTGGGCGTCTTGTGCTGATCGGCCTAATGGGCGGAGCCCAGACCGATATCAACCTTGCGGCAATGATGATCAAGCGTTTGCGCGTGATTGGTTCCACACTTCGCGCACGACCTTTAGCCGAAAAAGCTGCAGTGATGCAGCAACTTCGCGACCTCGTTTGGCCGAAGATAGAATCCGGGGAAATAAAGCCCATCGTAGACTCGACCTTCCCCATCGCGGAAGCTGCTAAAGCTCACGATCAAGTCGCATCAGATAAAACCATCGGCAAAGTGATACTGTCAGTAACAGCATAAGTTACCGCTTTGGAAATGGATTATCTCAGTGCGAGTGCACTACGGCTGCGGCTTCGACAAAGCTGCAGTCGAGTCGGGGCCTAAATCAGACCTCTGAGACGTCCTCGGCTTGAAAGCCTTTTTCCGTTTCTGATATCTCGAATTCGACTCGCGCGCCTTGTTTTAACGTGCGGTAACCCTCCCCGCGAATCGAGCGGAAGTGTACAAAGACATCTTCACCTGATTCTCGTTCGATAAACCCGAACCCTTTGGCATCATTGAACCATTTGACGGTCCCTGATTGTCTTTCCGACATGAGCCAGTACCTCTTTTTTCTTATTATTGCGTGTTGCTGTACCGCAACATTCGCTTATTTTTATTGCTTTTATTTGCCAGGCGACGACTGTGCGCGGCGCTTGGCGGTAACGCTGCACCTGTTTGGTGAGGCGTCGAATTGATTAAGACAGAATACACCATCATTGTGCAAGCACTTTTTTGAAGTGGTAACACCTTTGCTATGGTTTTGGTGATGCCGGGCAAAGTCCTAATAAACATGGCTTATCGTCGGTTGTGGCTTTAGCTAAGTTATGTTGTGGTGCGACATTTTTAGATTGGCAGGTTGGTGCCATTGCGTTTTCTTGTGTCTCATATTTTATGGAGGTCTGGTTTTTACCGTTGCGCTTCAGCGGGGGGCGATATGCCTCTGGCGTGAAGCCGTCGGCACATACCCCCCGCAGCGCGCGCGAATCATTCACCGCGATTCCAGGTGTTGGATATTAGATGGTAGATAACCTCTAGATTACTCAAGCAGAAAGTGTGTATCTAATATCCTATGCCATCAAATACGGTCCTCGGATCAGCGCGCGCTGGATGGGGGTATTTCCCGACGGCTTTATGCCAGAGGGACATGCCCCCCTGAAGCGCGGGTATCAGCTGAAGTTTTCCGCCGGATGATGCATTCCAACGACGCAGCAGATCAGCCAGGTTGGTTTTGGTATTCATGGAGAGGTTGGTTCACCGATCGCTTCAGCGGGGGCCTATGGTAAAGTGAGGGCAGTACCCCCACAGCGGCGCGATCATTACCGTTTCCTGTTGGATATCGTCCATTTCGTTCCCTTGGCGCTTCTGCGGGGCGATGCCTCCGTGAAGCAGTGCACATACCCCGCAACGCGGCGAATCATTCACCGGGATTCCAGGTGTTGGATATTAGATGGTAGATAACCTCTAGATTACTCAAGCAGAAAGTGTATCGATATCCTATGCATCAAATACGGTTCGGATCACGTCGGATGGGGGTATTTCCCGACGTTGCCAAGGGACAGCCCCTCGCACACCGGTGTTGGATGAAGCTGTTCAACACTGTCAACTGTGCGACTCAAAGGTCCCGCATTCATCTAATGATTTTTGTTTGGATAAAGAAGAGGTCAGGGGTTGGACGGATGCTCGCGGCGACTTGCCTCTGCGTGACGCCGTGGCACATACCCCGCAGCGCACGAATCATTCACCGCGTTTCTGCGGTTGGATATTAGAGAGAGGGACTTTCCAAAAGCCCTTAAAGAAATGTTTCTCGATATCCTGCCCCAAATACGGTTCCAGAACGTGCGCTGATGGGGTATTTCCCGACGGCTTTACTCAGAGGGATTGCCCCTCCTGAAGCGCGGTTGCAATCGAAGCATTTCAACACCGCCGCCCTCATCATTGGAACCATCGACGAACAATCGTTTCTTATCCATCCATATTTATGCGCTTCAACGGGCGAATGCCTCAGGCGTAAAGCCGTCGGCACATACCCCCCGCAGCGCGCACGAATCATTCACCGCGTTTCTTGGTGTTGGACATTAGAGAGTAAAAAGCTCTTATACATCATGAGACCCAGTCTACAAAGTAGCAATTCGCTCGCGCTGTGCTAACAACTGCTTTAGTGCGGCCGCGATTTCACTGAGCTTATCCTTTTCCTTTTGGACAACGTCCGCCGGCGCCTTATCGACAAAGTTAGGATTATTGAGCTTGCCTTCCGTGCGTGCCTGATCCTTTTCTTTGCGCTCAATCTCACGATCAAGTCGACCAAGCTCTGCGTCTTTATCGATAAGCCCAGCCATGGGTACTAGTACCTGCATATCGCCCACGAGATGGGTCGCGGATACCGGCGGTTCCTCATCGTTCGTCCACCACTCGAGTTTTTCTGGACGGATCAAGAATTGCAGCAGAGATTGATACTGCTCAAGTCGCTGCTTGTCGCTGTCGCCGCCGTTTTTGAACAGAATCGGGATTGCCCTGGCAGGTGAAATATCCATTTCGCCGCGGATGTTACGGATTGCCGTGACCACCGATTTGATCCAGGCAATGTCGGCTTCCGCAGCTTCATCGCGCCGTTCAGGTTGCTCCTCTGGGAAGGCTTGCAACATGATGGTGTCCCCAGCACCGCGAATATTTTGCGGTAATTCTTGCCAGATTTGCTCGGTAATAAACGGGATAAAAGGGTGGGCCAGACGTAGAGTATGTTCCAGTACCTGGAGCAGGGTTGCTCTGGTTGCCCGGGCAGCGGCCTGGTCGTCGCCGTTTAGAATCGGTTTGCAAAGTTCTAGATACCAGTCACAAAGCTCATCCCAGACAAATTCATAGATTGCCTTTGCCGCGAGGTCATAGCGGTAAGTTTGCATGGCAAACTCCACAGCGGCTGATGTTTTTTGGAACTCAGACCAGATCCAGCGATCCAGGACGGAGTGTTCACTTTGCGCCTCTGTCACGTCGTCTTCAAACGGCAAGGTGTTCATAAAGACGAAGTTGGCGGCATTCCAGAGTTTGTTGCAGAAGTTTCGGTAACCCTCAACACGTTTCATGTCGAAGCGGATGGTCCGGCTGCTGGTGGCAATTGAATAAAACGTGAAGCGCAGGGCGTCGGTGCCGTGGGCATCAATGCCGTCGGGAAATTCTTTGCGGGTTGCTTTTTCGATCCTGGCGGCCATTTTTGGTTGTAGCATATTGCTGGTTCGCTTCGCCACGAGTTCGTCTAAGGTGATGCCATCAACAATATCCAGTGGATCAAGGCCGTTGCCTTTCGACTTCGACATTTTTTGACCTTCGGCATCGGTGACAAGGCCAGTAACGTAGACTTTCTTAAACGGTATCTCACCCATAAATTTCAGGGTCATCATGATCATTCGTGATACCCAAAAGGTGATGATGTCGTGGCCGGTGACCATTACATCAGTGCTGTGAAACTCTTCTAGTTCGCGTGTTTGGTCGGGCCAGCCGAGGGTTGAGAAGGTCCATAGTGCTGAGAACCAGGTTGAGCACGTCTTCATTTGGCGTAAGTTTCGCTGTCGGCGAGTTCGTGCTTGGCGCGGACTTCAGCTTCATTGCGGCCTACATAAATGTTGTCGTCATCGTCGTACCAGGCCGGGATTCGGTGTCCCCACCACTGCTGGCGGGATATGCACCAGTCCTGGATGTCGCGCATCCAGGCAAAGTAGTTGTTTTCGTATTGCTTCGGAATGAATTCAATGTCGCCATTTTCCACGGCGGCAATCGCTGGCTCGGCCAGAGGCTGGATTTTTACAAACCACTGATCGCTTAAGTATGGTTCCACCACCACGCCGGACTTTTCGCCCCTGGGCACGGCCATCTTGTGGTCTTCGATTTCAACCAGTAGGCCCAGTGCGTCAAGATCGCTAACAATTTGTTTTCGTGCTGCATAACGCTCAAGACCTTGATACTTTTCAGGGACTGCGTCATTTAGGGTGGCATCCGGATGGAAAATATTAATCATTTCTAGATCGTGCCGCCGGCCCATTTCATAGTCGTTGAAATCATGAGCCGGGGTGATCTTGACGACGCCGGTACCAAATTCACTGTCCACATAGCGGTCAGCAATAATCGGCAAGGTTCGATCCGTCAGCGGTAGCTGCACTTCCTTGCCTACTAGATGTTGATACCGTTCATCTTCTGGATTGACGGCAACTGCGGTATCACCCAGCATGGTTTCTGGGCGCGTGGTGGCCACCGTGACAAATTCGTCGCTGTCTTTGATGGGATACTTGAAGTGCCACAAGTGGCCATTTTCTTCTTCAGAAATTACCTCAAGGTCAGAAATGGATGTTTGCAGCACCGGGTCCCAGTTCACCAGGCGTTTACCCCGGTAGATCAAACCTTCTTCGTGCAAGCGCACAAAGACTTCTAGTACTGCTCTGGATAAACCTTCATCCAGCGTAAAGCGTTCAGTTTCCCAGTGTAGGGAAGCGCCTAGTCGGCGTAACTGCCGTGAAATGGTGTCGCCGGACTCTACTTTCCAGGCCCAGACTTCATCAAGAAATTTTTCCCGGCCCAGGTCCGATGGTTTGATGCCTTTTGCCGCAAGCTTCTCGGTGACCAACATTTGCGTGGAGATACCCGCGTGGTCGGTGCCCATTTGCCATAGGGTTTTGTCGCCTTTCATGCGCCGGTAGCGAATCAGTGAGTCCACCAGGCTGTGCTGAAAAGCGTGCCCCATATGCAGGGTGCCAGTAACATTGGGCGGCGGGATAGCGATTGAGAAGGGGGTGCCGTTGCCCTGGGGGGCAAAATACTTATTCTTCTCCCAGGTTTCGTACCAGCTCTGCTCGATGTTTTTCGGTTGGTATTTGTCCATGCGTATCTAATATAGGTCTGGGCTGTGGCGCTGAGAATCCGCTGGTCATTACCCTTGCAGAGCATGACTTAAGCGTGCGCGGTTAGTGATCATTAGAGAACCGCGGATTATACACAATGCGTGGGCTTTGCGGCTTATTCTGGGTCTTGCTGGGGTGGTTTGTCTTCGAGTTCGTCGAGCAGCGAGGTTAGTTCCTGTTTCAAGCGGCTGACGATCTCCTGCGAATATTCGGCCACCAGGCTGTCTACCATTTGCTCGGTGCTGCCTCGGAGTTTCTCCGCGGCCTGATCCATATCCTTGGCCTGATATTGCGGCGACATAGGACCTTCAACCGCGGTATCTGGCGAGCCGCCGAACAAATCGGTGGCTCTGGGGATATTTTGCGCCTGGAGCTCGGGCTTTGGTGGCCGGGGTTTCGGCTTCGCAAAAGGCAGAGACGTGTTGTACACCACGTCATCCAGGAGCGGAATTTGTCCGGTCTTGTCGCTAGTTTTTGGCCCTGATTCCGCGGTACCGTCGGGGTTCGCCTGATCCGCGGATTCTGGGCTATGCCGATCTTCTGCCATATTATTTTTTGGTTTGCAGCTTATGGTAATCCAGTTGGTAACCGCGGTCCTGATAGAACTTGTAGTTCACCCGGGCGGCGGCGCGACTATTCTCGTCCAACGGCACCACTTCGGCAACTCTGGCAAACCGGGAAAAGAAATCCGGTACAGCGCCGGCGAGGTTCACGAGCACGTCTTGATGCGCGGTGGGTTCAACCTCGTGGCTGATCATAATGGGCGTGTCATCGTCGTCCGGCTCGTTTACCTGGCAAATCGCGTGGGGAATAAAGTGTTCCGGGCGAAAGCTCCACAGCAGGTCATCCAGTGATTCGGACTCTGCCAGGCTGGCAGTATGTACGTGCACGGCATGACCTTGCTGATAGATCTTGTCGATCAATCGACAAGCAAACAGAAGATGATCGTCCTGATCGATCTGGTAAAAATCGATTTTTGTCATCGTCTAGCTTTATGCCTCAGCGGCGCGGTCCAACAGGTATTGAGTTAACAGATAGACAGGACGGCCGGTGGCGGCTTTGGTCTTGCCCATGCCGCCGCGGAACGCGGTACCTGCAACATCAAGGTGCGCCCAGCGATACTGCTTGGTAAACCGCGCCAGGAAACAAGCCGCAGTAATGGAACCTGCACCAGGGCCGCCAATATTGATCATGTCGGCAAAAGCGCTAGTTAATTGCTGCTGATATTCTTCCCAGAGCGGCATACGCCAGACCCGGTCGTGGGTTTCAAGACCTGCGGCATCAATGTTTGCCGCGAGTTCATCATCGTTTGCATACAGGGCCGATGCTTGATTGCCAAGGGCAACCACACAAGCGCCGGTTAAGGTTGCCACGTCGATCACGGTGGCAGGTTTAAACTTCTCAACATAAGTCAAAGCGTCACAGAGTACTAAACGGCCCTCGGCATCAGTGTTTAAGATCTCGATGGTTTGCCCAGACATACTTTTTACAATGTCGCCAGGTCGAGTAGCGCGATCAGAAGGCATATTCTCTGCCGCTGCGATCACTGCGACGACATTGATGGGTAGGTTAAGTTCGGCTACGGTTTTCATCGCGCCGAAAACACTGGCAGCGCCGCACATGTCGTAGATCATTTCCCACATGGTACCGCCTGGCTTCAAGGAAATGCCGCCAGTATCAAAGGTGATGCCCTTGCCGACTAGCACGTGGGGTGCGTCCTTGGCTTTGCCGCCCTTGTGCTGCATAACGATCATTTTTGACGGCTGTTCACTGCCGTTGCCCACGGACAAAAATGAGTTCATGCCAAGCTTGGCCGCTTGTTTTTCATCAATGATTTGCGTGGTGATAGAAGCGTAGTCTTTTGCCAGTTGTTGGCTTTGTTCCGCCAGGTAGGTTGGCGTACAAATGTTCGCCGGGGTGTTGCCCAGGGTTTTCGCCGCTTCCACGCCAATGGCAACCGCTGTACCGTGAGCAATACCTTCGCTGACGGTGTCTTGTTCGGCCTTATCGGCAACTAATAGGTCTACAGTTTCCAGGTTGACTGTCTCTTCTGGAGGTTTGCCGCGTAAGTCATTGAGTTGGTAGGTGCCGTCCATAAACTGCTCCACCAGCCGGCGCGCCTTCCACTGGATGTCTTTGTCCCCCGCTGCGCCTTCTAGCAAACAAACCAGAGCGGACTTGATGGGGAGTGCTTTTAGCGCAGCGATAGTGGCCTCAGCCACCTTGATGTATTTCGGACCTTCAGAATTATCAGCATTGCCTAGCCCAACCAGGAGCACGCGCTGGGCATTTACGCCAGCCACATCGTGCAACATAAGGGTTTGGCCTACCTTGCCAGTAATGTCCCCACGTTTTGCGACCTTTTTGATATAGCCCTTGCTGGCCTGGTCGATCAGTTTGGCAGATGGGGTTAAAGATTGGTCATCATACAACCCGACCACAACGACCTGGCTGCGGTTCTTAACGGGATTAGCGGTTTTGGCGTGGAATTGCATGCAGTCTCCTAAAGACATTACGAGGCTTGGAAGGGATAATAGTAACGTTTTCCCACTGTGTTGTTGAACTGTTTTGATTTTATACCGCTATTTTGCCCGAGAGGTTTTCATGACGATGCTGGCAGTAGCCGGTATTGTGCTTGTGATCTCCATGGGCTGGCGCTTTAGTGGTTATCTGAATGAAGCCGCATCGGGGCGTCTCACCAAAGACGTGCTGTTCTTGATCATGATGTACCGCCTGCCCGGGTTTCTTGAGTTGATCCTGCCTATCAGCTTTTTTCTTAGCATTATGCTGACCTACGGCCGCTTATATGTGGACAGTGAAATGGTGGTGTTGGAGGCAACGGGCATGAGTCCGTTAAAGCTCATCAATATCACCCTGGTGTTTTCTCTGCTGATCACCATTGCAACGGCGGTGATCGCGCTGTGGCTAAAACCTGCTGGTGAAGCGAAGTTCGAAGCCCTGTTTATTGAACAAAGAAACTTGTCGGAGTTCGATACCCTGGCCCCAGGACGCTTCCAGAGCCAACGAACTGGCGAGCGTGTCACCTATACAGAAACCATTGAAGACGACGGCCAACTTCAGGGCGTGTTTATTGCCGAGCAGTTGGGTGGTGTTGAAAACCAGCGTCTAGTAGTCAACGCCGAAAGTGGCTCGACCCAGGTTGACGCGGCAGGTAATCGCTTTTTGGTTCTGAATAACGGCACTCGCTATCAAGGTAATCCCGGTGACGCTGATTATCGGGTCATTGAGTACGAAGAATACGGACAGTTTATCGAGAAGCAGTCCGGTGCCTTTGCTGCCCGGCGGCGCACAGCCATTGCCACGCAGGAACTGTTACAAGAACCAACCCCACGTAACTTATCAGAGCTGCATTGGCGGATTTCGGTGGTATTGCTAGTGCCTATTGTCGCCGTACTCGCGGTGCCTTTGAGTCGCGTGAACCCGCGCCAGGGGCGATTCTCCCGCTTAATGCCAGGTATGATTCTTTGTTTTTTATATGTGGTGTCACTGTCCGCCGCGCGCTCTGCACTGGAAGACGGCCGCATCCCAATGGCGCTTGGCCTCTGGTGGATCCATGGGATCTATATCGGGATGATCTTGTTGATTTATAACTGGGGTAAATTTATCGCCCTGGTAAGACCCAGTAAAACGCCAGCCACAAGTCAGGGTGTTCAATGAAGCGGCTTGATCTTTATCTTGGCGGCACTGTGGGCATGATGATCATCATGGCATCGCTGGGTCTTGTGGGTATCCTCGGCATCTTCACGTTTCTCGAACAAGTTGAAGACATGCGCAATAACTACACCACCGCCAAGGTGTTGTTGTATGTGCTGCAAAGTGTGCCGCGAATGTTTTATGAAACACTGCCTTATGCGGCCCTGATCGGTTGCCTCGCGGGCTTAGGGGTTTTGGCAAACAATAGTGAACTTGTGGTGATGCGCGCTGCGGGCGTTTCTACCTGGTCAATTGCCTTCAGTGCTATGAAGCCGGCGCTGCTGTTGGTGCTCTTTGGCTTATATGTGGGTGAGTTCATTTTGCCGGATGTTGAACGGTCTGCCCGGGTCAATCGAGAACGCGCCATGTCGGTGGAAGAGAGTTTCTCACCCCAGCGCGGCGTCTGGTACCGGGAAGGTAACGTGTTTATGCGCTTTGAGTTGATTCAAGGTGGGGTGATTGATGGGGTTACCCATTACTACTATGATGACAATCGTCAGCTTACCCGTTCGATGTATGCTGCCCGTGCTGTCTTTCATGATGTGAGCGAAAGTAATCGTTACTGGTTAATGGAGAATGTTACGCTCACCGAGTTTGATGAGGTGCGCGAGGCCCGGGTTTCGCAAAAGACCAGTTTGCGCTGGGATACAGGTCTTGAACCGCAGTTGCTCAACGCAGAGCAATTGGTCCAGCCAGATAAGATGTCGATCACTGAACTCGACAACAAGATTAGCTATATGAAGGCGCAGGGCCTAAACAGTGCCAAGTTTGAACTGGGCTACTGGCGCAAGATGCTGCAACCCGTGGCAACCCTGGCGCTAGTATTTGTGGCAATTTCGTTTATTTTCGGTCCGTTACGTGAAGCCACCATGGGTATGCGAGTGGTTTCTGGCCTGGTTATTGGCATTGTCTTCAAGTTTGTCCAGGATTTACTGGCGCCAGCCAGCATTGTGTTTGGCTTTAGCCCGGTGATTGCCACGGTGATCCCCATTGGCATCTGTTTGATCGCAGGATTCTTTCTCCTCCGCCGCGCCGGCTAGGACTCCGGTTTTTCCTTGGCAAAGGGTTTGTCGCCAATGTACACAACCCGTGTATTCGACATGCGGTCGTACAGGGTTAGGCGTTCTTTGTCGAACACCATCCAAACAAAACCCACGCCAAACGTGATCGTGGCGTAGCCGAAGCGTAGCAGCGCATCTAACCAGCCAAGCATTTCACCATCGTTGGTTTCTGTGCGGATCTTCCACACCTGCATACCCAGAGTTTGTCCTTTAACTCGCCAGAAGTAGGCGTAGAACAAAAACATTTCTGCCAGCAGCATAAACTGGGTCAAAAGACCGGTCGCGGCCTCGCCGTCAGTGACAAAGGCAATCACCACCGTGAGGGTTAGCATCCAGATCGCGACGATAAGGAAAAAGTCATAAACCATCGCGGCCAAACGGCGTACCGTGGTGGCATTAGGGTGTTGGGTTGTCAAAGCCAAATCTCGTAGAGAAGAGTGAGAATTCTATCAAATCTCCATCTTCTGGTGGTTGCTTCCCCGCCGATGTTTCGGGATAGTTTTGGCAGGGGTTAAGTGTTCCCCCAAAGGAGAAGAGAAGCGTGTTCAGAAGTATTGTAGCAACTAGCCTGTTGGTTTTGATGAGTTTTATTAGCGCCACGGCACTGGCGGCAAATCCACCATTCCCGGAATGGCTCAAGGGCATCCAGGCGGAGGCACGCGCTCAGGGTATTAGTGATAAGACCGTGGCCCTGCTCAATGACCTTGAACCTGATCCCCGGGTGATTAAATTTGATCGCCGCCAACCGGAGTTTACCCAGACCTTTGAAGAATATCTGACGGCACGGGTGACCCAGTATCGCATTGATACCGCGCGGAAGTACTTCAATGAGCATCGTGAGCAACTAGAGGCGATTGCTGATAAGTACAATGTGGATGCGCCGTATCTGGTGGCATTTTGGGGGCTGGAGTCAAACTTCGGCCAGTATCAGGGCAAGTACAGCATTATTCGCTCACTTGCGACTCTGGGTCATGATGAGCGGCGCTCGGCATTTTTTACCCGGGAGCTGATGAAAGCGCTCAAAATTCTCGACGAGGGGCACATTGCCCCGGATAAGTTTGTGGGTGGTTGGGCCGGTGCCATGGGGCAAAACCAGTTTATGCCTTCGAGCTTTTTAAATTACGCGGAAGACTTTGATGAGGATGGGCGGAAAAATATCTGGAACAATCAGGTCGACGTGTGGGCATCCATTGCCAATTATTTGCAGAAAAACGGCTGGCGTGCCAATAGTACCTGGGGTGCAAAAGTTGAGCTGACTGAGACCATTGACTTTGCTGCATTAAAACCCGAAAGCACGCCCAGAGGTTGTCGTGCTTATCGACATCATACCGAGGCCTTGTCGCTGTCAGAGTGGCGCAAAAAGGGCGTGGTCATTCCGAAAGCGCTTGCCGATGACCGTGACTATGCGATGGTTGTGCCAGATGAGGGCGAATCCAGAGCGTATCTCGTCGGGCCCAACTTTCGCGGTATCCTGGCCTATAATTGCGCGAACAAATACGCGGTATCAGTGGGATTATTGGCGGATAAAGTGGTCGATCAATCTTAGGTTGGTTTAAGCCGCGCTTTAGCGCTCAATCATAAAGGCGGCTTCGGTCTCAGCCACCACGTCGCCGTTATCCGCGCGGGTCATGATGCCACGCATTTGCACAAGGCGGGCTTTCTCTTTTAGGCATTCACCGCGAAGATTGACCGTGGTGCCGGTAGGTAAAGGCGCCTTGTAACGGATCTCGCATTTGGCGGTATAGGCTTTGATGCCTTTGAGAAAAATCCAGTTGGCCATGACATCATCAAGAGCGCTAAAGATTAAGCCGCCATGGGTGACGCCATCGTAGCCGCAGTGATTTGGGCCGGGGGTAAAAGTCGAGACGCAAACGTCATCCACCAGTTCAAATACTAACTGCAACCCTTCTGGATTACCCGGGCCACAAACGAAACAAGTATTCGCGTCGGTGCGCAGACCCATGGTTAACCTGTGAGACCGAATAAGCGCACCAGCCAATTACGATCAAAAATATCCCAGAAAGAGCCGCGATACAGCTCATCAGGAATTTGGTGCTTAATTTTTTCATGCAACTCTGGCAGCTTTGACCAGTGTACGCCCTGCTTGTAATGGTGTGCGGTGTGATAACCAAGATTACCTGTTAGCAGATTGTAGATTCGATTCATATTGTTGTACGAGGCCTTGAAGTGGTCCTCTTCTTCATCAAGCCCAGCGTGATGATCGTAAGTTGCCCATGCCGTAATGAGCAGGCCCATCAGCATGGGCAAGATGAACACCATTAAACCCTGCAGTGGGTTAAGCACTGTGAGTAACGCGGCGACCGCGACCAGCACAGCGGTGTAAATCAAATGGGTCCGCAAATGCTTCGGATAACGTTTACCTACTTTGAAACCGCGAATGTAAGCGGTGGCAGCAACTACCAGGGTGTATTCGATTTCACCCATGGTCTCACCGTTTTTTCGCTTCCAGCGGCTTTCATCAATGGTTTGATCCAGGTAGTTGTGATGGTGACCAAACACATGGTGCAGAAGCCAGAGATTGGTCGAGACGCCAGTGTGTAATCCAAAAGACAATTCCAGCAGACGATTCAAAGGCGTCCACTTAAATGTCTTGGTGTGCTGGTGATGGTGGTTCCAGGCGCAGATGCAGCCTTTGGGGATAATGGTCAGCAAAAAGTAGCAAATGAGGAAGACCACGCTATCCACGGTAAAGTAGACAAGGAAATCTAAGGCGGTCAAAGAGAGAATCAGGACAACAGGAAGTCGGTCTTCGGGATATCTAAACACGGCGGCTTCTTTTTCAGGTTTTTTAGGAAAGATGATTTGAGTGTATCACAGGCCAAAAAACCTGCTGTTGGCATTGCTGTGGGCATGGTATAAGTGGGTCTCAAGAATGTAAATGCTTCACTTTAGCGGGAAATATGGTAGAGATAGTCGACTTCGCGGATGCCAAGTTGCCACATGTAAGAAAGCGCCGTGACGAAAAGGCCAGGGCCATGAAAAAAGCCTTCGCCGCTGCCCGGGGTGCGGACGAGAAAAAGCCTCGAGCAAAGAAGCGCCGCAAGAAAAACAAGAACAAGAAAAAGTAACATCAAGTTTTTAATGTAAGCTCGCGACCCGCGCTTAGAGCCCCAGAACCAGATATGCGTCAAGCCATGGAGGTTGTTTGAGCCAGCGCTGGTTGTTGCCGTACCTGCTAACATTTTCTCGCAACTCGCCTCTGGATATTCAGGCAAGACAACCGTGCCTATAAATGTTGACTAGCCAGAACCTGGATAGATCGGTGCGGATGCGCCAGATTGGCGAGTAGCAAGTTGTGATGATCAATAATTTTCTGAGCCGGGAGGATAGCATCGCCGGTTGTGTGACCATCACTGATTAATGTCACTTCGTAGTTCTTACTCAATGCAGATCTGCAAGTGGCATCAACGCAGAATTCAGTTTGTAGACCGGCGCAGTAAATGCGACTAACACCATGCTGGCGAAGAATCTTGTCGAGGTTTGTCTCATAAAAGGCATCCGACGCTTGCTTCTCCACGCGAAGATCTTCATCGCGAATGTCCAGAGCTTCATGCAGTGCCCAGCCCGGCATACCCTTCATCATGGGTTCAAAGGTCGTATGACAGTGTTGAATAAAGATCATCAGGCCGCCCGACTCCCTGATCTTGTTTGTAGTCCGCTGGATCGCAGCCAGCACTTCTTGCTCTAGATATGAGCCCTTTAATAAAGCCTTTTGACAATCTATTACCAGGAATGCGTCCATTGCATCGCACCTCAAAAGTTTCTTTTAACAGGCTAGTCAGGCTTTTGCCTCGAACCAGAACTCAATTTCATCGGTTTCAACGGTAAAGGCGGCCGAATGCTCTACGTGTGCCGGTACGTGGTACCACTCTCCTGCGCTAATGGTCTTCGTCTCACCCTTCATTGTCAGAATCAGCTCGCCTTTGGTAATCACACCATGATTATCCGTTTCGTGAGTATGTGGAGGAATCTCGGTACCTGCCGGGTATGACGCGAACAGAACCTCGCAGCCTTCTGCAGCAAGTTTGTACGCATCAAAGCGCCCGTCATATAAAGGAAGTTGTTTGATCCTGTGGGGGTAGCTACCGGGCATCGCGATGACCTCCTTACCAAAACCTATACGATACACTAACCGTTAAGGAACATAGACCCGAGACACCGGTCGGTGTCCCTAACGGCTCACTGGCATCTCCCAGGGCTCTTGGCGAAGGGGCAATCGCTGTTGTCAGCATACCTTTACAAAGGGTCGCGCCTCCGCGTACATTGACGTGCCAGACTCGCGCTCAAATTTAAAAATAGTGTCTCAAGCGAGATTTGCCGGCCGAGTCATAGGACACAATCCTGAGCATTTATGCAGTACACCAGCCAGATTTTGCGCGGTTTTCGGCGCGCATTTGTTACGATTTTACTGACCACAGCAGTGCCACAAGCGGCCGCTGAAACGAGTGCAGAGCAAATTCGCCAGGCCTTGTTAAGGCAAGATGCGGTGTCTCTTAGCAATGTGCTAGCCCAGAGCGAATTCGATGCAAACGCTCTCGTATTCTCACAATCCTGGCGAGCAGAACAAATGGCAGCAATCCATTTGGCGGCAGAATCTGGTGACGTTAGCCTCGCCAATATTCTGCTAAAGCACGGCGCATCCAACACCATTAAAACTAGCCTGGGTAACTCTGCCTTACACATTGCAAGTAAAAATGGTCATAGGGAGTTTGTTGAATTCCTTGCCTCAGCAGGTGTGGATTTAAATCTATTGAACCAGGCGGGAAAATCCGCCCTGATCCTTGCACGTGAGCAGGGTCATCAGGATATTGTTGCGCTTCTGACACGTGCTGGTGCGCTAGATTCCGAGGCAACTGCCCACAGTGACGACAAAATCCTCGGCAGTCGGCAGGTGATTTATGAGCCCCTTGAGCGAACCTTCCAGCAATTTGGTATGAATGCAACCGGCGATCGTCTTGTTGCAGTAGATAGTCGTGGCTTATTGACTGTTCACAACCCAAAGAGCGGCGTGTTCCTTGAGCAATTACAGCTTGATCCTTCGCCGCTGGGTCTGGTTGCGCAAAATGACAGGTTGATTCTGACCTATCCAGACAAGGTGGAATTTCGCACCTGGGCAAATTTGCTCGAGAATGAAACTCATTCTTTGCAAGCACGACCTACGGCCATCAGTGCCGTACCTGGTTCGCCGCACCTCTATTATAGCGATGGGGAAGTGGTGTATCGGCTAGATACCGGAACGGGCGATAGCACTGAGGTGCATCGGCAGTGGGGCATTAATCAGTTAGACGTAGTAGCCGATGGCAAAACGTTATTCGTATCCACGGACTTCGCCATCACAGTCATAGATACCCAGAGTTATGAGGCGAAAGGGACCTACAACGGATATAACAGGGCGCGCTATTTGCTGGATGGGCAACTCATTGTACTTCGCGGCGATGTGGCCAGTTCGCAAGAGCAAGGTGTTAGCTACGTGGCGATTGATCATCAGGCAGCTGTGGTAAAGGAATTTTCAATTCCACGCACCTTCCAGCAACAAGATGTTCGAATTACCCGATTTCAGGATCAGCAAATACTCACCGAGAGTTTCAATCAGGTTGCTTTGTCTGACCAGAGTGGCCAGAGCTTTATGCTGTCATTCAATGAGTTCAAGTTCGAAGATTTTGCATTCCACCCCGAGGTTGGGTTTGTGCTGTTTAATCCCTCAGAGATCCAGCTCTTCAGTACCAGTGGTGTGGTCAACACTCGTCTCGTGGCCAATACGAATTTCAAGCCTCTGCGCAGTGAAAGCGAGCGGCGCAAGCTCAGCTTCATAGTCAAGGACGGCGCTATTGACGTTCATAATAAAAGAGGCAAGAAAAAAACATTGAGCAGCGCCTCAGCGGTGACGTCACTCGTAGCCACAGACAAGTATCTCGCCGCCGGTCATCTGGATGGTAGCTACAGCATCTGGCGCCTACCTTCACTTAAGCTCCTCGAACAAAAGCCATACCTGACGGGCAAAGTGAGCAGCATTTATATCGATGAAGAACGTGAGCGAGTTTATCTCGGCGGGCTTGGCCGTGTTGCGGCTACCGGGTTTGGTAAGGGTAGCCACGATACGGTAAACATCATGTTGCGGGGGCACGACAATTTTGTCACTGCGCTCGCGTTATCTGAGGGCGGTGATTTACTGATTTCTAGCGGCGACGACGGCACGGTTAAGTTCTGGGACGTCGCAGATCACCGACTAGTGCAAAACCTCGCTTTTAGCGGCGGTTGGTTAGACTCAATTGAAGTGACCAGCGATCTTGCCGTGACAGGACGGGGACCGGGGATAGCAAGCTTTAGCCTGGACGCGGCGGATCTCTACGGCGAGATGACAGATCCAGCACCACGAGTGACGGTGCAAAAAGCTAACACTAGTCAGGTTAACAAAGTCATTGTCGACCCAACGGGGCGTTTCTCGGCGAACAATGATGGTGCTTCCGTGAATATCCGGGATATCAAGTCCGGGATGTTACAGACACGTATCTTTCCGAAAGCCGGATCAACTAACGACTTTGCATTTACCCATGATGGCAATAGCCTTGTGTTAGTTTCCGGGGAGCATATGGAGTTCTGGGACCCGGCTTCTGGGCTCCTACAAAAACAGGTGAACCACGGTTTTACCGGCGGCGCTTTTCACAGTATTAACGCCATCCCCGATATCAACCTGTTCCTGGCTGCGAATACCTGGGGCTGGCATGAACCGTTTTATATTCACGCCAATTCAGGAGAGCGTCGGGGTGTTTGGAATTATCTGCAACAAGTGAATATGCAAGGTGACGGTCCGGTGGATATTGCCATCAGCGCTGACGGTGAGCATCTTGCGGTTTACGGCCATAAACGTATTCACCTGTTTAAGTCTCACGAGCAAAGTTATGTGCTCGTTAACTCAATACCCCGGGCAAAACCGGACATTACTAACCAGTACTTCCGTGACTATATAGGCTTCAGGGCAGACGGCAAGTACTTACATTATCTAAGTTTTGCCGGTGATAATGAGGTGGTGGTCTGGGATGTTGAAAGCCAGTCTGAAACCTTAAGAAAGCCCGGTAAGCTTGCGGTTTTCCTAAACGATCACAAGCTACTGTATATGTCTGACAATGTTTCCTTGAGCATTCTCGACATCGACACGGGCGAGACCGAGCTCGTCTCCAGGTTCGAACACAATGACCTAATTAGTTCTCTTAGCTACAACGCCAATGAGGCAACCTTTACCAGTGCCGATATCTGGGGCAACACCATCACCTGGGATGCGAGAAGCTATCAGAAGATCCGCTCACTAGACCGGTTCGATAATGACGTGTACACCAGCGAGCTGAGCAGTGATGGTCGTTTTCTGGCTTATAACAATAAGCAAGGTATACACCTGCTCGATTTACAAAACATGAACTTGCTTTCACTGGATGGTAACAACTACCCATACTTCGGTGCGTTCACTAACGATGCAGCAAAGTTTTACTATCGTAACGGTAGTGAATATCACTACATAGATCTGACCAGCCCGCAGTTAACAGAGTATTTTGCTTTCGACACTACCTGGCACCCAGAAACAACCAAGGGCACAGAGATCAGCATTGATGATCGTTACTTGATGTTTGTCTCCGAGGAGACCTACCACATTTATGATCTGGAACAAGGTATCCAGGTTAAGCAACTTGCCAAGCAGGGCATGTTCGCCGACAAAACGATCTTCTCGTTTATGTCTTTTGATCCGGCTCAGCAGCGTATTACCGGGCAACTGGTATCGTCGCCAAAGCCAGGGTTTGCCCAGACCCAATTGGTCCACTATCAATATGATCAAGGTGTCGCAGAACATTTAAGCGACCCGGTGACCTTCGATATGAGCGATGAGATCAAACAGTTTACCGCCAGCAAAGATCTCAAGGTGAACCTCTTGTCGCCGAGCGGTCGCTACTACGCCTACTCACAGGATCGTTATCTCAAACTCATTGACCTCAACACCAACCAACAAATTTTTAACGCCCGCAAGAGCGAGCTTGAGTACCTGGTGTTCGACGCTAAGGAGCAGTTTTTACTGTTGGTGGATGAAACCGGTTATCTTGAAAAAGTCTCGCTTAAAGATCAGAGCATTGTGGCGCGCTATAAGACCACGGAGGCCAAGGTCACCAGCGTAAAGACCGCGGGAGAGTTTGTCTCACTACTGGGCGAGATGGGTCATCCACGTATTTGACTTGCTGACAGACGAGCGGGTCGTGTCAATCCCCCCAGAGGCGCAGATGATTTTATGATCAGGCCCGGAAGGCTACTACTATGCGACAAAAGCGGCGCATGGGTATGGCGTTCATTCAGTTTACGCAATCCCCCTTTGAGATGTTGATTTTGAAGTTTAATCCCCGGCCGCGTCGCCAGGCCGATAAGAAGAGTGCTACCTGCAGACAAGCTCAAAGGCAAAGTTGACGTTGAGTTATCTGCCGGCCGTAACCGCATTCAGTTGGCAGGTCGTTCAAAGACCGGCCTGGAGTCACTACGGGAAACTGTGGAAGTGTTTTCGGGCAAGGCCAGCGAACCTAAAACTCATCTTGTGGCAATTGGTGCCAGCGAATATCAACAGTCCGCAAGAAACCTCAACTACGCGGTCAAGGATGTGAGCGACCTCCGCGACACGCTAACAGACGAAAATACCGTGGTGCATATGCTGGCCAATGAAGACGTCACCCGGGAGAACGTTCGCCAAATCAAAGCAGCGCTCATGGAAACTGGCGTGGACGACAAAGTGATTCTGTTTTACGCGGGTCATGGCATGCTGACGGGAGATTTAGACTATTTTCTTGGTACCTATGATGTGGACTTCTCTTCACCAGAAGAACGCGGCTTAGACTACAGAACACTGGAATACTTGTTCGATGGCATTCCTGCACGCAACCGCTTGATGCTAATTGATGCTTGTCACTCCGGAGAAGCAGACAAATTTGCCATGGATGCGGTGGCACAAGTGGGTACTGCTGGCTCACTGCGCGCCAACTCAGGGTTAGCACGTGGCCTCGACTTTGGTGATGCCGAAAATGAGACGGACGGTGCAGCGCAAGAGGCTATCGCTGCCCCGAAGCTAGGCCTGCAAAACTCGTTTAACCTAAGCAAGCAACTGTTTGCGGATATCAGAAAGGACACAGGGGTGACGGTTATTTCTGCCTCGGGGAGCACAGAGTTTGCCTGGGAGGATGGCAGTTTAAGTAATGGTGTGTTTACTTACTCTCTGCTTAAAGGTCTGCGTGAAGGTGAAGCTGACCAGGATGGTGATGGCGCTGTAAAAATATCCGAACTGCAATCCTATGTGCGAGCACAAGTCGTGAAGCTAACCAATGGCTTGCAACAGCCCACGTTCCGAACAGAAAATATCGAAAACGACTGGTCTATTTATCGTGTCTCTGATTAGATTGTTTGCCCTGCTCAGCGGGCTCATCAGTTTAGTTATTTCAGCTTATGGTTCTGCGGCGAGCCATGGCATCCTGGTGGGTGTAAGCGATTATCCGTATCTGGACGAGCAGTTGAATCTGGTGGGACCACGCAACGACGTGCTTTTGATGTACGACGTCTTACAGCAAAAAGGTATCCCGGCGGACAATTTACACTTATTAACAGAACGCCACCCCAAAGCCGTTGCGCCAACCCGAAGCAATATCCTGGGGACGTTAAAGCAGGTCTTTGAGCAATCCGCCTCAGGGGATTTTGTCTATCTGCACTTCTCAGGCCACGGCTCTCAGCAACCCGCATCGCAAGATCAGGATGAGATCGACGGCCTGGATGAGATATTTCTGCCAGCGGATACGAAACACTGGCGACCCTCATCTTCAACCGTTGAGAACGCCATCACCGACGACGAAATCTCCACCTGGCTGGATCGCTTCCAGGTGAAGAATGTATTTGTCTGGCTGGTTTTCGATAGCTGTCACTCGGGCACCATGAGCCGCTCGCAATGGCAGTCGCGAAAAGTCCCTGCCACTTTGCTCGGTGTTCCTGCCCGCAGAAGTACCCGCACAGACACTACCGCTCCCGTTAGTGCCGGTGTAAAAAGTCGGGATCAGGGACCTGGCTATGTGGCGTTCTTTGCCGCGCAAACTAACGAAGAAACACCCGAAATGGAGCTGCCCAAACACACAGAGGCACCCCAGCGTTATGGTCTATTTACTTACCATCTCATTCAGTCCATCACCCAGTACCCCGACGCCACTTATCGTCAAATCGCCGAGAAGATCATCCAAAACTACAGTTCGCAACTGTGGTTTGGCTCAAGGCCCTTGTTTGTTGGCGATCAACTAGACGCGCCAGTATTTTCTGCGCGCGCTAATGGCGAAGCACCAGGTCAATGGCGAATTAATAAACATGCTGAAGGATACGAGATTCCTGCTGGTGAATTGTTAGGGTTAGGAGAAGGCTCCCTATTTGCCGTCTTGCCGTCGCCTACGGCAACATTGGATGACGCCATCGGCTTTGCAGAATCCATCAGCGTTGAGCCGCTCACCAGTCAATTGTCTTTTGTCGCCCATAAGCACGGCAGCCAACAATTCCCGCCACTCACCCGGGTGCCGGAAACCGCTTTTGCTCGTCTGGTTGAATCCCGTTTAGATACGAGTCTCAGCGTATCCATCATAAATACAAGCGAAGAACTCCCGACAACGTTTGATCAGGTGATAGAGCACCTAAAGTCTGAGGGTATTCCCCCTATTCAACTTGTCTGGCGGGACAATAGTCAGCCAGCCGATGTTCGATTGCTAGCCGACAAAAATGAGATTGTGCTGTTAACCGATGGCGAGCCGTTGCCTTGCAAGGCCGCAGGGTGTGAGCAGCGAAACTATCACAAGGTAGCAATCTCGGAAGCTAATACCACCTCTAAATCGTTAGCGAGCAGTCTTCGCACCATTGCCAAGGCGAAAGGTTTGCTAAAGCTTGGTACCGTCATTGGAGGCGATGCCCTGGATGTCACATTAAACGTCACCCGCAAAGAAGGCGGAGGAAAAGAAACTTATGACGGGTCATCCATACCCACCTTATACACCGGCGACCAGTTGTCTCTGACAATTGCCAACTTTATTGAGCAACCCCTGGATATTACTGTGTTGTTTGTCAGCAGCGACTTTGGTATTGCCGTGGCGTTCCCCCGCGGCAACCAGTTCAATCGGTTTATGCAGGAAGAAGAAAAGACGATTCCTTTAGGCACGATCAACGCCAAGACCATCGGCAGCGAGCGAATCATTGTGATTGCGACGCAAGCCAGCCGCAGCGCCAGCATGGCCAATTTTGGTTTTCTTGCCCAGGAGGGCTTAAAGGCCAGGAACAATCCCGACCCCATCACCGCGCTGATCAGCGAGGCAGGATTTGGCAACAACATAAAACCCAGGGGAGATATGCCAGTGTCCACCTCAGTGCGTAAGCAGGCGGATATTAAAACCATCTCCTGGGTCACGGCGAAGGAATAGTTTGTAATGGGTTACCGCGCTGGCTACTTGGCCAAATTGCGGGACCCAAATTCAAAGCTTGAGCGAAGATCCTTGATAAAGATGCCCGGTAGAACGCTGCTGCTAGATTGCGTGAGCCAGTGCCCAGTTGCATTGGGGAATGCTCTACAGACAAGAGTTGGGGTATATTAGAGAAAAAAGAGGTTAGCGTGAGCGAGATAACCCGCGTTTTTCTAAAATTTCGGCGGCAGCTAGAGCGGCATGTGAGTCGCTTTGTGTCGTTGCAGCACGTGGATGATATTGTCCAGGAAACTTTCGTTAAGAGTGTTGAGGCGGAACTCAACCGCGACATTCAATATGCGAAGAGCTATCTGCTGCGTACCGCGCAAAACATCGCTTTAAACCATCGCGACAAGTGGGATAATAAATTTGCCGCACCTCTGGAGGATTTAGCTACTTCAGATGTCGAAGTAGATGAGCCTGAATCTAATGCACCGGAAAAGTGGGCGCAGTCCAGCGAACGATTCATGAGGTTCTGCGCCGCAGCGGACCAGCTCGATGGCAACATCAAAAAGGCGTTTATATTGAAAAAGGTATACGGGCAATCCCAGCGTGAAATTGCCCGTCATCTAAACTTGAGTGAGAGCACTGTTGAGAAACACGTGGCAAAGGGTTTGAAGCATTGTGCTGACTATTTGGCGCAGCAGGAAAATGCAGCGACCGCAGTAGTCGGTAAGAGGTCCAAGGGTGAAAAGTAATAAGGTGGTGCAGTTAACCCCGCGTGAGCAGATTCGGGACGAGGCGAGTGTCTGGGTGGCGCGGCTAGACCGCGGCCTGTCCGAAGAAGAGCTGGCAGAATTGAAACACTGGTTGGCCCAGGGGGATAGCCACCGGGAGCAGCTCTTTGAACTTGCGGCAGTGTGGGATGATTTTTGTGTCTTGAATCAGTTGTCCTCACTTGTACCTTTTGACCCTCGCGCGGTGACCGAGCAGCAAACGGTTCGTGTCTGGCTGAAGCCCGCGTTTGGCATGGCTGCAGCCTTCGCGCTTGCATTGGCGGTATTCCTTGGTGGGCAATGGACTACCCCGGAGCATGTGAATCCTGATCAAGCCGTGGCGAAAGTTGCCGACCCAGTGAGTAAGAAAAGCACCCGGGTGGGTGAGAATCGCCTGGTGTTTCTCCCAGATGGCTCTTCAGCACATCTCAATACCGACAGTGAGCTTGAGATTAACTATACGGATACTCAGCGTGCGCTGCGGCTAATTAGAGGTGAAGCACGATTCTCTGTGATTCATGATCCGACGCGTCCATTTGTAGTCGAAGTAGGGGCGACCACCGTTCAAGCCCTGGGCACGATTTTTAATGTGCAGTATCTCGATAGTGAAGTCGAAGTGATTGTGACGGAAGGATCGGTACGGGTTGCTGGTGGCCGCGCCCAGGCAGACGACAGTATTACTATGGTGTCAGGTCAGCGTGTGCAGATCAGTAGAGACACCGTACTACCCGCAGAACAACTTCCGCTAGAGCACGTCCAGCGAGAGCTCGCCTGGCGCGATGGTATGCTGGTGTTTCGCGGTGAGAGCTTGCAAACGGCCATCTCTGAAGTATCCCGCTACACGGAAACTTCCATTCAGGTCGAAGGCGCTGAGGTGCAGAGCTTGAAAATAGCAGGCTACTACAAGGCCGATGATATTGAAGGGCTATTGCTTTCCCTCAAAGAAAATTTCCCTCTGACCTACCAGCGGCAGGGTGACGAAATTATTATCTCTGGCACAAAATAGAACATTCCTGCCTTTTTTGTTCTGTGATGGAGGATTTTTGCAAGCCAACGGTCTAGTAAAGTTACTGGGCGATGTAATTCGCGCCTGTGTTATCTCGGTGATGTTCGTTCCAACTGCGTTTGGCTCGACCATACACTTTGATGTTGCAGCACAGCGAGCGGATCAAGCCTTGACTAGCTTTGCGATCCAAGCGGATGAAACCATTGTGTTTTCCTTTGAACTCGCCCGGCAATATCAAGCAAATCGCCTGCAAGGGGAGTACGACATAAAAACGGCGCTCACGTTGCTCTTGGCTAACACCGGGTTAGAAGCCCGGTTTTCCACAAATGGGAAGATTAGCATCGCAGCAGAAACGCCACAGAACAGGGGAACAGAAATGACAAACCGCAACAGGTTAATGTCTGCCTTTTTAGGTCTGCTCGTTGGAAGTGGTGTTAGTACCGCCGCCAACGCTAGCGAAAGTGCGGATATAGAAGAAGTCACGGTCATCGGTACACGTGCGCCGGGCCGCTCGGCAGAAGATTTGCCAGTACCGGTGGATGTGCTTAGTGCTGAAGCGCTCGAAGATACCGGGCAAACAGAAGTAGGGCGGATGCTGCAAGCCATTGCACCGTCGTTTAACTTCTCAAGTTCATCCATTAGTGATGGTACTGACGCATTACGTCCCGCCACATTACGAGGCCTCGGCCCAGACCAAACGCTGGTGTTGATTAATGGCAAGCGACGTCATCAGGCATCATTGATTCACATCAACACATCCGTTGGACGAGGTACTGCTGGCACTGACATGAATGCAATACCTGCCGCTTCGATCAAACGTATCGAAGTGCTGCGCGATGGTGCTGCTGCGCAGTATGGTTCTGACGCCATTGCCGGCGTGATCAACATTGTCCTCAACGATTATGACGAAGGCGGTAAGGTTAATGTGTCATACGGGGAAACCAGCGAGGGTGACGGCGAGACTACCAACGTCGATTTAACCAAGGGTTTTGCGCTGGGTACTTCCGGTTATCTAAACGCTAGCCTGAATTTCCGAGACCGGGGTTTCACCAATCGCGCTGGTCTACACGGTTCTTGTCAGTTTCCAGGTTGTACCACGTTGGCAGACGGCAGCTTATTACTCGGCGATCCACGTGAGGCAACTGCATCTCGCGAGACTTTCCGCATTGGTGATGCTGAATCTGAACAATTTGCTGTGACTCTAAATGGCGGCTACGCCCTTGGCGAAGGTGAACTTTACGGCTTTGTCACTTATTCGAGCCGGGACAATGAATCTGCTGCTTTCTTCCGCCATAACGGCAACACCGGTGGCAACGCGCCACTTGCCGATGGCGATGCCACCATCCCAGCGGGATTCTTGCCAAAGATCAATTCTGAAATTGATGACCTGTCCTTCAACTTTGGCTATCGCACTGAGTTTGATGATGGTTCAACTCTGGACATTTCCTACACGGATGGCGAGAACACGATCGACTATGTCACAAGCGATTCGTTGAACTCATCCTTTGCAAATAGCCAACGATTCTCCACCGCCCTCACCTCTGCTGAGATCCGCTCAAGTGTGCCCCGCGAGGCGGCTGCGTACGGTCTGGAGCTTGGCCTTGAAACTATCAACGTAGATTACACCACGCGCTATGGCGACCTTGCCGTCGCGTTAGGTGCGGAACTGCGGGAGGATGAATATAAGATCAAAGCTGGTGAAGAATACGCCTACCGTGATTACGATACGGTCAATGGTGTGAGCTTATTTGCGGAAGATCGCAGTGGCGGCATCCAAGGCTTTCCTGGCATCGCGCCGAACAATGAAGTGGATGAAACTCGCGACGTTGTCTCCTTTTATCTGGACGGCGAATATGATGTGAACGAGGCGTTTCTCGTCAGCGCAGCCGTTCGCTATGATGATTATGATGGCTTTGGTGATACCACCAACTTTAAGCTGGCTGGTAACTATCGCTTCAACGACTTCTTCAGCATCCGCTCAGCCGTGAGTACCGGCTTCCGTGCACCGTCAATGCAACAATTGTTCTTCAACAATGTGGGTACACAGTTTGTGG
>JBKAGC010000499.1:0-43199 GCA_046290215.1 Pseudomonadales bacterium | reverse complement strand
CTTTCTCGCACTGCAGTTTCAGGTAACCCGACGATGACAATTTGGGGTAACCCAGAAGCAATATTAGCTTCCACTGTCACTAGCGGGGCATCCACACCAAGTTGGGCTCTAGAGTAGGTAACAGCAAAAGTCATTGCCGAAGTGTGTGTTAGACAATGCCACTGGCATGTACGTAGAACACCACACTGGCTGTGGGTTATGACTGAAAATCATTGCACCTTTATGGAACAGTGGTGGTGCATTCGCACCATATGAGTGCCAAGGAAAACGTGGGAATAAACCTAAAAGCCTGCTAAGGCTTTGAATTACCGAGTAATTTACAACTTGGCATGGTCGATGCTGTAAACTCAGCACACTTGCAGCGTAGCCGATGAGACTTCGCGTCACTGCGGTCTTTCAGAATTAAGTAAAAGTATTAACGGTGTGTGACACAAACTCAGCAATAAGATTGGAATGCGCCGACAATTTAGATACATTCACAAGCAAACGATCCTGACGATGGAGGATACATGAAACTAGTCACGGCAATTATTAAACCATTCAAGCTTGATGACGTGCGGGAAGCGCTGTCTGAGATTTCAGTCCAGGGCATGACTGTCACCGAAGTCAAAGGGTTTGGTCGGCAAAAAGGCCACACAGAACTTTATCGGGGTGCAGAGTACGTGATCGATTTCTTGCCCAAGGTTAAGATCGAGGTGGCGATTTCTGATGAGAACCTTGACGGTGTCATCGAAGCCATTAGCAGTGCCGCCAATACTGGCAAGGTCGGTGACGGCAAGATCTTCATCACCACGTTAGATGACGTGATCCGAATTCGTACCGGAGAGACCGGGGGCGAGGCTGTTTAGCCCGACTTGTCCTCGTCGGATTGTGTGAAAGGCGCCATTGGCGCCTTTTTTTTGCCTGGGGATTTTGTCTGACACCCATCAGGTAAAACCACCGCGAAATGATTCGCCCCACGACAGTGCAAATAAAAAAACCTTACGCCCCATAGCACCATCATGGTGCAAATACGTGTCCTCAGACCTCTGTCAAATTTCGATTTAGTGATAACTATCAATGACTTATTGAGGTTGGCCCGCCCTTTGCTAAATCACTAGTGCTTTTGTACACGTTACATTCGCTGTCGAATAAATATGAGGAGAACTTCATGAAATTAGTAACAAAACTTGTCGCAGCAGCTACTTTGCTAGCGGGTGCGACGTTTACAACCACTGCCGCTGCAGAGGTTTCTTATAACATTGGTTACATGTCGGAATATCACTTCCGTGGGATCAAGCAGAAAGGTTCTTCTGCTAGCGCCGGCATCGACTATGAAAATGGCGGCTTCTACATTGGTTCCTGGGCTGCTGACGTGGGTGACGGTTTAGAGATCGACTACTACCTCGGCTACGGTATTGAAACCGAGTCTGGTTTTACTGCTAGCCTGGGATACACCTACTATGACTACACCGGTGAGACCTTCGATGACTACTACTCTGAAGTGAACATCAACCTGGGTTACAACATCTTCGGTCTTGAGTACTCCTTTGGTGAAGCGGGTAACTTCGGTCCAGAACTAGACTATGATTTCCTGGCATTGTCATTTGCACTAGAGAACGGCTGGTGGGGTACTTACGGCACGTTCGGTGATGACTTTGACGGTGATTATGTAGAAATCGGTTGGGGAACCACAGTTTCTGAAATCGATCTTGGCGTATCTGCTATTTTCGCCGACGATGATCTAGCGCCAGGCTTTGGTGCTGCTGGTACTTTGTCTTCACCTGGTGACAATGAAGTATCTCTGGTCTTCACGGTTGGTAAATCTTTCTAAGATTGATCAGTAAGCCCAAGAAAGCCTCCGCTTGCGGGGGCTTTTTTTTGCCTGTTGCCAGGCGATGAGTACATGCTCTGGCGAACCTTAGTTAAGGATCTATTTCTCCTGCCTAACTCGAAATCCCGGGGTAAAAATAGGCGCACTGAAATTGACGAATCCGGATATTGGTCTATAAATAAACCGTTGTTTGAACGGAGGCTAAAGATGACGGCGGCTGATAGAATCATTAAGGATGACGAAGAAAGCATTAAGACGGTCAACGCGAAACAAAATGTGCGGGCCCAACTGGATGCTGATATAGAAGCCTTCCTGCAAAAAGGCGGCGCGATCAATGAAATTGGCGCGAATGTTACTGCTGACCCACCCACCAGACCTGTGACGAAATATGGTGGCCGCCCTATTTAGGCGCGCAGTTTCAGACCCTGTTAATCACTTTTATCTACGCCATGCGTAATGGGAATTTAATCCCCTCGCGGACATCTCTATAATCCCGCCCCTCCATATCCATTTGTAACCTAAAAGGCTGGGCCGGAATGAAATACAAAAGCACACGCGGTGGCGTCTCTGGCCTTGGCTTTAAAGATGCGGTGTTGATGGGCCTTGCCAGCGATGGTGGTTTGTTGGTGCCGGAGCAGGTACCTAATGTTGCGGCGAAACTCGATGAATACGCCGGACTGACCTATCAACAGCTTGCTGTAGAAATCATGTCACAGTTTATTGATGACATTGATCGTACTGAGTTAACCAGGTTGGTTGATGCGAGTTACGCCAGCTTTGATCATGAACTGGTGACACCCCTGATTAAGGTGGGTGACTTACATGTTTTAGAATTGTTTCACGGCCCAACCCTGGCTTTCAAAGATGTTGCTCTACAGTTTCTTGGTAACGTGTTTGAGTTAATCCTGGAAGAAACCAATGCCAGGGTAAAAATTCTCGGGGCCACTAGCGGCGACACGGGTAGCGCGGCGATCGCAGGTATTCGCGGGAAGCAGAATATTGATATTTTCATCATGTTCCCGGAAGGCAAAACCTCTCCCTTACAAGAACGGCAAATGACATCCATCCTGGATGACAATGTTCACAACATCGGTATTCAAGGCAGCTTTGATGATTGCCAGGGCATTATGAAGACAATCTTCTCTGACCTGGAATTCAAACAAGCGCATCACCTGGCGGCGGTGAATTCCGTTAACTGGACCAGGGTCCTGGCCCAGGTGGTGTATTTTTTCTCAGCCTACTATCAACTGGGTGCACCAAAAGCGTTCGACGTCACCGTGCCTACTGGGAACTTCGGTAATATCTTTGCCGGCTATGTCGCAAAGAAAATGGGTTTGCCGATTCGGCATCTGGTGCTGGCAACCAATGCCAATGACATCCTCGCGAGATTTTTTGCCACCGGGGTTTACGAACGACGTGACGTCAATTTCACCTACAGTCCCGCGATGGATATACAAGTTGCGAGTAACTTTGAACGATACCTTTACGATGTCCTTGGTCAGGATGGGGAAAAGGTTAAAGCGTTTATGGAAACCTTTTTGACCCAGGGCAAAGCGGAGCTACGGTTTAACACCGAGAGTTTTGATCAGGGAATTCTCGCTGGCGCGGTGAGCAACGAAGCGACTCTGGAAACTATCCGCCGGGTTCATGAAGCGCACAATTATATTGTTGACCCTCACACCGCAGTTGGCTTTAACATTGCCGAACAGCATGTGGATAGCACTGTACCGATGGTCTGTTTGTCCACAGCGCATCCGGCCAAGTTTGAGGACGTCATGACAGAGGCAGGACTCACTGTGAGTCATCCAACCCTGGCTGCCCTACGCGATTTGCCTACGAGAAAAGAAGTGCTAGCCGCAGATGTGGACCTGGTGCGCGCTGAAATCGAGAAGGTCGATTAGGTCAGCGGGCCTCGCTTTGCACCAATGCAACAGCGGCAGGCAAGTCCTTGATGTTTTTAATGACAGCACTGGGTTCTGATTGGCCTTTTGGTTTAGCGCCATGATCTAACCATATGGTGTGAATGCCTAGCCGATTCGCAGCATCCACGTCTAGCTGAGGGTCGTCACCCACATAAATCATTTGCCGTGGATCTACCTGAGTGTGTTCCAGAGCTTTCTCAAAAAGCGCTGAGTGCGGCTTTGGTGCGCCAACTTGTTCTGCTGAATACGCGAACATGAATAGATCTGCCAGGCCAAGCCGGTGGATGTCTGCATTACCGTTGCTTAAAGCACCAAGCGCGTAATTTTGCGCCAGAGACTGCAACGCATCCAATGCGCCGTCAAAGAATTCAATTTCGTTTCTGGCCGTCAAAAACACTTCAATTGCCTCGTTAGCAATCGTTTCTGGATTTGCTACCGCGCTGTCCTCGAGGGCGAGAAGTAGGACTTGCCTGCGCAGTTCGGTGATTTTTTTAATTAGGTCTGGGTCTTGCGCCAGTGCCCGTTCGCGAAACTTCGCCATATCCGCCATTTCATACCGAAGTTCCGGGGCGCGGCCTTTTAACCAGTGATTAAGTTTTTGTTCGGCACGAATAATTACCGGGCGAACCGCCCACAAGGTGTCATCCAGATCAAAACCGATAACCTTAATCATCTTCGCCGCCTCCAGGGTTCTTTCTTTGCGCTCGTGGATGCGCCTTATCATAAACGTTGGCGAGATGTTGAAAGTCTAGATGGGTGTAGATTTGAGTTGTAGAAATGTCGTTGTGGCCGAGCAGTTCTTGTACTGCGCGCAGATCCTGGCTCGACTCTAATAGGTGGCTTGCAAAAGAGTGCCTTAGCATATGTGGATGTAGATGACCTGGCAGACCCTTCTGCATGGCCCAGAGTTTAACGCGGTCTTGAATCGAACGTTGTCCGAGCCGGGTGCCTCGTTCGCTCACAAATATCGCGTTATCATCTTCAATGGTGCATTTTTTTTGTGGTAGATCTGCGCGTACTTTTAGCCAGGCTTGAATGGCGTTTCTGGCTGCTGTGCCCACGGGTACGACCCGGGTTTTGCTGCCCTTGCCGATCACCCGAATGGTTCCTTCCGCCAGGTCGAGCTGATCAAGATTCGCCTGATTCAATTCGCTAAGTCTCAAGCCAGATGAGTAAAACAACTCGAGGATGGCGTGGTCTCTGAGTCCATGCCAGTCGTTGCTGGGTCCATCGAGTAAGCGAGTAATCTGGTCAGTATCAAGCGTTTTTGGTAGTTTCTTGGCGGTTTTTGGTGTGGTTACACCGAGGGCAGGATTGTTCTTTGCGATACCGTTTCGAATTAGAAACTGGTAGAACATGCGAATTGCAGAAAGCGCCCTTTGCAGGCTTTTGCCCGAGGCTCCGGCTCTGTGCCTGGCGGCAACAAACTGGCGAACTAAATGGGTTGGTACAGTGCTACCGGTATGGTCTAGATCCGACAGGAAACTCGAAAACTGTTTTAGATCTCGCTGATAGGCAAGTACGGTGTTAGCGCTAAGCTGTCGTTCATTTCTCAAATAACGCAAAAAGTCTTCGACGAGACCGCTTAGTTCAGCTGTATCTGCGGCGCTGGCCACTAGCTAGATTCCGAATCGCCCGTAATGAATCTTGGGATTAATCGAGAAAGGACGTCAGCAATAAAGTGCACAAACATGGTACCCATGCCCGGCTGAAAGTAGTTAGGGTCTGAATTGCCAATGGCTAGCAAAGCGATTTGTTCTCTACCTTCCCTTACGGAAAGTACCACGGCGGACTTTACTTTTTCACTCTGGTGGCGAAATAGAAAGTCCTGTTCCGAAGGTCGCAATGCGCCCAGTGTTGGTTTGGTGCTGCGAATCAGGGAGGCCACATACTCTTTTGCCGCTGCTTTGCTAACGACTGAGGTGAAGTGATTGATCTGCCGTGGTTGGTCGCCGAAAATCAGCAAGCTATAGGCGCTGGCCTTAAAGTCGCGCTTAAAGCCCTTTTCTAAATTCTTCAGGAATGTTTCCTGGTCGGTGGCCTCAATGAGGCCTAGCACCATAAACTGGCACTTTTTAAAAATGTCGTCGTTGTGTTTAGCCGCCTTGATAAATTCATCGAGTTTGACGCGGCTCGCTTTATCCCGTTCGCGAAGCACGGCAACCTGCTTCTCTACCAGGGAAATGGCACCGCTTTGGCTGTGAGGTAAAGTGAGTTCAGCCAGTAGATCGCTGTGCTGGGTGAAAAAATCAGGATTGTCACGTAAGTAGCCACGGACCAGGTCCGCATCTAGCGTGGCAATTTCTGCGTTGCTGTCAGTGCTCGACATGAACTGGCTCCATTAATTATATGTGTAAACGACCTTCATAAACTCGACAGGCCGGGCCTGTCATCATGACCGGTGTGCCAGCCCCAGACCAACGTACCATGAGGTTGCCACCGGTAAGTTGTACTTCCACTTCATCATCGAGCAAGCCGCGCATCCTGCCAGCGACCATAGCAGCGCAAGCGCCAGTACCACAGGCTTTCGTTTCTCCCACGCCGCGTTCAAAAACTCTGAGCTTTACCGCCCTGCGCGAAAGCACCTGCATAAATCCGATATTGGCGCGATTTGGGAATCGCTCATGATGCTCTAACACCGGGCCAAGCTGATTCACGGGTGCTGATTCGACATCATCCACCACCAGCACACCATGGGGATTGCCCATGCTCACGGCGGATAGTTCGATGTCTTTCTGGCTGCCGCACACCGGCAATTCGACCTGCAGGGGATAAACTATTTGCGGGGCATCGGCGACAAATGGAATCTTGCCCGGTTCGAGAATCGGCTCACCCATGTTAATGGTGATATTGCCATCAGACTCGAGCCTGGCTTCAATGACACCGGTGTTGGTGCCGATCTTAAGTTGGGTTTTGGTGGTTAAACCCCGGTCCCTGACAAAACGCAGAAAGCAGCGCGCGCCGTTGCCGCACTGCTCGACTTCTGCACCATCTGCATTAAATATCCGGTACTTAAAATCAGTACTGGGATCGTCCGGTGGCTGAACCACCAGTAACTGATCAAAGCCGACGCCAAGGCGACGGTCAGCCAGTGCCTGAATTTGATCCTCGCGAATGGTGATGTTTTGTGAAATCAGGTCCAGGAGCACAAAGTCATTACCCAACCCGTGCATCTTGGTAAATCTTAAAAGCATGCCTGAAGGTTACCTCTCGCCCCTCGTAAAGCCAAGCATCAATAACCAGGGCGTGAGGTAATTATGTTGTTGTGATCAGTAACCCAAGGGTTTAGTGGAAGGAGACCGCCTGTTCCAAACTAAACTGGTGCTGGTAATCCTCGCGACGCCGAATCAAATGCAGTTGGTCTCCGTCCACCAGCACCTCTGCGGCGCGATTACGACTGTTGTAGTTAGAACTCATGGCAAAACCATAGGCGCCGGATGAATCCACAACCAGTAGGTCCCCTGGTGCCACGGCGAGATCTCGCTGTTTGGCAAGAAAGTCACCGGTTTCACAAACAGGGCCCACCACGTCATAGTTTCTCTTATCACTGCTGCTGGCCTGCAGTACCGGACGGACTCCTTGCCATGCTTGATAGAGCGCCGGGCGAATCAAGTCGTTCATGGCGGCATCAATGATGCAGAAGTCTTTGCCTTCATTGTGCTTTAGATTGATCACCCGGGTAAGTAGAACGCCGGCATTGGCGACAATAGAGCGGCCTGGTTCAAACCAGAGTTCCTGCTTGAAGCTGCTTGCGGCCTGCAGCACGGCGCTAGCATAAGCCTCGATGTCTAAGGGCTCATCCTCAGGTTCATACTTGACCCCCATGCCACCGCCAAGGTCCATATGCTTCAGTTCGATGCCGCCCCTTTCCAGTTCGCCCACCAACTCCAGAACTCGTTCCAGCGCATCAAGAAAAGGGGCGATGGTGAGCAACTGGGAACCAATGTGACAATCAATGCCAACCACATTGAGATAGTTGGATTGGGCAGCGTACTCGTACAACCGTCTGGCGTCTTTGATGCTCACGCCAAATTTATTCTCTTTTAAGCCGGTGGAGATGTAAGGGTGGCTTTTGGCATCCACATCTGGATTAACTCGTAGTGAAACCGGCGCGGCCTTTTGGCTTTTTTCGGCCAGACGCTCTAAATCGTAAAGTTCCTGTTCGCTCTCGACGTTGAAGCAACTAATATTGGCGTCCAAAGCGGCCTGCAGCTCACTGGCCTGCTTGCCCACACCGGAAAATACGATGCGATCGCCAGCAACCCCCACTGCTTGTAAACGCGCCAGCTCACCGCCGGAAACAATATCGAACGATGCCCCGAGAGACTTTAACAAAGACAAAATTGCCAGGTTGCTATTGGCCTTCACCGCATAACACACGCGATGTGGGTGATCGCCAAAAGCGCCAGTAAATGACTGATAGGCCTCGGTAATCGCGGCTCTGGAGTAGACGAAGGTTGGCGTACCGAACTCTGCGGCGATCTGCTGGAGCGGCACACCTTCAGCAAACAGTTCGCCGTTCTGGTATTCAAATGCCTGCATAACTATGGCTGCTGTTGTGACGGTTGCGACTTCAACTCTGCCTCAAACTCAGCTTTATCTGGCGAAGCACTTTCAGCAGTTTCTGCTGCGGGAGCGGTCGTGACAGGCTCGGCTGGCACAGAGTCTGGTAGGTACAGCTTGCCGGTCTGGCCGCAGGCGGCGAGAAATAGCAGCGTAAAAATCGTCAAGAAGCGCATGATGATCCGGACCGGGATAAGTGAGCGCCTCTCTGGCGCGAAGTGACACGGATTATAGCGATAGCCCTGCTCCCTTAAAAGAGCGGATACAATTGCTCACGAAACCATGCCTGCCTCGGCCCGAGTGCTTGTATACTAAACAGCGATTTTGATTGATGAGGCTGGCCCGTGCAGGAAGCAGAATTTCACGATGTGGTTGATGACATTGTCATGCAGCTTGAGGATGAACTTGAGGACTACCCTGAAGATCTGGACGTGGAAAATGCCAGCGGGATTTTAACGGTGCAATTTCCCAATGGCTCCACCGTGGTGGTGAGCCGGCAAATTGCGACGCTAGAAATCTGGGTGGCAGCCAGATCCGGCGGCTTCCATCTGAAACATCAGAATGGAAATTGGATCTGCGGTACCACTGACGAGAGTTTACCCGCGTTAATTTCCCGGGTTTTTTCTGAACAGCTAGGTCGTGAGGTTGAATTACTCGCCTAGTCGCTAAGCCTTTCCCGGGCACGTACCACGGCAGCTCTGACCTGATTTGGGCTGGTGCCGCCGAGATGATCCCGGGCGGCAACGGAGCCTTCAAGGGTCAATACCTCGAAGACATCGGCGTCGATCAACTCCGAGGCCTGTTGCAGGGTCTGCAGCGGTAGTTCTGATAAGTCGAGGTTCTGTTGGATGCCGGTATTGACCAGCTTGCCAACCACGTCATGGGCATCACGAAAAGGTAAGCCTTTTTTTACCAGGTAATCGGCGAGGTCTGTGGCCGTCGCGTAGCCGCGCATGGCCGCAGCACGCATATTTTCCGGACGAGTAATAATTGCCGGCACCATATCCGCGAAGGCTGTCAGGCTATCCCGCACAGTTCTAACGATATCAAACAGGGGCTCTTTGTCCTCTTGATTGTCTTTGTTGTAGGCCAGTGGCTGAGACTTCATCAAGGTCAGTAAACTGGTCAGGTGGCCAAACACCCGGCCGGACTTGCCGCGCACCAACTCTGGCACATCTGGGTTTTTCTTCTGGGGCATAATTGAAGAACCGGTGCAGAATCGATCAGGCAATTCAATAAACTCAAATTGTGACGAAGACCAGAGAATCATTTCCTCTGACCAGCGTGACAGATGCATCATTAGGGTGCTGGCAAAAGCGGCAAACTCAATGGCAAAGTCGCGATCGCTCACGGCATCCAGGCTATTTTCGGCAATCTTATCGAAACCAAGCAACTCCGCAGTAATACTGCGATCGATTGGAAAGGTGGTGCCGGCCATCGCGGCCGCGCCCAATGGCATGACATTAATACGGGCCCGGCAATCTTGAAGGCGAGTTCTATCCCGGTCTAGCATTTCGAACCAGGCCATCATGTGATGCCCGAAGGTGATCGGCTGGGCCACCTGCAAGTGCGTCATCCCAGGTAAAATCGTATCTGCTTCGCGTTCGGCTAGATCCAACAAACCGGTTTGCAATCGTGTCAGTTGAGCACTGATCTGGTCACATTGATGGCGCAAGTACAAGCGGATGTCAGTGGCCACTTGATCATTGCGGGAGCGACCAGTGTGAAGTTTTTTACCCACATCGCCAATGCGATCGGTAAGGGCCTTTTCCACATTCATATGCACGTCTTCAAGGCTAACTGACCAGTCAAAGTTGCCTGCTTCTATGTCTTTTAAAATAGCACTAAGACCTTCCGTTATGGCGCCCAGTTCATTGCTGGTGAGGACGCCAACCTTTTCTAGCATGGTGGCGTGGGCAATTGAGCCTTCTATGTCATAGCGGGCGAGAATTTGATCGAACTCCACTGATGCGGTGAACGTTTCCACAAAGGCGTCAGTGGCCTCGGTGAAGCGACCATCCCAGAGTTTTTTGTCGTCTTTTGCGCTCATAATCGTTAACTTTTTGTGTTTGCCGGATGCTGTGGCGGTATCTAAATGTTCAGGGCGCGGAGTATAGCAGCATCAAGCTATACTAGCTGCTGAGCAAAGTGGTGGAGCGCACCCGTGGCAGAACAAGACGAAGACTTTTTCTTACCGGATATATGTCAGGCCCAGAGCATCTTGTTCCTTGTGTTGGTCACGGAGCTGCTGGTGTTTGTGTTGGTGTTGGCAAATTCCCGGCTAATCGATTTTAGTTGGGTCCAACTGGGCCTGACCTCGCTGTTCGTGCAGTGGATCGTGCTGGTGTCTGCAGCACTTCTCTGCAATATCAGGCCTATGCTGAGTGCTATGTCGGTGGCAGCAGCCACGATCACTGCTTACGCCTTGATATTGTCTTTAACCCTCGTGTTTAGCTTGCTAGCGGAATGGGCTCTGGCCGAGGAAGCCTTCGATTGGTCCATGGCAAGCCTCGGCGGTGTGGGTCGTAACCTGATTATTGCGGCAGTGATGGCTGGTATCGCATTTCGCTATTTCTTTTTGCAGCATCAACTGCGGCGCCAGGAACAGGCAGAGTTAAATTCGCGCATTCAGGCGTTGCAATCGAGGATCAGACCGCACTTTTTGTTTAACTCAATGAACATCATTGCCAGTTTGATTAGCGTCGACCCGGACACTGCCGAAGAAGTGGTCGAAGACTTGTCTGTGCTGTTTCGAGCCTCTTTAAATCACTCAAGCGATCAACCGGTGCCGCTTCGCGAGGAACTATCTCTTTGTGAAAAGTATGTCCATATAGAAAGTCTTAGACTAGATGATCGCCTTGATGTGGACTGGCAGGTCAACGTGGATATTGATGAGGTGCGAATCCCCATGCTGACGCTGCAGCCATTGCTTGAGAATGCCATTTATCATGGGATACAGCCCATTCCTGAGGGGGGTACTGTGGTCGTGCAAATTCAAATTGAAAACAATCAGCTGCGAATTTGCCTCACCAATCCTTTGCCCCGGGATGACTATGCTCATGAGGCGGGGAATAAAATGGCAATTGATAATATTCGCCATCGACTTCAGGCGATCTACGGCGACGAGGCCCGATTACTCGCCGATCGGGGCGACACTACCTTTACTACTACCGTCAGCTATCCTTTAAGAACGCCTGCAGAAACGTGACGTAGGTCACAAACTTGCGAAAATCTGCGGTAGTTCACACCAATAATGTGCAGTACGTCGCAGTTTTGTAGAGAAATATGCGTATTTTGTTATGCCATGGAGGGTTATCGACTCCGCAATTCGGGAAACGGTATAAGAAGAAAGCGAGGTTACACCATGAGAGTTTTAGTCGTTGATGACGAAAAATTAGCGAGAGAGCGGCTGGTGCGAATGGTGGATGCCCTGGAAAACTACGACGTGGTGGGTGAAGCCGGTTGTGGTGACGAGGCAATCCAGAAAACTCTAGATGCTGAGCCAGACATAGTATTGCTGGATATTCGCATGCCAGGCAAAGACGGCATGGCGACGGGCAAAGAATTGGCTGAAATGCAGTCGCCACCAGCGGTGGTTTTTTGTACGGCTTTTGGCGAGCATGCCATTGAGGCGTTTGATGTGAATGCGGCAGGCTATTTGTTAAAGCCAGTCCGCCGCGACGCGCTGCTAGACACGCTGTCCAAGATTGGTCGGGTTAACAAAATCCAGGCACAGTCTCTGGGTGTAGAGGAAGAAGACTCAAAATCACGGGCCCGAACGCACATTAGTGCCAAGACCCGGCGGGGTATTGAGTTGATTCCCTTAAGCGACATTCGGTTTTTCCAGGCAGATCACAAATATGTCACCGTGCGGCACGACAAGGGCGAAGTGCTGATAGACGATACGCTACGTGATCTGGAGAACGAGTTTAGTGACCGTGTGGTGCGTATCCACCGGAACGCACTGGTCATGACCGATCATCTTGAGGGTCTAGAGCGAGATCCAAGAGGTCACTACCGCGTGCGCATGCGCGGCGTCGAAGATCGCCTGGACGTGAGCCGTCGCCATGTTTCTGGCTTACGCCGTCTGGTGCAAAGCCTTTAGTTGATCGTCCTCGAGATACGGGCGTTATAGGCTATGCTGGCCCGGTTACGAACGCTCTCTAAACCAGACAGGGCGAAACGCCCATAAGGCGGCTATAATGCCGCCTTTTTTGTGCGAATCTGTTATGTCTGAGAAGGTTAGAATTGCCACCCGAGAAAGTGAGCTTGCCATGTGGCAGGCTCACTATGTCAAAAGTGCCCTTGAGGCCGCGCATCCGGAGCTGGAAGTAGAAATTCTTGGCATGACCACCCAGGGCGATCGCGATAAGAATACGCCATTAGCCCGGCTTGGCGGTAAGGGTGTGTTCGTCAAAGAGCTAGAGTCAGCCCTACTGGAAGACCGAGCAGATATCGCGGTGCACTCCATGAAAGATGTGCCGGCGGAAATGCCCGATGGCCTGGATATTGTTGCGATTTGTCAGCGCGAGGATCCTCGAGATGCGTTTGTAAGTAATCACTACGCTTCTTTCGCTGAATTGCCACCAGGTGCGCGGGTAGGTTCGTCTAGCTTACGACGCCGGCTGCAAATGCAAGTGCGGCGCCCAGAGCTTGAATACGCGGATGTTCGAGGCAATTTAGATACTCGATTACGCAAGTTAGATGAAGGTGAGTTTGATGCCATTATCCTGGCAGTGGCAGGACTAAAGCGCCTGGGATTAGAAGCTCGCATTGCTGAACCGATGGCACCAGATCTGTCAACGCCGTCGGCTGGCCAGGGTGCTGTGGGTATTGAAGCAAGAACCACCGATGGCAGAGTGCTTGGCTTGTTAGCAGCCATTAACCATCAAGATACCTTTGATTGCGTGATGGCGGAACGTGTCATTTCTACAGAACTCGGCGCTAGTTGTGACCTGCCGGTAGCTGCTTTTGCGGTATTAAATGGTGCGGAAATGAATCTGCAGGCCTATGTGGGTAATGCGGGCCAGGCAACCAGCACCGCCACTCATATTCGTAAGGCCGGCACGGCGCCCCGCGCAGAGCGATTTCAACTTGCAAAGTCGGTTGCGAGCCAGCTGCTTGAAGCCGGGGCTGCGGAGCTATTGGCGAAATAGATGCTGCAACTGTTGCTGACTCGATCTTCAGCCCAAAATGAACTGATTCGCCAGACTCTGGCGCGACCTGACCTACCGGTTTTCGACTTGCCGCTACTGGAAGCGCTGGCTATTCCAGAAGACCAGGGGATGCGGTCGACCATTCTCGAGCTGGATCAATTTGATTCAGTGATATTTATTTCAAAGAACGCGGTCCAGTTCGGACTGCCCGTGTTAGAAAGTTATTGGCCCCAGTGGCCGTTAAATCTTCGTTGGTTTGCGGTAGGTCAAGGCACCGCGAAGGCGCTGCAAAGGTTTGATATCGACGCGACCTTCCCCGCTCTGGCTTCCTCCGAGGGCTTATTGGCGTTGCCGCAGTTCGCTGCAGTGGCAGGACAAAGAGTACTCATTGTCCGGGGTGAAGGTGGCCGCGAAACACTTCGTGAGGGCCTAAGTCAGCGCGAGGCAATGGTGACCTACCTTGAAGTGTATCGGCGCCAGACCATTGGCTACCCGGCTGCGGCAATGCCCGATGGCGACCAGGTGATTGCCCTGGTTTACTCCGGTGAAGCCATTCAACATCTTTTAACTTTGATACCGTCCGATGTAGCTCGTTACACGCTAATCGTGCCGTCAAAGCGTCTGCAAGAACTAGCAATCAGCTCTGGCTTTGATAAAGTCGAACTTGCCAACAATCAGGAAGACCAAGCCATGATCGAGGTTTTATTGCAGTTACTGGAGCAACGTCAATGAGCGACACCTCCGGATCTGGGGATCAGAGCGACAAAAAGGACATTGAGCTTAATGAGGCATTTGCGCGCCTGGAGCGTCAGGTGGCCGAAAACCAACAAGCGGAACAAGCAGCAGTGAAAGATCAGGCAGACCCAGGGGGCCGGCCCAGAAGTGCGCGGGCGGCGAATACCGCTTCGGCACAGAAGTCTGGTGGCGGTGTCTTATCCGGAATTGCGCTATTGATTGCACTGCTGGCTCTGGGCGCGGCAAGCTACAGTACCTATACACTCTGGTTACAACAACAAAATGAAGCTGGCCAGGCGCAGGCGCAAAATGCCTTAGCGAGTGAGGTGGCAAGCTTAACCCGGCAGCTCAATGCCCTTGAGGGGCAGCAAGGACAAGGTTCCGCGGCAATAAAAGCAGAAGTGCAAAGCCTGCTAGCGGAACAGCAAAACGCGGTTGCCCAAATAGAGTCTAGAGTGAGTTCGAGTGTGGCAGAGCTGCGCAGTCAAATTGGCACTACCGCGGAAGATTGGTTGCTCGCAGAGGCAGAATATATGCTGCGCCTGGCAAATCAGCGGGTGGCCATGGAAGATGACGTGAAGGGCGCTATTGCTTTGTTCGAGGCTGCCGATGAAATTATTCGTGACGCTGAGGGCGTTGTGGCTTTTGATCTCCGGGAAGCAATTGCTGCGGACATTGCAGCACTTAAAGGGGTCTCGGCAGCAGATGTTGAAGGTATATTTGTGCAATTAGGCGCTGTGGCGGGTCAAGTGCCGTTGCTGCAACAAAAACAACTCACATTCGAGCGCGATATACCAACGGCACACGTTAGTGACGAAAGCCTCAGCTTCACTGAGCGCTTAATGAGTTTACTCACTCGGTTTGGTGCACACGTGGCGAGTCTGGTGGACTATCGCGCCAAAGGCGAAGTCATTACGCCGATTCTGCCGCCGGACGAGGAATACTATCTAAGGCAAAACCTGATCCTAAAAATACAGCTCGCCCAACTGGGCTTGTTGCGCGGCAACCAGGCCATTTATCAACAAAGTCTCAATGATGCTGCAGCAGCGGTGGATCGACATTTTGATGCTGAGGCTGCCCTGACCCAGAGTGTTAGTGCAACCCTGATGCAACTTAGTGCGCTGAACATTGCTCGGGATCTGCCTGATGTGAGCGCTAGCTTACGTGAGATCCGCCAACTTATGGCAAGGTTTCACGAAACCAACGAGCGGTCAGAACCATGAAGCGGACTCTCTTGTACTTGTTAGTGGTCGTGGTGATCGCCGGTGTGATTGGCACATTGGCAAAACGAGACCCGGGTTATGTGCTGGTGAGCTATGACGGCGCGACGCTGCAAACAGGACTTTGGGTTTTTCTCGCCGGATTATTTCTGTTGGCTTTTGCTGTTTGGTTGTTGCTGCGGTTGTGGCGCGGTGTATTTGCTGGCGCTGCCCGGTTGCAACAATGGCGAAAGGACCGCGGTCTAACCAGGAGCCTTGAACATACCTCCCGGGGCCTGCTGTACCTACAAGAGGGCAATCCGCAGCGTGCGGAAAAATTCCTGACCAGTGGTATTAAGAAGCAGCCATTGCCGGCGATCAACTATTTGCACCTGGCGAAGGCCGCTGATGCACAAAACCATGCTGAGGATCGCGAGAAGTATTTACGCCTTGCGATCACAGCAGACAGCGGCGCAGCCCCTGCGGTGGCCATGGCCCGGGCAGAACTTGCTCTGGCTCGCGAGGACTGGTCTGGCTGTCTGACGGCATTGAAAGATGCCCCAAGCACGGATCGGGCGCTGCTGGTGAAGAAGTCTGCCCTCCTTGGCCAGGGTGATTGGCAAACTGTAGGCGAGCTTTTGCCGGCGTTAAAAAAGATCATGAGTGATGAGGCGTTTCAGCGCCTGCAGCACCAGCAAGTGCTGGCGGCTATTCGTGACAGCGGTTTGTCAGACGAGCAAAAGCTGAAATTTTATCGATCCGCAGATGACGTTATTCAACGGGATGCGATGGTGATGCTGGCTTTGGCGGAGCACCTGAGCACAGAGAAAGAACTCGAGGTTTTGCTGAGAAAAGCCATCAAGCGCAGTTGGCAACCCGAGCTCGTGGAAGCTTACGGCGAGCTTGGGCCAGAGACGGCGGGGAAACGCCTAAAGGTTGCGCTAGCCTGGCAAAAGCAGCACCCCATTGATCCATCCCTGAGTTATTGCCTGGGCCGGCTGCAAGAGCACCTGGGGAAAACTGAAGCGGCGAAAACCAGTTATAGCCTGGCCGTGGAGCAAGCCCAGCATCGTGGTGCAAGCAAACAACTGGCTAGTTTGTTAGCAGCGGAAGGTAACTTTGAGCGCAGCCACGAGCTACTTCAGTTGGGCTACCGGGGCGCGTAAGCGAACACGTCGCTTTGCATGTTTGCTTCATCGAAGCCCCTGGCGAGAAACATGTCCAGCGTGGCGTAAACCATTCCTGGACTGCCGCCGGTGATGACATGCATGTTGCTAAGATCAGCAAAGTCTTCTAAAGCTACAGAGCCTACGAGCCCGGTACGACCTTGCCAGTTGGGTGAAGTGTCGGGTTCGCTGACCACCGGTATGTAGTGAAAGTTCTTGTCTCGTGCTTGCCAGGATTCGCACAGCTCACTGAGATACAAGTCTTTGTCACACAATACGCCCCAGTACAAATAAGTGGGTTGTGCCAGGCCGCGGGGTAACAAATGCTCGATGATACTTTTCATTTGCGTCACGCCCGTTGCCGCGGCAAGCATCACTAGCGGTTGGTCTGGCGCAGATTCGATAAAACAGTCCCCTTTTGGTACATCAATGGTTAGCTCAGAGGCAGTATCTAACAAGGCCTCAAACTGATCCGAATCGGCAGAGTTTGGTGTGGGTTTCACATGCAATTCAATGGTGGGCGACAGCGCTGGTGCAGAAGCGATAGAAAACGGAAAGCGTTTATCATCGGCTACGACTTCCAAATACTGACCAGCTTTGAAGCTGACACCGTCGCCAGTATCCAGTAGGACCTGGCGAGTATCCTGGTTCAGATGTTTAACTGCTTGAATAGGACAAGTGATGATTGGCAAGGTATGAGCCTTAGCTTAGTTTCGCTTCATGGAGGAGAAAAATTCCTCGTTGGTTTTGGTTTTCTTCATGCGATCTAACAGGAACTCAATGGCGGCAAGGTCGTCCATTTCATGAATGATCTTGCGCAAGATCCAAACCTTCTGTAATTCCTCTTCGCTCATCAGCAGGTCTTCGCGTCTGGTACCTGAGCGACGAATGTTAATCGCAGGATAAACTCGCTTCTCGGCAATCTTGCGCTCTAGATGCAGTTCCTGATTACCGGTTCCTTTGAATTCTTCGTAGATAACCTCATCCATTTTAGAGCCGGTGTCGATGAGACAGGTGGCGATGATCGTTAAACTACCGCCCTCTTCGATGTTTCGAGCTGCACCAAAAAAGCGCTTGGGCCGCTCCAGGGCATGGGCGTCAACACCACCGGTAAGGACCTTACCGGAAGCAGGAATTACAGTATTGTAAGCTCGTGCCAGACGGGTGATGGAGTCCAGTAAGATCACCACGTCGGTTTTGTGTTCTACCAGTCGCTTGGCTTTTTCAATCACCATTTCGCTGACCTGAACGTGACGCGATGGTGGCTCGTCAAAGGTACTGGCAACCACTTCGCCGCGTACCGAACGTTGCATTTCTGTCACCTCCTCTGGGCGCTCATCAATGAGGAGCACAATCAGGTGACATTCCGGGTTGTTACGCATGATGGATTGCGCAACATTTTGCAGGATCAAGGTTTTACCCGCTTTTGGTGGCGAAACAATCAAGCCACGTTGACCTTTACCAATGGGTGAAGTCAGGTCAATGATGCGGGCAGTTAAATCTTCGGTACTGCCGTTGCCGGCTTCCAGTGCCAGTTGTTCGTCTGGGAACAGTGGCGTTAAGTTTTCGAACAGGATCTTGTTTTTCGATTCGGCCGGATCGGTAAAATTGATCTGGTCGACTTTTAGTAGCGCAAAGTATCGCTCGCTATCTTTTGGTGGTCTGATCTTGCCTGAAACCGTGTCACCAGTGCGCAGGTTAAAACGGCGAATCTGGCTTGGTGAGACATAAATGTCGTCCGGACCGGCCAGATAGGAGCTGTCTGGTGAGCGTAAGAAACCGAAACCATCCTGAAGAATTTCTAGTGTGCCATCGCCAAAGATCGCCTCGCCACCTTTGGCGTGTTTGCGTAAAACGCTGGCTATAATCTCTTGTTTGCGTGAACGGCCAAGATTGTCCAAACCCATGTCATGGGCAATTTGCAGTAATTCGGGAATAGGTTTGGTTTTTAGATCGGTAAGATTCATAAGCGTTTTGCAGAATGGTCTGAGTTTGTGGTCTGAATTTAAAGAGGTTGCTCTAGGAGCAGGGGAAGTATTTGAAAAAGGATGTTTGAAAAAGGTCTTGGAACGCTGCGCGTTCAGTTCACATAGCTGCTTTTGTCATGTGACAACACTTGGGTCGTTCAATCGGCCAATCAGATCGGTGTTTGTGCCAACTTGCGGTTGTCTGTCGGAGAAGTCTGCCGAAGATGTCTGCGTGAACGGACGCTAGGGTATTAACGTTAGGAAGTGTTGCAGGTCAGAACTATAGCGGTTTGTGCTTAGTAGTCCAGAGAAAGTTTACTAAATTCGGTTAAAAAATGGCGGTTTTATGGTCAAAAGTCAAGAAATTCCCAGTTTTGTCAGTTTTTAGGAATTATTGCCAACTTTCCAGACTGGTAGGTGACTCACCCACCAGCCGGAGTTTGTCGGTCGCCGCTGTGCTTGACTTAGATATTGCTGTCCAGGAACGCAGTCAATTGAGACTTTGATAAGGCGCCAACTTTAGTAGCTTCTACGCTACCGTTTTTGAACAACATCAGCGTTGGGATGCCACGAATGCCATATTTAGGTGGTGTATTTTCGTTGGCATCGATGTCGAGTTTGCAAATCTTCATCTTGCCATCATATTCGCCAGCAATTTCGTCCAGGATTGGAGCAATCACCTTGCAGGGGCCGCACCATTCTGCCCAGTAGTCCACCAGGACAGGTACATCTGACTTGAGGACTTCTGCTTCAAAACTATCATCGGTGACATGACTAATGTCGGACATGGGTTAGAGACTCCAAAAAAATTAAAGAAAAAAGGAAACGTGGCTGGTGGGCTATCCTAAGCCCCGCACTAGAATTACTCAACCAGATATCGACCGGATTGCAGTGGATTTCTACAGTTGCGCGGCCACCGCTTTAGCGGAGTAAGTCAGGATGCCATCAGCACCGGCGCGTTTCATGGCCAGTAACGACTCGAGTATCACAGCTTCACTTAGCCAGCCATTACTAATCGCCGCCTGGTGCATGGCGTACTCACCGCTCACCTGATAAACATACGTCGGTACACGAAATTCGTCTTTCACGCGCCGAACAATATCTAAATAAGGCATGCCAGGTTTTACCATCACCATATCAGCGCCTTCTTCAAGATCGAGTCCCACTTCATGGAGTGCCTCATCACTATTGGCAGGATCCATTTGGTAGGTCATCTTGTTACCGGAACCGAGATTGGAAGCAGAGCCCACGGCATCACGAAACGGACCGTAATAGGCCGAGGCGTATTTGGCGGAGTACGCCAGGATTTTGGTGTTGACGAACTGCTTCTCTTCTAAGGTTTCGCGTATGGCGGCAATCCTGCCATCCATCATGTCGGAAGGCGCGACCACATCCACACCTGCTTGAGCCTGAATCAGTGCTTGCTGACGAAGGGCTTCTACGGAAATATCGTTAGCCACATAACCATTGCCATCTAAAATACCGTCCTGGCCATGGGTGGTGTACGGGTCTAATGCCACGTCGGTCATAATGCCTAGTTCAGGTACTGCGGCTTTCAGGGCGGCCACGGTCCTTGGTGCAAGGCCGTCAGGATTATAGCTCTCGCGGCCGTCCTCAGATTTTTTCTCCAGCGGTACCACTGGGAAAATCGCCAGCATGGGAATGCCTAGATCACGCACCTGCTTGGCTTCCTCCACCAGCAAGTCGATGGTTTTTCGTTCAACCCCTGGCATGCTAGGTACGGCCTCGGTTTGATTTTCCCCTTCAATAACAAACACCGGGTAAATCAAATCACTGGCGGTTAGCTCGTTCTCGCGCATGAGGCGGCGGGAAAAGTCGTCGCTACGCATACGGCGCATGCGAGTGAATGGGTAAGTGCGCATAAGGCTGCCTGATTGAGAGTTTAAAATCTGGCGCGAATTATAGCGTAAGCGAGGATTGGATGGCTTGTGCCTATTCGCCGAGCTTCTCGGAAAGGGTCAACCACTCCTCTTCGGCAAGACTGATTTGTTCTTTGAGGTTTTGTTGATTTCGCACCAGGTCGTGCAGGTCGTCTGCACGATCAGATTCGTACAGGGCTGAGTCGCTGAGTTTAGTTTCCACCGCAGTGAGTTTCTCTGATAAGCGTTCTAATCTCGACTCGAGGCTTCGAACCTGGGTTTTAAGCTGGCGCTGGGCTTTTTGATCTTGTTTAAGTTGTGCACCTTTGCTCGCAGAGGCCGATGCCTTTGGCTTGCTCTTGTTACTGTTATTGGTTTTGGAGCTGGTATCACTGGCGGCTGGCTTTGCTGCATTCTCACCTCCGAGCAGGAAGCGGCGATAATCTTCAAGATCGCCCTGGTACTCTGTCACCTGACCCTGATTGACTAGATAAAAGTCATCGACACTATTGGCCAGCAAATGGCGGTCGTGAGAAATCAGCAATATCGCCCCGGCAAATTCTTGCAGCGCCACAGTCAGGGCCTGGCGCATTTCCATATCCAGGTGGTTGGTAGGTTCATCCATAAGTAACAGGTTAGGCTTTTGCCAGGCCACCAGTGCTAGTGCGAGGCGAGCTTTCTCGCCGCCGGAAAATGACTTCACCGCTTCAAATACCTTATCGCCGTGAAAATCGAAGCCGCCAAGGAAATTACGGGCAACTTGTTCGGTGATCTTGTTGTCCAGTCGCACCATATGTTGATAGGCCGAATCTTCCATGGCGAGTTCGTCTACCTGGTGCTGGGAAAAATAGCCGATAGCGAGATTAGCGCCCTCGTGTCTTTGCCCAGACAAGAGTGGTAAGTCGCCCCTTAGTGCCTTAACCAATGTGGTCTTACCGGCACCGTTGTGGCCCAGCAAACCGATTCGATCCCCCGGATGTAAACTAAAGCTAACGGAGTCGAGGATGGCCTCTTGATAGCCAATTTCAGCCTGATCCAGGGTCAGCAGTGGGTCAGAGGTTTTGTCGCTACTTGGCAAACGAAACGAAAACGGCGAGTCCACGTGGGCGGGAGCAATGACCTCGAGTCTCGCAAGTGCTTTGATTCGGCTTTGGGCCTGTTTGGCTTTCGTCGCTTTAGCCCGAAAACGCCGCACAAAGTCCTGCATATGAGCGATCTCGCGCTGTTGTTTCTCGTAGCTAGCCTGATGCTCAGCGAGACGAGCCGCTTTAATCAATTCAAACTGAGAGTAGTTGCCGGTAAAGAGCTCAATGCTCTGTTGGTTGAGATAAGCAATGTGGTCTACCGTATCATCCAGGAACTCACGGTCGTGAGAAATCAACACCATCGCACCCTGATACTGTTTCAAAAAGGTCACCAGCCAGACAATGGTGTCCAGGTCCAGGTGGTTGGTAGGCTCGTCCAGTAGCAATAAGTCTGATCGAGTCATCAGGGTGCGGGCGAGATTGAGACGAATCCGCCAGCCACCAGAGAAGGCTTTTAAAGGTTGTTCGAACTCTTCAGTGGCAAAGCCTAAGCCCGCCATCAACTGTTCCGCTCGCGGGATTGTGGTGTAGCCATCAATGCTGTCGAGGGCTTCATGGAGCTCGCCAATGTCGGCAGATTCGCCGCTGTCCTCGGCTTGCTTGAGCTTTGCTTGAATATCGCACCACTCGGCGTCGCCGCCCAGCACATAGTCCCGGGCTAGTTCATCGCTGGCGGCAACTTCCTGGCTCAAATGGGCAATACGTAAGTCTTGTGGCATGTCGATGGAACCTGTGTCAGATTCCAGCTCACCCATAATCATTTTAAATAGGCTCGACTTACCCGCGCCGTTAGCACCAATAAGGCCAACCTTATTGTGCTTATGGATGGTAAAGGTCGCTGCTTCAAAGAGAAGCTTAGCGCCCCGGCGTAGCGCCACTTGATTGAATGACAACATGGGAGTCAGGCGAGAATAATTGCCGCGGCATTGTAACAAAGTGCATAGATCGCGTGGTGCGGTTACACTTAAATTAGCTGGTTATTTAGGAAGTCTCATGATCAAAGTAATGGTGCTACTACTGATTGCGGCATTTGCTGGGCTGTTTTTTATCAATGGGCCGGATGGCGAAAAGATCCTTACCTTAGATGACTTTAAGCCTGAAATACCGGCGGAAGAAGCCACAGTGTCAGCGCCCGAGAAGGTTTATAAATGGCAAGACGAAAACGGCGTCTGGCAGTTTTCTAACCAGCCCCGGGATGAGGGCATGGGTGAAACCGTTGAGTATGACGGCAATATCAACACCATGCCTGCTACCGACACGTCGATTTTGAGCCAACGGGGTGACACTGATGCGAGGCCAGGATTGCAGATACCTGCAGGCATGACCTCGGTGTCCGGTGAGCAAGCTCAAGAGATGATGGACACGGTGAATAACCTGCAGAGCACGGTGGATGAACGTAAGGCAGAGTTAGATCGGTTGAGTCAAAAGCCCTAACCAGGCACTGCCTTATCAAACTTAATTGAGCTGATAAGCATAACCATCAGAGGCAATCGCCTGAATGCTGCCAGCGTGACTATGTAGAGCCAAGATGGCGGCTTTATGCCAGGGCCCGCGAGCAGGGATTTGCCACTGGTTTTGAATCTTGCCGCTGCTCCCTTCGATGCGCCAGACGCGCTCCCTGGAACTACCCAGGATCAAGTCTCCCTGATCGAAGGTTGCGGCAATGATGCCCGGGTTACCTGTAAAGAGTCGCGTCACCTCTGGCTCTGGCGTCGCGTCGAAGGTTAAAAGTTCCACTGGACCCTGGGCCGCAGCCACCACCACCTGACGCCCGTCACCAGACATGGCAACAAAACTAATCGAGCTCTGGTAGTTGCGCTGGCTTAAGGTCTCACCGCTGTCCAATGACCATAGGCGAAGTTCGCCATGTCGAGTTCCGGTTACAGCCAGATTTGCCCGCTCGTCCATGGCCACATCCGTGACCAGGTCCCCATGACTGAGTGCGCCAATGATTTCTTGTCGGGTACTATCCACGAGTAGCGCGAGCTGGTTTTCCAATGCCAATAAAATATATTGGCGCGAAAACGCAATGTCGGTAATACGCGCTGGCCTTTGCCAGTAGTTGTTTGCTTCCGGCGTGGTGGTTTGCCAGATGGCGTTGGTGTTCTGGATATTTAGAGACTGTGCTGGGCTTTGCAGGTATAAGGCGGACTGACCGGTTTCAGCATTCCAGAGGGTTACCGTCGCGCCGTCAGTGGCGGCGAGAAACTTGCCGTCTTCAGAAAAGTCAGCGGCATAGTAGGCCGCATAATCCCCGTCGCCATGATTCCAATCGAATAGTCGAGCCTGGTGGGTTTGATCCCAGAGCGCACCGCCATGTTGAAATGAGCCAGTGAACAAATAATCGCCGTTGGGAGATAAGGCGGCAGTCAGTAGGCCCTGACTAGCAAGTTTCGTTTTGCTAGCAGGCTGATCAGGTTGATTACAACCTGTTAGCAAAATTACCGTCAGGACAACCCAGTACCGCCAGGGTAGACTGGTCACGGGATTTAGCTTGCCTGGGCGCTAGTTTCCAAATGGTTGTGTACATACTCATTGTGCACATACTCAACCAGCTGATCCTCAAGTTGGAATCGATCGGTTAAGGATTCGCCCAGATAAGACAGCTCTTCGCGAATCTTCTCGAATTCGCGATGGCTTTGTTTCAGCTGTTCGCAGCGGTCATTGAAGCACAAAGCTAATTCTGTGGATTGCTCCAGGTAAGGATACAAAGCATTAACGAGATTTAAGCCCCGCTCGTCGAAGTGTCGCGCCTCGTTTTCTAACTCAGTAAAAACTTCAAAATGACCGGCGGACAAGTAGTCCACAAGCACCTCACAAAATGTCTCGAGGCGACGTAGGAACATAGGTCGGTCAATATGTTCATCAGTCAGGGAGCAGTACAGCCTGATCAGCTCCTGGCGTTCGACCAACCATTTGTTGATCAGGTGGTTCATGCCGCTGACCGGCGACAGATCCGATTGGTAGTTGTGCAACATAAGAGTACTCCCTGTATCTCAGCTGTTGGCGCTGGTTAATCCCTTATAGTTAAAGCGTAGTTTAGGATTTTCGAACCAGCAAGAAATTCGCTGAATTATGGGAGCCTGGGTTTCGCCACTTGAAACACGCTAATGGCAATCAGGCCGATAAAGCCTATTAAGGTCCACCCGGGAATACTCAAACCAAGAAACTCCCAGACCACCTCGGCGCAGGTGCCATCGCCACTAAGGATCATTGTTAGCACTTCGGTAACCGGAAACACATCCAGCAAGTAGTCGAGTCCAGGACCACAAGCAGGTACTTGATCAGGCGGTAAGCTTTGTAGCCATAGCTGGCGCATGGATAGTCCAGCGCCGCCTATGGCGGTTAAGCCGGCCAGCACGCCATAGGCTCTAATGCCGTTGATACCTGGGTTGTGAATTGCGGCTAGCAAGGCAATCACGGCGGTAGCAATCACCATGACCCGCTGCAAAATACACAAGGGGCATGGCTCTAATGCCATGGCGTGTTCCATATAAAGGGCGACAGACATCAAAAATGTGCAGCCAAGAAACACCACTAAAAAAATTATCCGTGAAGAAGGTAACGCCATGAAATCAACCACTTTAGCCAAGGTGGTCTATTATGAAGCAAAGGCCTTAAGGAAATGAACCATGCGGTTATTGCTGCTGCTGTTTTTTTGTCTTGGCAGCGTCGCTGCCGGCGCGCAGTCCAATACTCAATATGTACCCCTGACCAAAGGTATGGTGGTGAATTACGGCGAACCCAGCCTGAATCGACTGAAATATCTAAAAGTCGCTGTTCAGGTTCGGGTGCAGAGTCCGGCCGATGCGGAGCTCGTGGAATACCATCGGCCAGCCTTGTTGGATACCCTGGTTTATGTGTTTACCGCCTCAGAAGAAGAAACCATTAAATCAGGCGGTGGCAAAGAGGCGATTCGGCAGCTTGCCCTGGCGGAATTGCGCAACGTGATGAAAACCGAGGAAGGTGATGCCGTGATTGAAGATTTGCTGTTTAGTACTTTTGTGGTGCAGCGTTAGTTTGATTGGCTGCTAGCCATTGGTCTGCAAAGGCGATGGCGCTGGGTATAAACTCGAGAAAATCCTCGCTCAATTCAGTTTCGAGCTGATCAAATAGTACCACCGCCTCTGCCAGTGGATTGCGCCGCGTCAGGCGCTGACTTAAATGATTCAGTGAGCGTTCCACATAGGCGCGACTGCCATAGTTTTCGAGACTTTGATTGGCCTGCATACGTAAGGCAGTAGTGTGGGCGGTTGCACTTAAGCGATCTGCCTGATCGAGTACGGCACCGTAAGCATGCTGACAAAACTCTGGTAGCGTCGCATCATTGAATTTGTCCCAGTGAGTGGCCAGATGATAGTCGTAAATGATGTCGCAAATAATGCCGCCATAGCGCCGATACTTATGCTCAAACCGGTCGATGGAGCGCTGTTGCAGCGGTGAACTGTCAACGAAGACATCCACCGCTCGATGGAAGCGTATCCCTTGTTCAATAACGTCGCTGGTGTTGCCCGGTAGTTTGCCTTTGACATGATCACCGAGAAACACCCCTGGCATGAGTTCTGGATGCTGCCGGCTAAGAAACAGGTGACCCAGGTAATTCACGATGAATCCCTCAGCCTAAAGGAGAGCCTGGTAGCCCTGCATGATGTTGGCGAGATATTCGGCAAATGGTAATTCTTGTTGGTTGTCTATGACGGCCTGCTCGCTCAATGACTGTTGCGCTAATTGCTTGAACTTACCCTCTAGCTCTGGACTGAGTCCCTGTTCTTTAAAGTGAGCACGGTGGGCAAGCGACTGGTTCATCGCAAAGCGAAAATAAGGAATTTGCTGGTTGCTCATGGCGGCAAGAATACGCGCGCTTGGCGTTTTGCTGGCATCTGTGACCTTAGCACCTTGAACCGCCAGACTCGCGCTGTAACTTTCGCATTGATGGACCTGGTCAAAATGCGCCGCGATAGGCCGCATGGCGGACATAATATCTGCAGCCCAACTGCTCAACTCGCGGTCTTTATCACCATCCATCAGTTTCACACCGGCACGTCTGCCTTCATGTACCGCAATGTTCATATTGGTCCGCACCTCTGCGAGGCGCGCATCACCGTGGCTGGGGCTTGGTTCCAGCAGACAGTAAAGTAAGAAGGTATCAAGAAAGCGTACAGTGTCCTGGCTGACCCCAATAGGCTCAAATGGGTCCAGGTCCAAAAGCCTGACTTCAATGTATTCCACGCCCTGCTCCCCCAGACATTGGAGGAAATTTGCACCGGCGGGTGCAACGCGTTTTGCCCGGATAGAAGAGTAAAACTCAGCTTCCGACTGCAAGATGCTGTGGTTTAGTTGGCGATACTCGCCGTCTTGCTCAATACCAATATCACGGTAAGGGTCATAGGGTTTTAACACCGCGCTGGCAAGACTGTGAACGTAAGACTTCAGGTCATTGTAGGAGACAGTCAAATTTTGCGCCTGGGCATCACTTTGATAGCCAAGATTGCCGCTGCGCAATGACGTGGCATACGGCTGGTAGAGGCTGCCCTCATCGAAGCTTTCCAGGTCGTGCTGGCGGCCTTTGACAAAGCTATTACAGACCGCGGGCGATGCACCAAATAAATAGATCGGCAGCCAGGCTAGACGGCGAAAGTTGCGCATCAGGTCAAAGTAGCGGCGATCCCGATAACCTTGCGAGTCTGTCTCGCCTTCTGCCTGTGCCAGGGTTTGCCAGAATGAATTGGGGAATGAAAAGTTGTAGTGCACGGCGCAAATGGTTTGCATGGAACGTCCGTAGCGATTACCCAGGCCGTTGCGGTAGGTTCTTTTTAGCTTGCCAAGGTTGGAGTTGCCGTAATTTGCCAGAGGGATAGTTGGGTCACCCTGGAGTACGCAAGGCATGCTTGCAGCCCAGAGTATCTCGTCTTGAAGGCCCGCTGTGATGACCCGGTGAACATCCTCAAGAGTTTGCCAGGTATCGTTTAAGTCAGTCGCCACCGGCGTTATCAATTCAAGCTGGGACTCAGAAAAGTCCGTGGTGATCAAAGGATGACAAAGCTTCGAGCCGAAGCTTGCTGGGTGCGGTGTTCTGGCCAGGTTCCCTGCCTGATCAACGCGCAAACCTTCACGCTCAATACCGCGCTGAAAGGTCAAGGGTGCCTCGCCCAGAGCGGCAAGGTAGCTGGCTAATTTGGTATTGGTCATGAACGGCTTATTGCTGGCAACAGGCGGCAAGTATGCCAAACAAACTTATCGCCTCAAAACTTCAACCTAAGACTAAGATAAAGTCCGTATCGGAATAGGCTTGTGGTGGCGCGGTTGGGTCACAAATCGGGATTTTGTTCGCGAAATCGATGAATCTGGCGCCGATCCTTTTTGCTGGGGCGGCCGCTGGAGACAATTTGACCGCCGGCAGCTTTGCGTTGTGCTGCCATCGCCAGGCGTTTCTCAATACTTTCAGGGGTTTCTTCATATAACAGCGCGGCTTCTGGCGCGCCGCGGCGTTGTTCTGACAGGGCGTTAACCAGCACGATCTTTTCATCATAACCCTGGCGAAGCTTGATGATGTCGCCCACCTTGAGCTCTTTGCTTGGCTTCGCCCGTACACCATCCATGTGTACCTTGCCGCCGTCGATGGCTTCTTTGGCTTTGGCCCGGGTTTTAAAGAATCTCGCCGCCCAGAGCCACTTGTCTAATCTTACGCCTGTCATATTGGTTACCGGCAAGAAGTCCGCGTTTCGTCGCTGAATATTGTTATGATCGTGGCACTATCGACGTTGGTCAACTGGATTCACGGTAAATCTGTACACCAGTTTCCGGGCAATCCAAGGGCAAGCAAACAAATTCGTAAAACTGAATATTTTCTCGATTATTCAGTTTTGCCGGCTAAGTGGGAGGAAAGGTGGATAATCAGGGTCTTTTAGCAGAAATGGCTCGAATCGCTCGTTTGGCTGGCGAGGCAATTTTAGAAGTTTATCAACGAGCCGACCTTGGCGTTCAAACCAAGGCGGACGACTCGCCCTTAACAGCCGCTGACCTGGCGGCGCACAAGATTATCGTCTCAGAACTGCAAAAAGCCGCTCCAGAGATTCCTGTTTTGTCGGAAGAAAGTGATGCCCTACCTTACGCTGAGCGCCGCAGTTGGTCTCGTTACTTTCTGGTCGATCCACTGGATGGCACCAAGGAGTTTGTAAATCGCAATGGCGAATTTACGGTCAATATTGCTTTAATTGAGGCCAATCAACCGGTGTTAGGCGCTGTATTTGTTCCGGTTCAAGACAAAATGTATCTGGGTGATGTGACCGCACGCAGCGCATTGCGACAGGATGCCCAGGGAGAGCAGGCGATCAAGGCGCGACCAAATCAAGGCTCAGAACTGACAGTGGTAGCCAGTCGCCGACATGGTGCCGAAGCGCTGCAAACGCTAATGACAAGGTTGCAGCAGGACTTTACGGTGACCACAGAGAATTATGGTAGCTCACTAAAGTTCTGCATGATTGCCGAGGGCCGTGCTGACCTTTATCCCCGTTTTGCGCCCACGTCGGAGTGGGACACCGGTGCGGCTCAGGCTGTGGTCGAGGCTGCAGGGGGTCGCGTGGTGGATCTGCAGTTCCAACCGCTGCGATACAACGCCAAAGCAGACATACTAAACCCGGAGTTTTTAGTGCTTGCGGACCCTGATTTTGATTGGCAGCGTTATCTTCAGTGAGTAACAGGACAAGGGGCAACGCAGTTCGTATTTAACGATTTGCGTTCAGAGAGGGTTCAGAGGGAAGCGCAGAAGGAAGCGCAGAAGGAAGCATAGAAGCGTGCTTCAGGCGAGATTTGGTCTCAGCTAGCCAAGCCGTATGTGCATCCTTCCTGCCGAGGAGAACACTGTATATACATACAGCTTAGGCTAGCGAGGAGATAAATATACCGCCAAAGATTAACGATGGAAAGTAAACAAAAATGGAGAATCCTACAGCCTTATTTTGTTGACATTTATGTTTTTGATCTAAGGTTTTGAAATCTCAAACAAAAGCGCCGGATTAGCGCCGGGAAACAAGGGTTTGAGGTCATGCCGGTAGGTGAGTTGCCACTCGTGCTCATTCCATGACCGCTGGGTCTAGATTTTTCTTTTTTTTGAAATAGTTATGGACATCCACAAATGTCGTTACGATAATGAAATTAGGTGATTCTGTGCTATTTTTATAGTGAATAGCTGTAGTGACGCTTTTTTGTGATTTGTCATGAGCAGCCATTTTGCAACATGAGTACAGGCAGGGCTAATGCCCGGTCACCCACAGTGCGCGACGATGCACTGACAATCAGGATGCTTCCCGCTTGTTCGTTGAGAGCTGGGATACAAAGGAAGGAGGTTACGATTTTTTAATTCACACCCGAAGCCTATTTGTTGCTACGCCACTTTATGTTGAGCCAGCCGGAGCAGACGCCTTATGACAGCTACCCCCGAAGGTGATTTTGAGTCAATCCTAGACGACGACTCCCTCGATGAATCTAGCCCAGAGCTAGATGCCCTTTCCGCCTTATCTGAATACCTCGATGATGATGCCGATGAGAGTGAAGAAACTCGCATCAAGGTTTTGCTCGATCGTGGTAAGGAGCAGGGTTATCTCACCGTGGATCAGCTCACAGAAGTGTTGCCAGATAATGTGGCAGACTCAGAGGCGTTCGATGGTATCGCGCAGATGTTCGAAGATATGAGCATCAAGATTGTTGAGCAAGCGCCCGATAACACAGAACTAAAAGATTCCTCCTCAGAAGAGATTAATATTGATGCCGCGGCTATTGCGGCGGCAGATGCCCTGGTGGGTAAAACCATGGACCCAGTGCGCATGTACATGCGTGAAATGGGGACCGTACCCCTGCTAACCCGGGAAGGTGAAATTGTCATCGCGAAACGGATTGAAGACGGCCTGCGCTCTTCCCTGGCGATCTTGTCTGCTTACCCAGGAGTTGTGGAGCAAATTATCGAGGCGTTTGAAGCCCAGCAAGAAGAAGGTGATTTAGGGCTGATTATTAGTGGTTTCCTCGACCCAGAAGACAAAATCCCTGATATGTCTGAAGTGGCAGAAGCCAAGTCTTCCGGTAACTACAAGGAAGACGAGAATGAAGAAAAGCGCGGCCTTGATGAAGCTGAAGCGACGCGGCGTTTTAAGCAGATCATCAAGCTCCACAAGAAGTGGCAGCGCGCGGTGGCTGATAAAGGGCGGGAGGCTGCAGCAAGCCAAAAAGCGCAAGCTGAGCTGGCTGAGGTGTTTTCGTCGTTAAAACTCATTCCTGCACAAATGGATAGTTTGCTTGAGCTGGTGAAAGCTGACATGCAACAAATTCGCGAGCATGAAAAGACTATCCGGCGCTTGATGGTGGAACGTTGCCACATGCCGAAAGATGAATTTCTGGCGGGTTTTATTGGTCGTGAAACGGCAGTGGATTGGGTGGATGAGCTGATTGCTGCAGATGTGCCTTATGCGGCGAAACTGCAAGAAAACCGCGTTTCCATTCGCCATGGCCAAAAGGGCATTCGCCGCATCGCGGATCGCACCGGTTTATCGGTGGGCGAAATCAAAGAAATTAACAAAGGCTTGTTCGTTGCGGTGGGTGAAACCCAGGCCGCGAAAAAAGACATGATTGAAGCAAATTTGCGCCTGGTGATTTCTATTGCCAAGAAATACACCAACCGCGGTTTGCATTTCCTCGACCTAATTCAAGAAGGCAACATTGGTTTGATGAAGGCGGTGGATAAGTTTGAATATCGACGCGGCTTTAAATTCTCTACTTATGCAACCTGGTGGATTCGTCAGGCAATCACGCGATCTATTTCTGACCTGGCACGCACCATCCGTGTTCCGGTCCACATGATGGAGACCGTGAATAAACTGAATCGTCTCACCCGGCAATTGATTCAAGAGCTAGGGCGCCCCCCCACCATTGAAGAACTCAGCAAGAAGATGGATTTGCCAGAGGATAAGGTGTTAAAGGCTCTGGATGTAGCCAAACAACCGATTTCCCTGGAAACCCCGGTGGGTGATGACGATGATTCCACCATGTGGAATCTGGTCAGTGATACCTCGGTGGAATCGCCAATGGATCACGCCACCGACGAAGGCCTAAGAGAAACCACGACCAATGTGCTCACAGCCTTAACGGAACGTGAAGCAAAAGTGCTCCGTATGCGTTTTGGCATTGACATGAATACTGACCATACCCTGGAAGAAGTGGGCCGGCAGTTTTCCGTGACTCGCGAACGAATTCGCCAGATCGAGGCGAAGGCGTTACGTAAGTTACGCCACCCTGCCCGATCCGAGCAACTACGCAGCTTTATCGACATTTAAGCTAACCAGTCAGGCAACATCACTTCGCTACACCGCAGTCACTGCGGTGTTTAGCTGTGTGGCTGGTAGAATCTGCTAAAGTGTCGCTTTTGCAGTCTGGGCGCAGATCAATTTGTTGAAGCGAAAGCGTAAAGCCGTGCGGTTTATTCCCTTCCGAAAGCAGGATGTGGTGAATATGTGCCTGCGAGATGGCGAACTCACGGAGGATGAGCAAACGACCTTCCGGCAGCTGATCAGGCTACTGGAGAGTAGCTTCCACTTTGAGTTTCACCAGCGGCTGGAGCGGCTTAAAAATGCTTACGCACCGCTGAATCCCTCCCGCGACACGCGGGTGTTAGAAACTGAGCCATCGGAAGATAGTCTGGCATTGCTGCTGGACGAACTGCTGAACTACGCCAATTACGACAAGCTTAAGCACGCCGATCTTGAGGCAGCTCTGGCGCAAAGTTCCCTGTTCAACTTGCAGTTAGAAGTGGACTTTTCTGAGTTCGCCGAGGTGGCTGTTTATACCCGGGGGCAATCAGAGCGACGCGAAATGGTACCCAGGTTTTTGGGCTTATTCCCAAAACCTGTGACATTTCAAAGCTATGATCGAGTCGTGCTGTTTATTCGATTTGCTGACCAGCTTAAGGACAGTACGTTTAACAAGCCCGGCAGCACGATCTTAAAGCTATTCCATAATGTGCCAACGGACGATGTGGAAATGCTCTTCCCTAATACTCGTCTGGGCATGCGTTTGGTGGATAAACTCATTTTAGGTGTGCCGGCGGTGGTGGGTGGTGGCATTGTGCTTTCTACCAAGATGGGCGCCTCATTGATACTGTTGGGAGGTCTGCTGGGCTTTTATGTGGGTTTGCGGTCTGAACCCGTACACCTGGATCAGGCGGCTTTAATTGCGCTAGTGGCTGCGCTCGGCACTTTTGGCAGTTTTGTCTGGCGTCAGTTTGGTAAGTTTAAGACGCGCAAGCTGTCGTTTATGCAGCGCCTCATGGAGAACCTGTATTTTCGTAATCTCGATAACAACGCGGGTGTGTTTCATCGTTTGATTGATGATGCCGAGGAGGAAGAATGTAAAGAAGCCATTCTGGCTTATTATTTTCTCCTAACGCGGCCGGCCATTCGCAGCCAGGCGCTGTTGGATGACAGCATCGAAAGCTGGTTTAAAAGCGAATGGCAAGCCGATGTAGACTTTGAAATTATGGATGCACTGGGTAAATTGGAGCGGCTCGGTCTGGTTTACGATGATCCAGAAACTGGCCTTGCTGCAGTGCCTCTGCAGGCAGCCTTAGAAAAGCTCGATGCTCGCTGGGATGAGTATTTCACTTTCCGTGAAGCAGATCGAAAAGACAGCGAAAGCCATCAGCCCAGGTAGCCATGGATAGTTTTTTTACATTTCTGATCGCCATCACCTTACTGACTATTGCCCCAGGGGCGGACACCGTGCTCGTGATTCGCAATGCCCTGCGCGGCGGACTGGCTGACGGTGTCGCCACTAGCGTGGCAATCTGTTCCGGTTTGTTTGTCCATGCCACGGTATCTGCGGTGGGGATTTCCCTGGTGATTCTGCAGTCAGCCTGGATGTTTACTGCGCTGAAATTGCTGGGTGCTGGTTATCTGCTGTGGCTTGGCGTGATGACGTTTGTGTGGGCCAGCCAAACTGTGGAAGTTGCGCCGGTGCCTGGCGGCCAGTTTTTGCTTTGGCGCTCGTGCCGGGAAGGCTTGCTGAGTAATGTCCTTAACCCGAAACCCATTGTCTTTTATATGGCGTTTTTACCGCAGTTTATTGATCCTGCCGGCAGCGCTCTGGGGCAAAGCTTGCAGCTTGCTGCGGTACATTTTGTCATTAGTGTGATCTGGCTGGCTGCGGTGGCAGCCATGGCAGCGCAAATGCGCCAATGGTTGCAAAGCGATGCCATTGCAACACGATTAAACCAGGCATTAGGCGCCGGTCTTTGCGGCTTTGGCATCGCGCTCGCCACCGAAAGTTATCAGCAGCAGACCTAGGCAGCATCAATCCAGGGAGGCCAAAAGTTCCTCTGCTTGCTCGCGGATATTATCGACGGGCTCATTATCGAGCACGCGCCGTAATGATTGTTTGGCTTGTGCGGTTTCACCGAGTCCCTGGTAGATTCTTGCTGCCATGAGTTCGGTCTGGGTCACACTGGGATCATTCCAGGTGCGCTCTCGCTGTTTGTAAGTGTTCAGGGCCTTAAGAGCGTCGTCAAACTTATCTTGTTGCAAATAGGCGTTGGCCAACATGAGCTGTGGAAAGGCGCGATTAGGAATGCCGGCAATAGCGCTCTTAAACAATGCCTCGGCATCTTGATATGACTCCGTTCTGACTGCTCGCGAGGCGCGGCTCAGGTCTGCCCAGGGCTTGCTTAACTGGGCGAGTTCAGCCAGTTTGGCCTCAGCCAATGCCTTATCGCCGCCAGCCATACCCGGAGCGTTGAAGTAAAACTCGACAACGCCATAAAGGGCTTCCACGTGATTGGGATCTAGCGCCACGGTTTGCTCCCAGGCACCAATTGCGGCTTTGGCCATGCCTATTTTGCGAAATACGCTGACCTCCGAGACCCGGGTAAGCTTCACAGAGCCAAGCACATAGTGACTTTCCACATGTTCTGGATAACGTTCGATATTGCGTGACAGGATTTCATCGGCCTCTTCTAGTTGGCGCTGATGGTAGAGACTGCGGCCAAGATAATAAGCCAATTCTGGGTCGTCGGGATGGCGCTCATGCAAATCACGAAACTGATTTAATGCGTCCACATAGTCTGCCGGTGACGACGCGTTGTAAAAGGTTTCGAGCGCTGGCTTTGCCGCGAGATTATTGGCGTAGCCTGGTGCACCTAGTAAAAGTAGGATTAGGGCAATGGGTAATGATTGCTTCATTCGATGAAATCCGATGTTAATATCCATTTATGTATTTAGTTTAGTCTCTGGGTTAGATGGTCAAAAGCTTGAAATGGTTCGGGGTAATTTTTGTTGGTAGCTTATTTACCTTTCTCCTTTACGATCACGTCCTCAAAGATCGCTTGTTTCCGAAACGTTTCGGTGAGGTGGCAGAGGGTGTGTATCGATCAGGGCAAATCCATCCACGCTTGATCGAACAAACCCTGGCAGACAAACAAATCAGCAAGGTGATTGATCTCCGCTACTGGGAAGAGTTGCCAGAAATGTTGGCAGAACGTGATGCCATCAGCAAACTTGGGATTGAAGGCGAGCGTTATCCGTTAAACGGTAATGGCACCGGCAATGTTGAGCACTATATTGCTGCCCTCCTCTCGCTCCATGAATCAGTCCAGGCGGGAGAGCCAGTGTTGGTCCATTGTGCAGCGGGCAGTCAACGCACTGGCGGCGTATTTGCTGCTTACCGAACCCTGGTACAAGGTGTGCCTGCAGACCAGGCAGTGGCCGAGATGCAGCAGTATGACTGGGACCCTAAAAAAGACCAGGTGTTGCTTGATTATCTGAATCAGCACATTGGCCGCATTGCCCTTGAGCTTTCCCTGGCTGGTGTAATCGCAGAAGTACCAGCGCAATTACCCGTGTTTGTGAATCCTCTTAACTGATCTCTGGGTGATCTCTGGGGACAGGACCAAGTGCCAGGTCGAAATTCGACCTGGCACTTGGTCCTGTCCCCGCAAATCCCTGTCCCCGCAAATCAGGCAAAAAAAAGGCGATCAAATGATCGCCTTGAGGGGTAAATCTGTTGCTCGCTGTCTCAGCGATTTAGAACTGGTTCATGGTGTTGTCTTTACCACCAGCCTTCAGGGCATTGTCGCCAGAGAAGTACTCTTTGTGGTCATCACCAATGTTAGAACCGGCCAAATCCTGGTGTTTTACGGACGCCATGTCTCTGCGGATCTCTTGACGCTGGATATCGCGGACGTAAGCCAGCATACCCAGATCGCCAAAGTAACCTTCAGACAGAATGTCTGTGCCAAGCGCAGTTTCGTGGTAAGTAGGCAGTGTAATGAGGTGGTGGAAAATACCCGCCTCGCGAGCTGCGTCCTTCTGGAAGCTTTGTACCCACTTATCGGCTTCAGCGGCTAGTTCAGAATCATCGAACTTGGCATCCATCAAACCTTTTGCATCATCCGCGGGATCTGGGTAAGCGGAAACGTCTTTTCCTTCTGCTTTCCACTCATCAAACACCTGGTTACGGAAGTTCAGGGTCCAGTTGAAAGATGGAGAGTTGTTGTACACCAGCTTGGCGTCAGGCACGTGCTTGCGAACTTCATCAACCATATCGGCGATCTGGCGAACGTGAGGCTTCTCAGTCTCAATCCACAGCAGATCAGCACCGTGAGTCAAGCTGGTGACACAGTCCAGGACAACGCGGTCAAAACCGGTGCCGTCACGGAAAGAGTACAAGCCGTTGTCGAGACGGATTGGCTTAACCAATTTGCCATTCTGGTGGAAAGTGATGTCGTGCTCTTTGAGTTCAGAAACGTCGTGAATCTCTTCCGTCTCAAGGAACGCGTTGTACTGGCTAGCCAGATCACCTGGTTCACGAGATACAGGTACCTTCTGAGTCAGGTTAGCGCCCAGAGAGTCGGTACGAGCCACAATGATGCCGTTGTCCACACCCAGTTCCAGGAAGGCATAACGGATGGCGTTGATCTTCGACAGGAAGTCTTCATGAGGTACGGTAACTTTACCGGCCTGGTGACCGCACTGCTTGGCGTCAGATACCTGGTTTTCTACCTGAATGGCACAAGCACCCGCCTCGATCATCTTCTTAGCCAACAAGTAAGTGGCTTCTTCGTTACCAAAGCCGGCATCGATGTCGGCAATAATCGGCACAACGTGAGTTTCGAAGTTGTTAATCTTTTCGATCACGGCAGCCTCGTCACCGCCAGCAGCACGAACCTCATCGAGTTCTGTGAAAATGTGGCGCAGTTCGCGAGCGTCCGCTTGCTTCAAGAAGGTGTAAATTTCTTCGATGAGATTTGGCACAGTGGTTTTTTCATGCATGCTCTGGTCAGGCAATGGACCGAACTGTGAACGTAGTGCTGCAACCATCCAACCGCTCAGGTAGATGTAGCTCTTGTCCATAGTACCGCGGTGCTTCTTCACAGACATGGCTAACTGCTGCGCGGTAAAACCGTGCCAGCAACCCAAAGACTGAGTGTACTTGGAGGAATCCGCGTCATAGTCAGCCATATCTTTACGCATGATGTCTGCGGTGTAACGGGCGATATCTAGACCTGACTTAAAGCGGTTTTGCAGGTGCATGCGAGCAGCGTATTCTGAATTGATACCAATCCAGGTTGGGCTGCCAGACTTCAGCGCTTCAAGGCGCGCGATTTCCTCTTTATAAGATGCCATAAATAATCCTTGCGACAGTCGTTTGGTTAAGTAAAAGCGTTATTAAAACTGGGGCGGACGAATCCGAAGGGCGCGAAATGTACCAAGCTGCAGCGCCGAGATTAATGGAAAACTAGGATACTAATATATTCCAAAGAGTCATGATTTGCGCCAAATGGTGCTTCTGATGCGACAAACACATGGGGCGATGGGATGTTATGGTGCCCTCATGTGGATTAAAGTCATAGTCCAATTAAGGAGTCCCGATGAAATATTTAGCCAGTATTTGTGTGATGCTTTTACTCCTGCTGTCCCGAGTGGCAGCAGCTGAGGTGTTACATAGTGCTGAAGACGGGTTTGAACTCAAGATTGCGATATCGGTGCCAGCAACCCCCGAGCAGGCTTATAAAGAGTTTGTCGACATCGGCAGCTGGTGGTCGCCGGAACACACCTGGTGGGGCAAGGCGGAAAATTTGTCTTTAAACCCGGAGGCCGGGGGCTGTTTTTGCGAAATAGATGGTGATAAGTCCGTGCTTCATCTGATGGTGGTATTTGTTTCCCCAAATCGTGAAATCCGCTTGTCTGGTGGCCTTGGTCCGCTGCAACAAATGGGTTTAGACGGCATATTGACCTTTAAATTCATTCCCGTGTCTGACAATGAAACGCGCATTGTGCAGATTTACCGGGTTTCAGGTTACGACCCCAATGGTCTAAAAGGGCTCGCCCCCGTGGTAGACAAAGTGCAATCTTTGCAAATGCAGCGGCTTCAGGACCAGTTTACAACAAGATTCTAGACGGAAGAGTCGCCCATCTCATTGTGCAGTTTGGAACGTTTTTGCAGCATGGTCTGAAACTCCCTGAACAACTCTTGCATCTTCGGTGATTTGTGCGGAAACAGATCCTGCGGGTCCATATCGTGCACCACCATGGCGTTGCCCGTCTCAAACACGAGTAGCTGACCGTCGGCGGTCTCACCACAGTCGATGGCAAAATACTCCAGGTCAAAGGCCTTCCCCACGGCGCTTAGGGCGTCTTCATGACGCAGGCCAAACAATTTGGAAAAGTGCAACATATTGTGCGCTTCCTCGTCCCGTTTCCAACGACTCTCGGTCATGCCGGCGTTGAGATAGTGAATCATCCAGTGCTCTGAGATCGCCATGTGGCAAAGAAAAGGTTGCCCTGCAACAAACGCTATACGGTATTTTCGGTAATAGCCGTCACTGCTCCGGTAATCAACAAAAGGTGCAACATAAAAATTGTGCACTTCGGAACGTTCAAGGTAATTGCTGATTTCTGCGCCATTGGTGAGCCTTTCCAGACCTTGCCCGGCATGGGAATCCACTGGCCGAACCAGTATCGGAAAGCGATCCTGAACTAAAAATTGTCCCAGGGTTTCGCTGGTCTCAGCCATTTGTTGCAGCTCGAGCCGATTTAATATGACATTTTGGGGCATGTAAGTGCCTGGTACTGCATCAAGAATTTCACAAGCTCGATCCCGGGATAGCAAAGGCACCTCCTCTGCCCGGTTGATATAAGGCTTACCCCACTGGCGGATTAATGTGGCAGCCAGTTGTAGTGCTACCTGATTGTCTTTGCCCTCTGAAATGCCGTTGAATACCAGGTCATGGTGGATTTCCGTGGGATAAGGGAGTTCGGCACCGATAAACATGACATCGGCTTCGATAAAGGGAGAGCGAATCAAAAACTCAATGGGAGAATTGGTCATAAAGTCTCCCGGTGTTTTAAGTATTAATAAACGTAGTCCGTTACCTTTCTGAATGTTAAAAGCTTGTTTGACGCCAAGGGCCTGGCGCTGTAATGATAAGCCCACATCGCGGTCACCGCGCAGCAGAAGGATGGTAGATAAATCCAGTAAAGCCTCGGCGTTGTCAGGGTGCGCCTCGGCGGAGTGAATGAGGTGTTCGGCGGTACTAGAAAGGTCATCTCCGTTGAACATCATGGCCATCAAGGTAGGCTGACCAATCAATGGGTACTGCTGTTGCATACAGACTCTCAAAACTAATGTTTGTGGTTAACCACTACATAGCAATGATCGTGCCTACGGAATATGACGGAAAACTGCCAGAAATAGCCGTTTCCGCCCTGCCCCTGGTCCTCTATGGCCGCTCCAGCGGCAATTTATTGCCGAACAGCCTTGAGCTAGCAACAGCCTTGAGCGAATAAAAGCCAAAAAAAAGGGCCGCTGAAGCGACCCTTTCCGTAGCGCTGCTTGGAGATTAGGCGTTAGCCTGGCGCTCTTTAGTCTCTTTAATGACTTCATCAGCAACGTTCTTAGGACAAGCCGCGTAATGGCTAAATTCCATTGAGAACTGGCCTCGACCGGAGGTCATGGTGCGCAGGTCACCGATGTAACCAAACATTTCTGACAGAGCCACTTCAGCTTTGACGCGAACGCCAGTTGCGCCTGCGTCCTGGCCGCTGATCATGCCGCGACGACGGTTCAGGTCACCAATCACGTCACCCACATGATCGTCTGGGGTAAACACGTCCACTTTCATGATAGGTTCCATCAGCTGAGGACCGGCTTTTGGCATGGTTTGACGGTAAGCTGCTTTTGCTGCAATTTCATATGCAATGGCAGAAGAGTCAACCGCGTGGAAAGCACCATCAACCAGCGTTAGCTTCACATCCAAACAGGGGTAGCCCGCTAAAGGTCCCTCTACTAGTGACATGTTGAAGCCCTTCTCAACCGCTGGCCAGAATTCCCGTGGCACGTTACCACCGGTGACAACAGATTCGAACTCAAATCCAGCACCAGTTTCCGCAGGTTCAACGATGTAGTCGATCTTCGCGAACTGACCCGCACCACCAGACTGCTTCTTGTGGGTGTAAGAATCTTCCACGCGCTGGGTGATGGACTCGCGATAAGCTACCAGAGGTTTACCTACTTCTACCTCAACACCGTGAGTACGCTTGAGGATGTCTACCTTAATATCCAGGTGAAGTTCACCCATACCCATCATAATGGTTTCGCCAGATTCCTCGTCGGTTTCAACACGGAACGATGGATCTTCCTGAATCATCTTAGACAGTGCGATGCCCATCTTCTCTGCAGCACCCTTGTCTTTTGGAGAAATAGACATTTTGATCACAGGCTCTGGGAATACCATTGGCTCAAGGGTCGCTGGGTTGTTCGGGTCGCACAAGGTGTGACCTGTCTGGGTATTTTTCATACCGATCAACGCCACGATATCGCCAGCCTGGGCACTATCACGCTCGATTCGCTCATCTGCGTGCATTTCCACAATTCGGCCGATACGCTCATTTTTACCGGTGAAAGTGTTGAGAACAGAATCACCCTTCTTCAGCTTGCCAGAGTAAATGCGGGTAAAGGTCAGGGCGCCAAAGCGGTCATCCATGATCTTAAATGCCAGGGCGCGGAGCGGCCCATCAGGGTCAACAGTGGCCACATTGCCTGTTTCATTACCGTCCAGGTCAACTTCTGGCTGGGGCTCGACTTCTGTTGGATTTGGCAAGAAATCAACCACGGCGTCCAGCACCAGTTGTACACCTTTGTTCTTACACGCAGAACCACAGAAGGTTGGGAAGAAATCGAGGGCAATGGTGCCCTTGCGGATACAACGCTTCAGATCTTCCACAGAAGGCTCTTCGCCATCTTCGAGGTATGCCATCATCAAGTCTTCGTCTTGCTCAATGGCAGTTTCGATAAGTTTCTCGCGATATTCAGCAACCTTATCGGCCATATCTGCAGGCACGTCAGTCAGTTCAAACGCCAGTGGGTCACCGCTGTCGTCCCAGATGTAGGCTTTTTCGATTAGTAGGTCGACAACGCCTTTAAAGCCATCTTCTTCACCGATCGGCAAGGTCATGACCAGCGGGTTAGCAGCCAATACGTCACGCACCTGCTCCACCACGCGGTAGAAGTTTGCGCCAAGACGGTCAAGCTTATTCACAAAGATAATACGGGCAACTTCTGATTCGTTGGCATAGCGCCAGTTAGTTTCAGACTGGGGCTCAACGCCACCAGAACCGCAGAATACGCCTACGCCGCCATCAAGAACCTTCAATGAGCGATAAACTTCAATAGTGAAGTCCACGTGCCCCGGGGTGTCGATGATGTTGAGCTGGTGATCTTTCCAGAACGCAGTTGTCGCAGCCGACTGAATGGTAATACCGCGCTCTTGTTCCTGCTCCATGAAGTCAGTAGTTGCGGCACCGTCGTGTACTTCACCGATTTTGTGGATTTTACCAGTGATGTTGAGAATTCGTTCGGTTGTGGTCGTCTTACCGGCATCTACGTGGGCGAAAATGCCGATATTGCGATAACGGCTTAAGTCGGTCATAGCGTTGCTCTGCAATAGAAAATGGTTTAGGGGGGGTTAAAAAGCGCGCCATCTTATATCCTGATGGGCTTATAATCCAGCCTTGTGTGAGTTCTCTGCGAAAGATTCATAAACCGCGCGGGAATTGGCGCTGCAAACGAAGAAATTGGGGTGTTTTGTGCATGTAATCAGCGTCAATGTAGGTCAAAAACGCGAGATCGCGGTAGGCCAGCGGGAAAAAACCACAGGCATATTTAAGACCCCGGTGGCGCATCCGGTGGAAGTTAGTTTGTCTGGAGTCACTGGTGATCAGGTAGTAGACAAAAAGCACCATGGCGGCCCAGACCAGGCGGTATACCTATATAGACAGGAGGACTACCAGTGCTGGTCTGATGAATTGGGCGAGCCCTTATCTCCGGGTACCTTTGGTGAAAACATAACCATTGCCGGTTTGTCTTCAGCAGCAATGAATATTGGCGACCGCCTGAAGTCCCACAGGCTTGAGCTGGAAATTACCGCACCGCGTATACCCTGCAGCATTTTCGCCGCGCGAATGGGGGATCCGGGCTTTGTTAAAGCCTTTTTGCAGGCTGAACGTCCCGGGTTTTATGCCCGGGTCATTGGGCCTGGATTAGTCGGTGCTGGGGATGAGTTTGAGCTGGTAGAAACAAATCTAGATAGCATAAGCACCGTGCAACTTTATCGTGATATGCAAAAGCAGTTGTCGGCAGAACAATTGCGGCGTTATCTATTGCTGCCTATTAGTGTCCGGGTGCGAGAGGATTTTGCCAAACAACTGAAGCGGCTGGCGGGTTAAGTATGCCTCTATACCGCGGTCGAACCACTGAAGAGCTGATCATTATTGGTTTTGCCGCGGTATCTTTGTGTGGCCAGGTGCCATACGGCATTTACCGCCTAATGGTGGGAGACTGGTTGGTTGCGGCGGTGGATTTCTTTGGCGCGGCGCTTTGCTGCACTGCCATTTATCAGGTGGTCAAGCATCAGCGGGTAGAGCTCTTCGGCAGGTGTTTATCTATAGCAGCGGTGTGCGGTGTTTTGCTCATCGTCAACAACAAAGGCGCTCAGGACGTGCCTTTTATGTATCCGGTGTTGTTGCTTAGCTACTTTTTGTTAAGTCCTCGCTGGGCCTTGTCTTTGAGCATTGTTGCCGTGGCCTGTCTGGGTTTGATCCTGCACGATCAAATGGCTCTGTTTCACTTTTCCAAAGTCATCCTTTCTCTGCTTGGCTGCTCAATGTTCGCCTATATATTCGCCAGCTTGCGTAACGCCCAGGCGGCGGAGTTGCAGCAACTTTCAACTATGGATGCATTGACCGGTGCCCTAAATCGACGTTCCCTTGATCTGCGCCTTGAGCAGTTCATTTTGCAACAGCAACGCCAGCCCCGGGATGCCGCCCTGGTGATCATTGATCTCGATAACTTTAAAGACATTAATGATCGCTACGGCCATGGGGTAGGTGACGCCGTGTTAAAGCGAGTCACCGATACGATTGCCCAACGAATTCGCGCCACAGACCAGTTGTACCGGTATGGGGGTGACGAGTTTGTAGTGTTTGTGAATGATGCATCGCTGCAACAGGCCATGGGTTTAGCTGAAGATCTACGCGCCAGGGTTGAGGCAACCGAAGCCATGGAGGGCAGCAACCTGTCGATATCCCTTGGCGTCTCGGTGTTCAAAGAGGGTCAAACCGCAGACCAATGGATGGCCTCAGCCGACACTGGGTTGTTATCAGCGAAGAGTTCCGGGCGTA
>JBKAGC010000498.1:0-47942 GCA_046290215.1 Pseudomonadales bacterium | reverse complement strand
ACGCCATCTCACCTTTCCCATGCTGTTAGGGATTTCATCGTCCCTGGTGGCCGCCCTATTTGAAACTTACTTGATTGGCCTCATCGGCACCAACGAACTGGCGGCCTATTCCTTTACCTTCCCAGTGATTGGTGCATTGCAATCCATCTCGTTAGGCTTATCCATTGGCCTCTCCGCCGTGTTGGCGCGATCGGTGGGCGCTGGCAATCAAAGTGAAATCAAACGCCTTGCCACCGACGGCATGCTGCTGATGATCATCGTTATGATCACCGTCGCCATCATTGGCACCTTAACCATCGACTGGCTGTTTAATATGCTGGGCGCGGGCCCAGAAACCAGCCCCATCATTCATGAATATATGTCGATCTGGTATCTGGGTTTGCTGTTTTTTACCTTGCCACAAATTGGCGCCAATGCATTACGCGCCAAAGGGGACGCCAAACTTTCCGGCACCTTGATGGTTGGCGGCGCGGCGCTACAAATGGTTCTGGACCCGATCTTTATTCTTGGCCTTGGCGGCTTCCCAGAACTGGGCGTGGCTGGCGCCGCCTGGGCCATGGTGGTGTCACGGGTTGTGCTAGTGGTCATCACCTTCCATATGCTGGTGAACAAAGAAGACCTCATCGATTTAAGCAAACCGGTGTTATCAGTCTGCTTACACTCCTGGCGGCGCATTGTCAGCGTGGGCATTCCCGCCATGGCTACACAACTTATTAGCCCGGTTTCTACCGCGATTATCGTTAGCATGTTGGCAAGCTTCGGCAAAGAAGCCGTGGCGGGTTTTGGTATTGCCGCCCGGGTAGAAGCACTTTCTGTGATTCCACTATTTGCCCTCTCCGCCAGTATTGGCCCATTTGTCGGACAAAACTGGGGCGCCGACCGCAGAGACCGCGCTGATGAAGCCATGCGCCTGACCTTCTCCTGGTCTTTGACCTGGGGCCTTATGGTGGCGCTAATCTTCTTTTTCTTACACGAGCCTATTGCCAGCTTTTTTGACGACAACGCTGAAGTTACCCAGTACGCCGGTTTTTATTTGATGATCGTACCCTTTAGTTACGGCGCCTGGGGCGTACTCATGATGGCTAGCGCCACATTTAACTCGTTAGGAAAACCACTACTCTCCACCACCATGTCGATCGTGCGGATGTTTGTGATTTACGTGCCACTGGCATTTATCGGCCAGCACTTCTGGGGTGTGTATGGAATTTTTGGTGCTGCTGCAGTATCGAACCTTTTGATGGGGTTGGTGGCGTTTACCTGGAATCGGAAGGTGTATGTGCCGCTGGTGAGGGATCCAGGGTTGGAGTTGCGGTAGTGGTTTGCACACAGTGATTGCTTTCGTTGGATTTAAGGCTTGTAGTCCGGGATTCGTCGAAAGCGGACAGAGGATTTGATCAGTGACCACTAGCGCGTTTGCTCTGAGCCATTAACATGTAATGCTGATATGTCGAAGAGGCAAGAATCAGACAATTGAGTTTACATCTTTCCTCAGGCCTTTTGGACTTCAACTACTCCTTCTTGTATCGGGAAGTCAAGTAGCTTGCTTACACCTCTTGCTGAACTATAAAGTAGTACGACACCGTATTTGGCTCTTGTAATAGCAACGTACATTCGATTGTAAGATGCGTGATTTAGAAAGTGTTTTGAATCGATATCATTTTCTTCCATAGCTGGCATATGCCCTCTGTCAACGCCTACGATGACAGCACCTTCAAATTCAAGACCTCCAACATAATCAATACCTGACATTATGTATTTGTTGCCTTTCTCTGCGTCTATTTGTGCTTTTTTGTCACCCCGTTTCTTTATAAACGTGGCAGGCTTGTTTTGATCCAACGCATATCTTTCTAATGCAACCATAACTGATTCAGTTGTAGCAATGATGATGACCTTGCTTCTTTTAGATGAGATCTCTTTTACCAAATTGTCGACAGACTGAAATGTACCAGCGACAACGTCATCATCAGAACCAAACTCGACACAGTAGGGTTTCTTTGATCGACGTTCATCATCTGAAGTGAACGAGTTTTCAATTTTATCCAGTGGGTTTTCCATGTTTGTGAATAATGTGGAGCCAGATGACAAGATCGAAAACGCAAGCCTGACAATATCTGGAGAAGAGCGAAAAATAGTCTTAAGGTTTACCTCAGCACGTTCATCGTTTCCAAATACTTCGTCTAGTTGTTCTGACTCCAATGAAACGTTAGCGAGTGATTGACTGCGATCGACTGAGTAAATAATGTTTGATACTCTCTCGTCCTTTAACAGGTGATGCATAACAGCTAACTCATTGAGGTTAAAAAGGTGTGTTTCGTCAACAAACATTACGTCAAAGCCCTCAATGTTCTTGCGCCTTCGCCAAATTGGTGAGTCCAATTGCCCGAGTGCACTGAGAATAACGTCATCACTATCAAAGTAACCCGCAGTTTCCAGCTTCCTCTGGTATGCAGTGTACAGACCAAAAATACACTCGAAGTCCGCTGTCTCCTTAAGAGGTAATGAGTGGGCCACGGTGTTAGTTTTTTTGTATTTGTTCAGATCTTGACCTGCTCTCCCTTTTATTAACTCTGCAATCTCATGCTGTAGTGACTGTATCAAAAGCGCTTCATCTTCAGTAGAAAGGAATTCTGTTAACTCTTTAGAAATAAATTTTGAATGGGAAGGGAATTGATCCTTTTTGAATTCATTAAACACCTCGGATAGCAGTATTTGTTGATAGTCTTTGGAGTTTTGGGCGTCCTTATCCAATAGCTCAGTTTCTGAGATTTTGTTTCCAAGAGTTGAAACGCACCACTCCTGAAGTGTTGTAGTGAGAAGTTGGATGCTATAGTCACTACCTTGGTGTTCGTACCATTCAATTTTTGGGTAGATAATGCTTTCAATGTGTTCTTTAGATGCATAGCTGTGGGTAAGGAATACGGCATTTAGAGACTTCCCTCCGCTGTTTGCACTGTTCAACACGTTGCAGCATCTCAATGCTAGGCTTAGTGTTTTCCCCGTCCCGGCCGCACCTTCAATTCTCTCTGGGCCGTGATTATCTCTGAACACAAAGTTATATTGACTTTTAGTCAGTAGTTGTCGCCAAGTTTCGAAGTTAGTATTGGCATCAATAGGTTTGAAGGCAGCTTCTAACCTATTAACTCTGAGGGGTACATCATGGTCATCGGCCAAGCTCCGATCGGTGTCTTTCCCTTTCGATTCTTCAACTGCTTTTCGAAAATTAGTTGTAGAAGGCTTTGTTGAGAACTCCTCGACACCGTAATGGAATACCAACAGGTGATGAGTATTTCGTTTTTCTTGCCGGTTCCAATCTGGTTTTACATCGATCAGGACTTTCGAGCCATCTCCAAGGCTATTCTTCTTGGGTATTAAAATGATTAAGTCTTCTCCAGACTTAAAGAATTCTCGACTTGAGAACGGAATTTTTTCCCAGTACTTTAAAGCAACCCTGCAGGTCTTTTGAAAAACGGTTAATGCGTCTGATTCGGGGAGATTGCGGAAGCTAGAAAATTGTTCTAAATCAATGATTAATTGACTGTCGAAGTCAGGTGAGTCTCCCACGAGTGAGATTCCATCCTTCAGCTTTATTACCGCAACCTCGTCCAATAACTCATTTGAGGCTACACCTTCAGATATGATTTTTGCCAACTTCTTTCCTGTGTCGAATTCAGTGCTCTGAAGATTTCTCATAGAAACCAACGTCTTAGCAGCGGACTTGTCTATCGCAATAAATTTCATAGCTCTACTCTGAAAAGTGTGTGCTGAAAAAGTTGTCTACCAATTTCGGCGAGGGGTCTTTAACACCTATTCTTGTGTATAAATTTGAAAATCTTTGCATGATTAGCTCTATGTAGGGCGACGAAATATTGCAAAGAATGTAAGACATTCGCCCAGGCGCAAGGTCGATTGGATGGGAGCGATTTTCAGTCTGTATCAGTTCATCGTGATCGCAGCCTTTTCGAATAAGCTCTGAAAAAGCCATATTCATATGATGTACTTCACGTAACAAAACAACAACTGGTCCGAGAGTTTCGTTTAAGTTATTAAAGTCGATTACTTCATCAATGAAGAAAACGCCTTCTACCTTGTTGTTTACGAGGCTATCTAACTCCTGCCTAAACTTTTTTTTGGGAATCACTGAGTAGTCCTTTGAATCGAGTTGGTGCCACTCTTTTTTTTGGATTTGTTCGATCTTCTGATTGCTTTTTAGAATTTCTTCGGCCTTCTGTCTCGGTTTTTCCTTTTTTATAAGTACGTCGATACTTTTTACTGCGCCGTATAAATCAACTGTATCTCGACTACCGCCCTCATTTTGTACTAAATTTTTTATAGTGTTTATGTTTTCCTTGAATTGTTCTTGGAGAAGTTTAGGGACGAGAAAAAACTGAATGTACTTTTTTAGGTGGATAACTGGGAGGTAACTAAACTTCTCGGATTTTGCGTTTGCGATATCGCACCGAGCGCTTATAAGCATTCCCATGTCATCGCCCGAACGGAAATCTTCATTCGATGCGTAGTTGAATATTGAACCCTGCGTTATTGTGTCAACTGGGCAAGGTTCGCAGATTCGCCGACTTTCGTTGCTATGAGTCATTCGAGATGCCTGAGTCTTAGACTATTAAACTTTTAAACTTTCTTTCGGAGAAAGTTCGTTTCGAGAGGTGAATTTGCACAAAATACCGTCTAATTGCACGATTAGCGAGAGACAATATACGAATAGCCTTAGAGTTGATTGTATCGGATGTTTATTGATGGTTATTTAAACAAATCGAGCTGTTACCCCCTGTAAGCCTCCCTTAAAATAGTCCCATACTGTAAACCTCCCAATTTATAATGCACATCAAAAGAAAAGAACTTACTCAGAGTATTTACTCTGAGTAACTATCTTGCAAAAATTAGAGCGTGCATCAACAAAGGCCTGCCATTCAAGACAGCTAATGCTAGTCAATCTCAGGAAACAAACCCGGCATCCAACGCCCAGCAAGCGCTGCTGGGAAGGCAATCTTTAACGGCGCCCGCGAGCTAACCGAGTTTATAACGCCGCGACGTTCAAGTTCTGAAACAAACCGACGGGCCTGTCTTTCACCTGTTCCAACAATTTCAGCCACTTCGCCTCTAGCAAGATCCCCGCGATAAAGCATGGCATCCAGGATCAGACCCGCCTTCACTGGCATGCCGCTTGTACGAACTTCTTCTTCAACCCACAGACGAATACGCTCGCGAAGTTTGTTGGGTTGCACCAACTTTTCCATGAAGGTGACCTGATCAATACAAACTTGAAGAAAGAATCTGGTGAACTCAACCAGTGACCTTTCGCTCAGATTGCCGCGACCATCCAGATCACCTTGCCTGGGTTGATCACATGCCATCAGGTGCCTTTTATACTCAACCTCTTGTCTGGCAAGTCCACGTGAAATTGACCAGATACCACCAGTGTCTAGTGCTTGTTTCAACATGGCATTGGACATGAGACGAGCCACCCGTCCGTTGCCGTCAACAAAGGGATGGATCCAGAGAAACCGATGATGAGCTGCAGCAGCAGAGAGAATCGTTTCTGCTTTTCCGTTATTCCCATATGCCGCATCAAAGCGATCAAGAAATCTCGGCACAGCGCCGGCGCTACTAGGAATATGACGGCCAACCTGCACATCCCGCGTACGCAGTTCACCTGGGACGACGCGCACTCGCTCTCCAGAGTTTGGCTCTTCAACCCAGAGTAAGTCTTCCGGTAGTTGCTCGCAGAACCTGGCGTGAATTTCACATAGCCCTTCACGCGTGGTTATGTTGTGGCCTGGTCCACCATCATCAATCCACTTTTGAGTAACGACGTGGGCCCGCGCTTCCAACTGCAAATCGCGTGTTTTTGGCTCATCGCTGTAATCGTCACGCATGGCACGTTCAATATCGACAGGATGCGTGTTATGACCCTCAATCAAATTGGAGTAATAACAATTCATGGCACGTACCAACTCCGCCAAAGCTAATACCACGCCTTCTGGCAAACTTCGCCTAAACCCGGCAGATAGCGCCGTCAGCTCCACCACAAGCTCGTTTAACTCGCCACGGTATCTTGACCCCTCACTAATCTTGAGGGGTTCCATGATTGTGGTCGATTCTCCGTGATCGGTTGTCACAATTTATGTCCGGTTTAATGTCCACTTAAAGTAGAGTTATTTTCCATTAATAACAATAATTTACTAGACTTTAATGCAGAGAAATACCCGACATATGACCGCTTTTATGTCAGAAGAAAGCGTACTCAGAGTAATTACTCTGAGTAGTTGTCTTAAGGGTCAAAGCATGCTGACAGTTTTTGGCAGCTTACCCTGACCCTCTACTCTGACCCCAATTCTCACTAAACCGAGGACATGTTATGACTTCTGAGACCCGACCATCCATTGGCGCGCTGGCATTTTTTGCGATGCCACTGTGTTACATAGCCATGTTTGTGATCTATGCCGTCCTATTGGATTTTCCCCAGGGAGAGGATCTCACCGAGAAGATCGCTTATGTGGCCGCTCACCAATCGCTGCTTGCCCTGGCTAACAGCATTGGCTATCTGGTGTTTGGTGGCCTTTTGCTGATTGCGGTACAAGCTGTGCACCGGCGGTTCTCAGTTGCAGCCGCCGACATGCTCAATAGCGCCAGCGCATTCGGCTTCATTTGGGTGGTGTTAATGATGTGCTCTGGCATGATCGCGCTCGTGGGTATGGATACTATGATTACCCTACATGGCAAGGGCTCAGCCCACGCTGAATCCCTGTTTGTGAGTTACACCACCCTCGTAAACGCTCTCGGCGGCGGCATAGAGTTAGTGGGCGGCCTGTGGGTGTTGCTCTTGAGTATTTGTGGTTTGCGCCACGATCTGCTGACAAAAGGTCTACATGTATTGGGGTTAATCGTCGGCGTTTTGGGTATTTGCACGGTGTACCAAGGCATACCTGAATTCAAAGACGCTTTTGGTCTGAGCCAGGTGATCTGGTTTATCTGGATGGGCATTGCTTTACTACGGAGCAAGAGCGAAGCCTAAGCCGGCGCGGCACCACGAAAGTCGGTCCCGCCCATTATTTCCATGCAACAACCGGAACTTTGAGCGCTAACCTAAATAAACTGGTCTAACAACTGCCCTGATGTTTGCTGCTGATCTTTGCCAACCGCAGCAAAACGCTTACTCAATTCATTTTGCGCGGTGCTTGAATCATCTGCTGCGGCAACTTCATCACTGGTATTTACGTTGTCGGCAGGATCTGACGGTTCGGCTTTTGCGTTGGCCCCGGGTTCCACCTCACCAGTTTGTTCAGCGCGCATAAGTTCAGCTAAATCGATTCTGGCTTGGGCTGCCATTTGCGAGGCTTGCGCGGCAACTTTACGATCCTGGGCACTAGGTTCTGCGGGGGCCAGGGCTGCTCTTTGGACTTGCAGGGCCTTTTGCAAGGTCGCCTCTGGATCACCAGCAATTTCACTGGTGGAAATAGACACTTCTCCGCCTACTGCATAGCTGACGCCATTGGGTCCGCGCTGATAAGTATAAGTAGGCGCACCGGCATACTGACCACCCACCGCCGCATGGGCAGCTTCATGGGCGCGAACCTCACGATCCCGGGCTTTGAGTTGTTCCACAATGGCCTGGTCACGCTGTTCTTTCACCAGTTCCGCGCGTTTTGCCTGGCGATCAGAGTCGCTGCCGGTTTGCTTCTGCTTATCTGCCGCAGCCGCACTGTCTGAGGCTTTCTCCACTGGCGGTAGCGCTTGTTGTTTGCCCGCCTCTTCTGCTGTGGGCGGCGCTTGAGCCCCGCCCGCTAGCGGCGTATAGCCCGAAACCTGTGGCAAAGATGAAATGTTCATAACCCTTAGTTAAGCAAAAAGCTCGCTGTTTGCCAGTGCCGCTTGCGCACTCAAACTACTGTATGTATATTCAGTGTTTATGGAATTAATCAAAAAGCTAGAAATTCTCGCGGACGCTGCGAAGTACGATGCTTCTTGCGCTTCAAGCGGTGCCAAGCAACAGGATTCTCTCACCGGCAAAGGCATTGGTTCCACGGGCGGGATGGGCATTTGCCACTCTTATGCGCCTGACGGTCGTTGCATTTCCCTACTGAAAATCCTGCTGACCAACTTTTGCCAATATGAGTGCCACTACTGCATTAATCGCAATTCCAGCAATGTGCCCCGGGCAAGATTCAGTACCGATGAAGTGGTCAAACTCACCCTGGACTTTTACAAGCGGAATTACATTGAAGGGCTGTTTTTATCTTCCGGCATTATTCAAAGCCCTAACTACACCATGGAGCAACTGGTCACCGTGGCCAGGGAACTGCGTGAAACCCATGACTTTCGCGGTTACATCCACTTAAAAACCATTCCCGATGCTGATGGTGAGTTGCTCACTATGGCGGGCCGCTATGCCGATCGCTTGAGCATCAATATGGAGTTGCCCACCCAGCAAACACTGCAAGAGCTGGCGCCAGAGAAAGACCACCGCACCATCAAGCTGTCCATGGCGCGGATTCGTGCACGTCGCGATGAAGTCACAACAGAAACAGAAGACAAACCGCGCGCGAAACCACCGCGCTTCGCGCCGGCGGGCCAGTCTACCCAGATGATCATTGGTGCCGATGCCTCTAACGACGCAACGATTCTAACCACCTCATCAAATCTGTACTCCAGCTATCGCCTGAGCCGGGTGTACTACTCCGCCTTTAGCCCCATTCCTGATCCTGCAAAAGCCCTGCCTGTGAAGGCGGCGCCACTACTGCGGGAGCACCGGCTGTATCAGGCAGACTGGTTATTGCGTTTTTACGGATACTCCGTTGCCGAGGTGACGGCCAGCACCGAGGCAAGCGGTATGTTGCCCTTGGATATTGATCCCAAATTGGCCTGGGCTTTAAAGCATCGGGAACAATTCCCCGTGGATTTAAACCGCGCCGCAAAAGAAACGTTACTACGTGTGCCGGGTCTTGGTACTAAAACCGTGGGGCACCTATTGCGTATTCGGCGCTGGCAGAAAATTAAACTGCAAGATCTTGTATCGCTACGCGCCGGTGTGAAAAAGGCAATGCCTTTTATTACTTGCGCTGATTATCACCCTCGTCAAGACGCCGCTAGCCAAACATTGCGCGCGACGTTGAGTGATCAGTCCAACCAACTTGCCCTGGCGCTGTGAGTCTCCAACCAGGTTTATTTGATGCTGCACCAGGGGCGGATAGAACCACCATTCGCTTTCCACCTAATTTGCAGGGGTATAAGCAAGCTGTGCGCCGCGCGTTCGCACAAGGGTTCGCACCCCATCAGGTCTGGTGGGTTGAGGATTATGATGCCAACACCGAAAGCCAGGATTCGAGCTTGAGTTTACCGCGAGAGTTCGCTGCGCTGGCCAGGTTTGTTGCTTGTCACTCAGCACCTGATCGCTGGGCGCTGATGTATGAAGTCATCTGGCGGTTAAAACATGATGAGCCGCATTTACTCTCGTTATCCGGCGACCCGCTGATTCGACGCCTGCGCAACTACGATAAATCTGTGCACCGTGACTACCACAAGATGAAAGCCTTCGTTCGCTTTAAAAAAGTTGCTGAAAACCACCGTGAACAATATGTGGCCTGGTTCGAGCCAGAACATCACATTGTTGAGCTGTGCGCCGAATTCTTTGTGAAACGCTTCACCAATATGCACTGGTCAGTACTGACACCGCTGGGCTGCGCTCACTGGCATGACGGTACTTTGAGCTTTACTGCAGGTTTAAAAGATGCCTACAAACCTGAGGACAATCTGGATGAACTGTGGCGCACCTACTACAAAAATATCTTTAACCCCGCCCGAATAAAGCTCGACGCAATGCGCGCCGAGATGCCGCAAAAATACTGGCAACACCTGCCAGAAGCGGAACTGATTCCCGCACTTGTGCTTGGTGCAGATCAACGAGTCGATCAAATGATTACCAGCCAACCCAAAGAAGCCAGACTGCACTGCGGCGAGCGGCCCGCCAGTTACCAGAGCAGGCTGCAAGCTACCATTGCCAGCAATGAATCAATGCCGCTGGAAAGGCTTAACGCAGCCATCAAACAGTGTGATCGCTGCGAGATATGCCAGCACGCCACTCAACCGGTTAGCGGCGAAGGCAATCTAACAGCCCGCGTTATGCTTGTCGGCGAACAACCTGGTGACCAGGAAGACCTGGCCGGTCGACCTTTTGTTGGGCCGGCCGGGCAACTACTCGACGATGTGCTAAAAGAAGTAGGCATCCAGCGGCAGACTCTTTACATCACCAACGCTGTTAAAGGGTTTCGCTTTCGTGCCGCTGGCCGGCGACGGATTCATGAAAAGCCCAGGGAGGGTCATATTCACGCTTGCCAGCCCTGGCTAGAGCGAGAGATTGCGGAAGTGAACCCAGACATAATTGTTTGCCTGGGTACCACCGCCACGCACGCGCTGTTAGGTACTGCAGCAAAATTTTCTGAAGTCAGAGGCAAAATGTTTGAACTTGGCCAGAGGCTGGTCCTGCCAACACTGCATCCGGCTGCGATACTTCGCTCAGGAGGCTCAGGGCAAATGCGAATGGAGTTAAGCCAAAGTCTGGTGTCAGCGGCCACCCTCGCGAGCCAATCTGATTAGCGAAACAAAACATCTGATCGCAGGATTCGACGTTGTTATTTACCCGTAAAGTTCGGTTCACGTTTTTCTAAAAACGCTTTTACCCCTTCCCGGTGATCCTCGGTTTTAAACAGCTCTGCCAGAGAAGACGACACCCAGCGCCCGAGTTGCTGCCAGTCAGGGTCGAGGGTTTCGCGCATGCCTTGTTTGATCTTCTGCACTGCCAGCGGGGGTCGCGCGGCTATTTTCTCAGCCAGCGCCATGGCTGTGGGCAGTAAATCGTCGTGACTCACTAATTCAGAAACCAGACCAATGTTTAACGCTTGTTCCGCCTTGATCACATCGCCGGTGAACAGTAACCGTGCTGCGGTATCCCGGCCAACAATCGAGGCCAGGCGGCCAATACCTGGCACATCGGTACAAAGCCCTCGCAACACAAACAGTTCGCCAAACTTGGCTTTCTCGGACGCTATGCGAATATCCGCCATAAGCGCTAGTTCCATACCCCAACCCACGGCAGCACCGTTCACCGCTGCAATAATGGGGATATTCGAGCTTAAAATTGCGTCGGCGGCGGGAGTCAGTCTAGGTTCACTAATGATTGGCTTATCGCGCTTTTCGCCGCCGCCCATGACCGCCCGCACATCATCGCCACTACAGAACGCCGGGTCAGCGCCGGTGATCACGATTGCCCTGGCGGTGGATTCGCGAATGGCCCGCTCTAGTTGATCGTAGCTTTCAAACCGCAGGGCATTGTGCACCTCTGGCCGATTCAAAGTAATGATCTCAACGTGACCCACAGTTTTCACATCAATGTCAGTTGTCATGGCAGCTCCGATCCGAAAAGTTGGTACGACAAACTATGTGACGAGCCAGCCTTATTGTCTAGATGAGCTAAACCTTCACCCTTCAAGCAGCAGCGCTACTCGGCACAATGGGGTTTCTGAAGGCATTGCCCAAAGGGCGTCTCAGGTATTGGTGGCTGCCCACACGCGAGAACTTAAGCAGGCCACAACGCGCAAAATCACACGGGAATCTATAACGCAGGCATTAGATACTCAAACTGCACCTTGCAGTTCACCATTCCAATAGTCGTTGCCCCGGTTAAATCAGACTTTGGAGCTCGCGCATCGGAGCAAAACCCGTATATTTGCAGTAAACAAAAATAATAAAGCGGCCGCTTATGCTAGAAACCTTTAGCACCACCCTCGCCCCTTACTATTTGCAAATCAAATTCGTGCATCTGCTATTCGTTGCCATGTGGTTTTGGAGCACGTCGGTAGCTTACTCCTATTATCTAGTGCCTTTGTTCAAGGCCTGGCAACAGGCACCCGATCAAATAGACCGCATTCATTTACGCAACTGGGCCATGGAACGATTTGATGATGGCGCGATTCTCGAACATATCGCCTTCCCCATGGTGTTAATTACCGGTACCACCCTCATGCTGATTGGCGGCTGGAATCCAGGCTTTGGTTGGTTCGCCATGAAGCTGGTGTTGGTGGTGTTAGTGTTTGTGCCCATTGAAGTGATGGATTATTACCTGGCGCATTTTGGTGGCAATAAAGAGGCGATTCGACAAAGCGGTGCCATTGAGGCTTACGAACCTGCCATCAGACGGCACTGGTACTTTCTGGTGCTCTCAACCCCGGTGGTGATTGTCTCAATCACCTATGTGGTTTACCTCGCCATCACTAAACCATTTTAGGAGTCCCAAATGAATCTTGATTGGCTTGCCCCCGCAAATGAAGACGCCAAAATGCCGTTTGAAGTACCGCAATCTTTCACCCGCAAGGTCGCGCTAGGTTTCGCCGCGTACATTTTGTTCGTGATCTACCCCGCTTACCTGGGCTTACGTATGCTCTGGGGGACATATACATTTGAATGGCAATCACTGCTCACCGCTGTGATAAGTGCTGTGGTGTTTGGCTTATTTGCTTACAAGACCATGAACGATTACTTCCGCAGGCGTCCGCCCCGGTAAACTTAACAAGCGTGATAAACTGCGCACCGGGTGTCATTGCCAAGCAGCGAAAATCATCATGACTGAATCTAAAAAACTGGCCGCGATTGGTGAGTGCATGCTCGAGCTGCGTCAGCAAGCAAGCGGTCAGTTTGCGATGGGTTATGGCGGCGATGTGTTTAACGTCGCGGTATATGCCCAGCGAGTTGGGCTTGAGGTGAACTTTATCAGCGCCACCGGAGATGACCGCTATTCAAACTATCTGTTGGATGCCTGGGCCAATGAGGGCGTAAACACCACCACTGTGCGGGTTCTGACAGGCGAAACACCTGCGTTGTATATCATTGAAACCGACACCAACGGTGAACGCTCCTTTCACTACTGGCGCAGCGCTACCCCCTTCAAGCATTTGTTGGCACCTGGCGAATACCTCACTTCCCTACCCAGCGTCTTGCAAAAACAACAATGCGTTTATTTCTCGGGTATCTCGCTGGCCCTGTTTAGCGACGACGACAAAGAAACGCTTCTCAAACTGTTACAAGAGTATCGAGCTGGTGGTGGGCTAGTAGCTTTTGACCCTAACTATCGACCAAAGCTTTGGCAGGCTAATAGCTACCCCGACATCTGGTTAGACCGTGCTTATGCGGTAAGTAACATCGCCCTGCCGTCTTTTGATGATGAAAAAACCTTACGCGGCTTTAAATCCAAGCAAGCGTTGATCGCACACATCCGCCAGCTAGGTGCTAGTGAAATCGTGGTTAAAGACGGTGCTAGTGGCGCAACCTACATAGATGCTGATCAGGTTCACGACGTTGCCGCGCAAAGCGTCAGTAAGGTGGTCGACAGTACCGCGGCCGGTGACTCTTTTAATGGGGCTTACCTCGCACGAAGACTGCAAGGTGTAAACCAGCTTGAGGCAATTCATGCGGGCTGCGAGATGGCGGCTAAAGTAATTCAGCAACCCGGAGCAATTATTCCCGCTGATTAGCTGGCGGCGGATTGCACTACCTGGGTCTGGGCATCACCCCGAACGGATTGCCATGCCGCCTGGGATAGAATATCCGCCACATCTCCCGGTGACCGTTGCGTTCGACCGGATAGCCACAAGCGTGAATGTTCCAAAGTAGAACCGGCGATCAGGGTCATATACATGCCGGTGGGGAGCTTCAATAAAGCACCTGACATGACGTGAGGTACAAACCAGTCATATAGCTGTTTGCCAGCAGCACGATCTAGTTCTCGCACTTCTTCCTTGGTGCTTTCCGAGAGTTTGATTTCCCGGGAAAGTAAGAATGCGGCCAGTTGCGACTTTTCTGTGACCCAGCGGCAACAAGCACTCACGGTACTTTTGATGCCTGCTTCGGCCTGATCATGGGGCAATATGGCTTCTAAAACCATGCGGTTAAATTCTTCTACACCAGCGACAAATAGGGCCTCGGCGATGCCTTCTTTATTGCCAAAGTGGTGGTAGAAGCTACCTACCGAGCAGCCCGCCCCTTTCAGAATCTTATCGACGCTGGTTCTTTCAATGCCCAGCTCGGAAAAATGCCGTAGCGCCACTTCCATGACGCGCAGTTTCAGCTCACTGGTTTGAGTTTTCCGGGAAAGTTTTTCGGCCACATTCAATGCTGTTAATAGCGAGTGATCCATTAGAACATTATTCTAGTAATTACATCTAGTTTTGTTATATTTCCCCCTCAAAATTTCAAGTGGATAGCCTTTATGGACGTTGATCTAAGTAAAGAAGACCTCGAGTTTGAAGCCGAGGTACGCGCATTCCTCGCCGAAAATGCTTACAAGCCTGGCGAAGACCCCAACAAATGGCGGATGGACTGGTTCGCCAAGGCCCGTGAAAAAGGCGGTTGGGACGTGCCCAAGTGGCCTGCCAAATTTGGTGGCCCTGGTTGGACGCCAAACCAACATTACGTCTGGCAGAAAGAAACCGCTCGCGCTGGTACCCCCTGGGATTTGCCATTCGGTCTTTCCATGTTGGCCCCGGTTTTGATGGCCTATGGCAACGAAGAACAGCAAGAGCGCTTTTTACCTGATATCCGCGCTCGCAAAGTTAACTGGTGTCAGGGTTACTCTGAGCCAGGCGCTGGTTCTGACCTCGCCAGCTTGAAAACCAAAGCCGAACTCACTGAAGACGGCAAACACTACATTGTGAACGGTCAGAAAATTTGGACCACCATGGCCCACATTGCTGACTGGATTTTCTGTTTGACTCGAACCAGCGACGCTGGAATCAAACAAGAAGGCATTACCTTCCTGCTCTTCCCCATGAAGCAAGACGGCATTGAGATTAAGCCGATCATTACCCTGGGCGGTTCACACACAGTCAACAGCGTGTTCTTCACCGACGTCAAAGTCCCTGTAGAAAACCGCATTGGTGAAGAAGGCAAAGGCTGGACCTACGCGAAAGGTCTGCTTGAGCACGAACGCTCGGGTATTGCCGGTATTTCAAACTCTATCGTCGCTCTGGAAGGCTTAAAAGAGAAAGCCCGCAGTGTGAAGCGCGGCAACGGTAGCTTGATGGACGTGCCAAGCTTTAAATCCAAGATTGCTGAACTTGAAGTCGATTTGATGGCCGTTGAGTACACTGAACTACGTAGCCTGGCCTCTGCTAGCGCCGGTTCAGCGCCGGGCCCTGAGTCTTCCATCCTGAAGCTGAAAGGCACCCAGATTCAGCAGCGTATTCAAAAGCTCACCATGGAAGCTGGCGGTCAGTTTTCCGCGGCATGGGGCGGCACCAACTCTGGTCCTGATTTCGCCCGCGGCGGTACCGGCGGTTACATGAACTCTCGCTACTACACCATTTATGGCGGTGCCAGCGAAGTACAAAAAGACATCATTACCAAGAAAGTGCTTGGCATTAAAGCGTCCAAGTAAATAGGAATCAGAACATGAATTTTGAACTAACTGAAGAACAGCAAATGGTGGCTGATTCCATTGAACGCTTTGTTCAAGAGAATTACGCCCTGGAAACACGCACCAGTATCGTCGCAAAAGACCCTGGTTTTAGTAAAGACTACTGGAAGACCATGGCGGAACTTGGCTGGTTTGGCCTGCCATTTAGCGAAGAAGACGGCGGCTTCGGCGGCAATCAAATTGATACCATGGTACTCATGGAGCAGTTTGGTAAAGGTCTCGTGGTTGAGCCTTTCCTTGCTAGTGTGGTGATGGCTGGCGGCGCGTTAAAGCGCGCGGCTAACGCTGAACAAAAGAAAGCTTACCTCGAAGGCATCATTGATGGCTCAAAACAGCTGGCACTTGCCTACATGGAAGTAGAGTCAGGCGATGAGCCTCGTTACGTTGCTGTGGCAGGCACCGAGGCTGATGGTGGTTACCAGATCTCTGGTACCAAGTGTATGGTGCTGCACGGCGCTACTGCTGATGCCTTCGTCGTGTCGTTCCGAACTAGCGGCGGTACTGTGGACGAAAACGGTATTACCCTGGCGGTGATTCCTGCAGACCGTGAAGGTCTGACTGTGAATGGCTTCCCAACGGTAGACGGCTTGCAGTCGTCTGAACTGACTTTCGATAAAGTGACAGTGACTAAAGACGACATCCTGGGTGAAGTGGACAAAGGTTTTGAAGCTCTGAACGGCGCCATTAACGACGGCATCCTGGCTGTTGCTGCCGAGGCTGTGGGCGCGATGGAAGTGCTATACAAAGACACTGTGGCCTACACGCAAGAACGTGTGCAGTTTGACCACCCAATGTCTGACTTCCAGGTTCTGCAACACCGCATGGTTGACATGTTCGTTGAATACGAAACCTGTAAGTCCATGTTGCTGCGAGCAACCATGAAAGCAGCGGTTAACGCTGAAGATACTCAGGCTAACATTCACGCATTGAAGCACCTGATTGGTAAGGCTGGCATTTTTGTCGGCGAAAATGCCGTTCAGACTCACGGCGGTATGGGTGTGACTGAAGAATTACGAGTTGGTCACTACTTCAAGCGACTGATCGTGATTGAAGCCCAGTTAGGTAGCACTGATTACCATCTGGAGCAGTTCGCGGCTTAAGCCCGTTGCTGGGCAGTTGGTTGGTTCTCAGCCAACTGCCCTACTCTTTCTTGTAGCTTCTCTCTCTTTTTAGCTTCTCTCCCTTTTAGCTTCTCTGTCTTTTAGCTTCTCTGCCTCTTTACCTCCCGGCACCTGATTACCCATCACCTGGCAACCGGCACTGCTTAAGGCAACTTTATTGCTGCCATGGAAACTTTCCTCCTGAGTTCTCTTCAACCTGCCGCAGTCTGATTGCACTGTCCTCGCGATCTACCTAAGGTAGAACTTAAACACCGTGGGAGCAGCAGCCATCAAACTCTTAATTCTTGGCGGTAGTGTATTTCTTGGCCGGCACATCGTTGAACAAGCCCTGGCTGCAGGCCATGAGGTAACGCTATTCAATCGTGGCCAAACCAACTCTGACCTGTTCGCTGGCGAAGTAGACAAAATTCACGGCGATCGGGCTAGCGATCTCGGGAAACTCAAAGGCAAAACCTTTGATGCCTGCATTGATCCCAGCGGTTATTTGCCAGCGCAGTTAGATACTGCTGGCAAGGTATTAGGTGACCAGGTAGATCGATACGTCTTTATCTCTTCTATTTCTGTTTATCCAGAATTTACCGCACCGAACATGGATGAGCATTCGCCATTGAGCCAGCTGCCTGATGGCGTTGCTGACACGGTGTACGACCAACAGTATTACGGCGCCTTTAAGGTCTTATGTGAACAAGCCATTGAGGCGCAAATGCCCGGTCGCGTATTACAGGTGCGTTCAGGTTTAATTGTCGGCCCTTACGACCCAACCAACCGCTTCACCTATTGGCCGGTGCGGCTGGCAAAAGGCGGCGAGGTCTTGTGTCCTGAGTCACCCAGCTTTCCGGTACAAATCATCCACGCGGCAGATCAAGCCCGTTGGATATTACATATGTTAGAAACGGATCAAATGGGTACTTTTAATGTCACCAGTGACAATGGCACCTACACCATGGGGGATTTGGTGACCGCTGCGGAAACCGTCACCGGTGCAGATATTCGCCCCGTCTACGCGTCATCGGAGTTTTTACTGGATAATAAGGTAGCGCCCTGGATGGAGTTGCCTTTGTGGTTACCGGATGACTACATCAACATGAGTCGGACCAGCGCCAGCAAAGCGGTTGCCGCGGGTCTTGAGCTGATGCCCCTTACCGAAGTCATTCGATCCACTCTGGAATGGTACAACAGCATACCTGAACAGAAGTGGCCGGCTGGCTTAGCCCCGGAAAAAGAACAGCAGCTACTAAAGCTACTCAAATAGCCAAATCAAACGAGGATATTTCAGGAGATTACAAACCGCCCCATCGGGGCGGCTTGTCTGCGAGATAGATGGACTACAAGTAGAACGCGATAGCGTAAGCGGATAGCAACACGGATATCCAGAGCGCTGTAGTGCCAATGGTCCATGAGCGGCTAAAGACACTTTTCTCTTCACTGTCTTGTGCTAACGGGTTACCCAGGTAGCGAAGCGCAAAGTAGCCGCCGAACCTGGCGCTGGATGCCAGAATACCGTCGATGATACGGCTGCCGATATACAGCGTAGCTAAACCAAACTTCAGCACCGCCATGCCCAGCTTGCGCCAGATCCAGTCCGTATCGAGGCTGATGGTTTCTGTCCGCTTCATCAGTGGTAACAAGACAAAGAAGGCCAGCCCAGAGAACAACAGCAGCTGCAAGTAGAACAGAACCTTATAGGTGCTGTAAGGATGATAATCCACGGGATAAGGCAATAGCTGGTAGATCAGCTCTGGTGCAACGCCGAGCAAAATACAAATAAAGGCGCAGCCACCCATCGCCAGTGACATATTCAAAGGTGCATCTTTAGGACGGAGACCAGAGTCTTTTTGGAAGAAGACAAACCATGGGAATTTAATACCGGCATGGAGGAATACCCCGGCCGACGCCGCCGTTAACACCATGTAAACCATAAACAGGTTCTCATCCACAGCGGCCTGGGAAATCATCGACTTGGTGGTAAAACCGGACGTTAACGGGAAGCTTGAGATAGACAAAGCGCCAATGATGCCCATGATGCAAGTGATGGGCATGGTTCGGAACAGACCACCGAGATCCGTGCAGCGCGACTTACCGGTACGGTACAGCACAACACCGGCACTCATAAACAGTAGCGCTTTATAAATAATATGCGCAAAAGCGTGAGCCGCGGCGCCATTCAACGCCATTTGCGTACCAATACCCACGGCACACACCATAAAGCCCACCTGGTTGACGATAGAGTACGCGAGGATTCGCCGCGCATCATTTTCCAGGAGTGCATAAATAATCCCGTACATAATCATGTACATGCCCACACCAATCAGCACAGGCTCGCCGGGGAACAACAAGATCAGGGCCAGTACGGCAGTTTTGGTAGTAAAAGCCGAGAGGAATACAGAGCCGGTGGCGCTGGATTCTGGATAAGCATCCGACAACCAGGCTGAGACCGGCGGCGCTGCCGCATTGATCAAAATGCCGATGAGAATCATCCAGGTGGAAAAGTCCTGGGCTAGCATAGGTTGAATCTGGATTGAACCGGTAGAAATCACCACACCTTCATCCCTACCTTTAGGACACCCAACAATCATAATGGCGTAACGGGATACCTGGTTCTGCCGGCGTACCACCGCACCAGACAATCACCGTGGAAAACAGCGCCATCAGTTCCCAGTACAGGAACAAGGTAATCAAATCGCCAGCAAAACAAACGCCGATGGCCCCTGCAGCATAGGCAAACGCGGCAGATAACTCGTGCCAACGCGCTGTCTTATAGGCGTACAGGCCGCCAAGAAACGCCATGATAGAAAACACCGTGGCAAACAAACGTCGCACCGGGCTGCCTTCTACTGGTTCAATGGGATACTCAAGGAAGTTCACGGTGCCAGCGACACCATCGGCAACCTGCCAGATACTCCAAAGGGTAATCAGTGGCACAACAAAAATAACAGCGTTGCGCACGTGACCACGGGTTAAGGCAATCAGCAGTGACCCAAGGATCATCCACAAAGCAGGTGACAGCATCTCAGTCATGACCCTGCTCCCGTTTCTCTCGATCCGAACCGTCTAATGGTCCACCAGCATCGTAAAAGTCTTCGCCGCGCTTTAAGACAAAACCCAATAGCTTGGCAAACACCACCATCAACAGACAGCAAATAAACCCATACACTGCACCGAATGCGAACCAATCGTCAGCGCCAAAATAGCCTTTGATAGGAATAAAAATCTGTGCGATCACGGTTAAACCAAGAATCGCGCAGCCGCCAATCCAGAGCTTACGAATCGTGCCCGGGCGGACTAGCCAGTGATCGTCATTTTGCTGATTCATCGCCGCCTCCTATTTCAATCCCGCCACAACCTGACGCTCTAACTCAATGAGCGGGCCGTTAAAGACGAAGAACGCTATGGTTAATGTCGCTGTAATGGTCAAGGCAATTACCGCCATGGTAGGTGCCTCACCGTGGTCGTTGGCACTGAGCGCCTCCGACTCTTTGCCGAACCAGGCCATAAATACAATCGGTAAGAAGTACGCCGCATTCAACACGGTGCTGGCAATAATGGTAAAGATCGCTACATAGTTGCCGGCTTCAAATGCGCCACCAAGAATGAACCACTTGGAGACAAAGCCCGCCGTGGGCGGGACACCAATCATGGATAATGCCCCGATGGTAAACGCCGTCATGGTCCAGGGCATGCGCCGGCCGATGCCATATAGCTGGTAGATTTCGGTTTTCTTTGACGCCACATAAATCGCGCCCGCGGCAAAGAACAAGGTAATTTTACCGAAGGCATGGGCCACCATATGTATGGCAGCGCCAATTTCCGCCAGCGGTTTGAGAATCGCCGCGGCCATAATGACGTAAGACAACTGCGCAATGGTGGAGTAAGCCAACAAACGCTTGATATTGGTTTGCCGCAAAGCCACCAGGCTCGCCACCACAATGGTGAAGGCCGCGCGTAGAGCAGCCAGTCGCTCTCTGGTGTATCGAATAAGAATTCCACACCAAAAATGTAAACAATGATTTTAGTAATCGAAAACACACCGGCTTTCACCACCGCCACCGCGTGCAACAAAGCGGAAACTGGTGTTGGCGCCACCATGGCTGCAGGCAGCCAGCGATGCACAGGCATGACCGCAGCCTTACCCACGCCAAACACAAACAGCGCTAGCAGCAAGCCCACGCCAGGGCCATCGATATGGCCAGCTAATATGCCACCGGGGACAAAATCCACTGTGCCTGCTGCCTGGTAGGTCCAGATGATGGCTGGCAAAAACAAACCAATGGACGTGGTCAAAAGGATACCGAGATAAACTCGCGCCGAGTTCACGGTGTTCTCATCGCCCTTATGGGATACCAGCGGATAAGTCGAAAGGGTCAGGATTTCGTAAAACAAAAACAGCGTCAGCAGATTACCCGAGAAGGCAATGCCCATGGCTGCCGACAAAGACAGCGCGAAACAGGCATAAAACCGGCTCTGGTTCTTTTCCTTATTGCCACGCATGTAGCCGATAGAATAAATCGAGTTGACGATCCATAACCCGGACGCCAACGCCGCAAACATCATCCCCAATGGCTCAATCTGGAACTTGATATCCAGACCAGGCATTAAACTAAAGGCGTGCAGTTCTGGCCGTTGCCCCGCCATCAAATCTGGCAACAAACTCCACACCAGAGTTGCCAGGGTGCCTGCGGTCAACAGTGTCACCGCCTCACGCAGATTGTCGTTGATTTTACCGGCTAACAGGATCAAGAAGGTTGCCGCAAACGGCACCGCAAGGATCCAGGCAATCAACGGCGTTTGGCTCACTTCGCTCATTGCCTCGCTCCTGCCAGAATTTCCGCCGCTGCCTCAGCAAGACTTAAGGGCACATCCGGCATCAAACCAAACACAATGTTCATCGCCACCATCAGCACAATCATCCCGAGCATGGTAATCGGCGCCTCGGTGCGCTCGGTGGGAATTAGATCCTGACAAGGTGGTTTGAAATACAACACTTCTACTGTGCGCCACACATACACCACCGCCATCAGGGAACTCACCAGAACAATAGCCACCATCAATAGGCCCTGCCCGCCTTGTTCCATCAGCGCCTCAATTAACAACCACTTGCTAATAAAACCTGCTGTACCCGGCACGCCAATCAAAGATAAACCGCCAATGACAAATGCTGCTGCAGTTAATGGCATTTCCTTCGCCGCTCCCGCCAGGGAGGAAATACGCAGATCCAGATATCGCATGGACATGCACGCAATGGTTAAGAACAAGGCACTCTTCGCCAGCGCGTGATTAAACATGTGAGTGAAGCTTGCTGTTAGACCAGACTCACTCAACAAGCTCGCGCCGAGCAAGATATAACCCACCTGCGCCACCGAAGAGAACGCCAACATCCGCTTAATATGGCCTTCAAACATGGCCACGGCAGAAGCAACGATAATCCCCAACAAAGCAAACGGCATGAGGAATAACGAGAATTGAATACCGTGGTACACATCCCCTTGTTGGAATACCAGGAAGTCAAAACGGACCAACACATACACGGCAACCTTGGTGCCACAGGCCGCCATAAATACCGTCACTGCATGGGGCGCATGGGTATAAGCGTTAGGCAACCACACATGCAGTGGGAACATTGCCGCTTTGAGACCTAAACCGATGGTAATGAAAGCTGCCGCAAACATAATAGGCGACTGATCGACACTCCTGGCACCAGGCGCGCCATGTCATCCAGGTTCAAGGTGCCGGTCATCATGTACACCAGCCCAACGCCAATCAAATAAAAGGTAGCGCCAATGGTGCCCATGATCAGGTATTTGAACACCGCGAGCAGCGCGCGCCGGTCCGGGCCACCAGCAATTAGGATATAACCTGCAAGAGATGAGATCTCCATAAATACAAAGATGTTAAACGCATCGGCGGTCACCACCATGCCGCAGAGACCTGCCAACAATAATAACCAGGCGGCAAAAAACAGCGGCTGACGATGGGCTTCGATCTGCTGATTGAGACTTTCCCGACACCCGATAATCGCAGCAGACGCAGCACCGGTGACAATCAGCAACACTAATGCAGCAAGGGCATCAATGCGCAAGGCAATACCAAACGGCGGCTGCCAGCCGCCCAGTTCATATTCCAGGGTTTGGCCCACCAGCACGAGCACGGCGAGATTGACCGCGATGGCAAAACTCACCACGCAAACGGCTGTAGTTGCTATCCAGGCAAGTCCCCGTGGTTGCAGCAACACCACCAACGGTGCAAATAGCAGCGGGACGATGACCTGCAGGATGGGCAGATGAAATTCAAGATCCATTACAATTAATCCGCGTCCAACAGCTCGCGCTCTTCGATGGAACCGTAGCGCTCTTTAATTCTGACCACGATGGCCAGCCCAAGGGATAGTGTCGCGACCCCCACCACAATAGCGGTTAGGATCAACACCTGAGGTAATGGGTTTGAGTAAATCTGGTCTTCCACACCTTTTTGCAAGATCGGTGCGGTACCGCCCTCTACTTTACCCATGGAGATGTACATCAAAAATACCGCGGATTGGAAGATCGACAAGCCCACCAATTTCTTGATCAGGTTGCCCTTTGCAATCACGGCGTAAAACCCGATCATTAGCAAGATCGCAAAGACCATGTAGTTGTAGTGGCTGAGGAACTCAAAAAAACTCATTCGATGTGCCCCGTGGGTTTTCTTGCCGCGAAGGAGTGGAAGATGGACAACAACGCACCGCAAACCGCCATCCCAACACCGAGCTCAATGGTAATAATGCCAACCTGTCTGGCCAATACGGGATCTTCAAGCAATACCGAGTAATCCAGAAAGGTACCGCCTTTTAGCATACACACCACACCCACAGCGCCGTACAAGCTCGAACCGCCAACAATCAATGCGGTCATAGCATTGCGGGTAAACGCCTTCAATGCTGCCTTCTCACCTTCAAGCAGCGCCAACAAAATAAAACCGGTGGCGACAATCGCGCCAGCCTGGAAGCCGCCGCCCGGACCATACTCACCATGGAACTGGACGTAGAAACCAAACAAGAGAATAAAAGGTATGAGCAGACCGCCCACAGTGCGGGGGATCAGATGATGCTTGAGTCCTTCTACCTCGGGGACATCGTACTCAGGTCCTGTACCGCGCCGGGCGTCGAGGATAAACATCACCCCAACCGCGGCAATAAACACCACAAACACTTCACCCAGCGTGTCATAGCCACGAAAGCTACTAAGTACCGCGGTGACCACATTAGGGAACCATCAGCTCTGTTATCGATATAGTAAGGCGCCACATGCAACTGTACTGGGGCATTAGGATCGCCAAGCCGTTGGCTATCAAAGGTGCCAAAGATAAGGATCAAGGTCGTGACCGTGACCACGGCAATGGCAATCCAGCGATTCCGTGCCAGGGTCCCGCGCTCGTACTGGGAAGTTAACCTCAGGGCACTGAGGAAAATTACCGTGGTGACCCCTGCCCCCACCGCTGCTTCGGTTAAGGCGACATCCGCGGCATCCAGAATGAAAAAGTTCGAAGCCATCAACAAGCTAAAAATCGACAGCAACATGGCGGCAACAAACAAATTCTTGGTGCGCACAATGGCCAGCGCCACCACGACCAACAAGGTCAACAAAAACAAACCAAAGACAATCGTCACTTGTCGCCCCCTTCACTAATTTGGTTATCCTCGGCACCGGCACCCGGTTCCGCGGGACCGTGGGGCACAGGTGGTTGTAGGCCGGAACTATAGGCAGCATTAGCCAGGGCATACGTGGCCGTGGGCCCGGTCAACAACACAAACACCAATACGGTAAACAGTTTAAAAGTCGCGAGCGTTAGCCCACTGTGCAGGATCAAACCGCTGAGCAAGGTCAGACTTGCCACGGTATCCGTTAAACTTGAGGCATGCATACGGGTATACAAATCCGGCATGCGAATCACGCCAACACCACCAATCAATACCGAAGCGGCACCAATCAAGAGCAGTGCATTGCCAAGATAATGGATTGCAGTATCAATCATCTCCTGGCCCCCGACGTGCTTCCAGGCGACCTTCGACAAACTCCAGCACGGCTAGCACACCCACCAGGTTGATTAGCGCGTAAGCTAGCGCTAAATCGAGAAAATCTTCGCGGCCATATAAAAATGACACCACCGCCAGCAATAGCGCGGTTTTGGTGCCAAACATATTCGCCGCCAGCACCCGGTCATACATACTTGGCCCTTTGGTGGCCCGCACAACCGCCAGCACCATGGTGGCCAGAATCGCCAGTGAAACCACGATATAAATCATGAATCACCTCGCAAGTGTTTGATTCGGCGCAGTAACTCGCCACTTTCCATGTCCTGTGCGCCCTCTTCGCTAATGCAGTGAACAATGACGTCGCGACCGTCAATATCGACGGTAATTGTCCCTGGCGACAAGGTAATGGAGTTACCCAAAATGACCCCAGGCATGGGTTCGTCATCATCTAGTGTCAACTTCACCATGCGATGATTCATGGGTAATTTTGGCGATAACACGATACGTGACACCTGAATTGCCGACTTAATAATTTCAATCAGGAGCCAGAGCCAGTATCCAGGCAAACGCGCCGCCATTTTCGTAATACCAAAGGCCTGATTAAAGAATCCAGTGCGCACCGCAAACATTAGGGTAATGGCAATAGACACAGCACCCAGTGACAGCAACAGCGGTTTAAAGAAGCCAGACAATCCCAGCCAGGTAATGATTAACACAATGGTCAATACCACCAGGTGGCCAATGCTCACCTGCCCGCGCTGTCGGGCGAAAAACTTTTTAGGTTGATCCGTCACAGCTGCTTCAAGCTTCCCTGCTAAAGTCTAAGAACCCTCGTCAGCGCTAGATAGGCTGCGCGCTACGAGCAATAAACCTAACTATAGCCTATTCCCGCAAAGTGCGCGCTCTTGACAAATAAAGATCACGTAAGTGATTGTTTTAACATCACCTTCGCGACATCGCAGCGGCGACCGTTTGATCCAATTGGCGTAAGCTTTTGCTGCTCAACAGAAACACAACGGTCAACACTACCAGCGCCACACAAGCGCCAAAAATCGCTGTGGCAGCGCCCACTTTGTCCGCTGCCATGGCCATGGGCAGGACGCCAAGCGGGGTCAAACCAAAGGACATCATCATAAAGCTACTCATGCGGCCGCGAACGCTATCATCCACCAGGATTTGTACGGTGGCGTTATTTACCGTCTGGAAAGCGCTGGCACATAAATTCGCCACAATCAGCGGCGCCAGCGCCAGCAGAAAGATCTTGGTTTGCGTGAACAAGGCAAGAAACCCGGCAAAGCCAAAAGCCGTAAACACCATTAACTTCAAGCGCTCAGTTTTGTCACCGCGCCGGGCAATCCAGATCGAACCCAGTACACCGCCAACGCCACCAGCACCCATTAAAATCCCCAGCCCAGTTTCACCAGTTTGCCAGGTCTGCTCCACCATCATGACCAACAAATTTTGAAACGGCATCGCCAGAAACATGGGCAATAGGCCAAACAGCAAACACACGAGCACCGTATTGTTTTGCTTGATGTACTGAAAGCCATAGGCGATGTCGGCGAGCAACGGCTTGTTGCCGCCTTCCGGCTGAATCGCTTGATTGCGCTTGACCGAGAACATGCAAAACACCGCAGTGGCGTACAAGCTGGCAGACACACAATAGGCGGCGATTACCGAGAATTGCGCCACCACTAACCCCATCAAGGCTGGACCAGCCACTCGACTGACGTTCATCGCGCCGCTAGAAATCGCCATCGCGCTTTGAATTCTGGCTGGCCCGACCACATTCACCGTGATTGCCATGCGCGCCGGCATAATAAAAGGGAACGCACAGCCAGCAATAAATGCTGTACAAAGTAGATGCCAGAACTCCAATTTATCAAGCAAGAGCAATGTCAGGATAAATAGCTCATTAGCAAGAATGAGGGTTTGACCAATGATAATCAGTTGGCGACGTTCAACCCGATCCGTGATGGCCCCGCCAATCATAGAGGCAAAAATCATCGGCACTGCCACCACTAAATTGATGTAGGCGAGAGACTGGGCTAAACCGGTGAGATCCCAGGCGAGAATAGTTCTGGTGAGAATTTGCCCTTGCATCGCGAAGAAAAAAGCCACATTACCGCCAAACAACCAGCGGAACTCTGGGATCGCGAGAACTGTTTTATATGCTGGCGGAGCAATGGGCGCGTTAATAATCGCTTCCTTGGTAGCAGGGCTCTGCAGTATAGCTCATGTTGCCCCTTGTTCCCTTGGTTAGCCGTCGCCATAATCGGCACACACTTCAAATAGGCTAATTTGATGAAACATCTACTCACCTTGCTCTTGGCTTTCACGTTATTTGCCTGCAGCGATCAGGACCCAGCACAAGACAGCACCGACAACACCAGCCCGGCAAGCGAAACAAGCAGTAGCGAAACATCCCTGGAGACTAATCCAGCAACCGCGCAAGGGTTCGACAAGTCGGACCCCGATTGGAAGGTCAAAGTGACCGCCCCAGAGCCCATGGAGTTTGCTGCCGACAAGACCTATGAGTGGCATCTGGAAACCAACAAGGGAACCATGACTTTCAATCTATATCATGAAGCCGCACCCATGCATGTCACCAGCACGATTTACTTAACGGAGCTCGGCTTTTACGACGATGTGATATTCCATCGAGTCATCCCTGGGTTTATGGCGCAAGGGGGTGACCCAACTGGCACCGGCCGCGGCGGCCCTGCTTATCGCTATGATGGCGAGTTTGCGGCAGGTCTTTCCCACACTAAACCAGGGTTGCTGAGCATGGCCAATGCTGGACCTGGCACCGACGGCAGTCAGTTCTTTATCACCTTTGTACCCACACCATTTCTTGATGGCAAACACACTATATTCGGCGAACTGATTTCTGGCATGGACGTCCTTAAGACTCTGGAATCGAAAGGCAGCCGGAGCGGTCAGACGTCAGAAGCCCTGATCATCAACAAGGCTTCTATCGTCGTAAAATAGGCGCAAGCACGCCTCTGGCTGGCTACTTAAGTACAGTAAACCAGATGGCGTGCAGCACCCCTGGGATAAATCCTAATAAACAGAGCAATATATTAATCACCAGATTTTTGTCTGCGCCGGATTTCAGGAATACCGCCACCGGGGGTAAGAAGATCGATACGATCAGGGCTACGATTTTATTGTCCAAGGTCATGCTCCCTATGGGTTGTTTTTGTTGTTTTTGTTGTTGTTGTTAAACTGCGCCAGTTGACACAAAACCTAGACGTAATAGCGCAGGGTGTTCCAATAATAACCCAACCATACGTAAATCAAACTAGCGCTAGCAAAGCCCAGAAAGATCAGTTTTTCCCAACGGGTCCCCTTACCTTTAAAAACCTCACCAAGTATCCAAGCAGCATTGCCCAGCAACAGCACACAGGTGATCAACAGCACCCACAACAGTGTTTCTATCGGGGCAGGCACCTCAAAATAAAACTGCGTCGTGTCACCGAGCTCTTGGAACAACCTGGCAATCGTATAAAGCGTCGCTGCCGCTAGTAGCCAGGCAAACCCATAGTGCCCCAACGAGAAATGCATCTCGTGCCCGCTGCCCTGCTTTCGAACCACCCATAATCGGATTGGCCAGTAGATCAGACAACCCAGCATCACCAGCGCCACCAGAGCAAACAAAACCTGATGCAGCTTTGGATTATCTAACAGCGCTAACTTATCCATCGCTGCCGCTGGATAGCCACTGAATTCCAAATGAGTCACTTTGCCGTTTGCGTCACGGACAAACAAAATTCTATCCACGCCATATCGCGCCACAAATTCATCGCCACCGACGTGTACAAACTGCTTTGTGCCATTTTGGCCCGCGATTGTGAGATAACCTTCGGCATTAGTTGCCACGGTCGTAGCCCCGGTCAGCAGTGCTAGTTTAGAGAAATCAGAAAAGTTACGCCGTAAGCTAGCATAACTACCATGATATTCTGCTTGCCGTGCCGCGGCATCAGGCTTTGGTTTCGGGTTTTGCACAGGAGACGCTGGAAAGAAATGGTCAACAAAAGCGTTCGCCAGACTGGTGCGAATCGCAGAGGCAGGATCGGTGTTAAACGAAGCAAACACCGCGAGGTTCTGCTCCGGCAAGATGATCATGGTGGAGTGAAACCCATTCAAGTCACCACCATGACCATAAATCGTGACGCCATTGCGCTGCCGTTGGAGATAACCGTGCAGCCAGGCACTCCCATTTGGCACGGGTTGCCAGAGCGGTTCAAGCATTTGCTGGAAAGTCTCTACAGGCAAGACGCCCGCTCCTTGTGCTAGATGCGCCTGCATATACTTCGCCATGTCACTACCAGACGTGCTGATCATACCGGCGGGATAAATCAGCCAGTGCAAAAACGTTTCTTCCTGCCAGCTACCATTCGACCAGGTATAGGATTTTGCCAATTGCTGCCGATGTTGCTCAGACATCGGATGCCGCGCTGAGGTATGCGTCATGGCCAACGGCCCGGTTATGTTCTGTTCAATGTAAGTAAACCAATCTTGACCGCTGACTTGTTCGACCACATGGGCCGCGATTGCAGTGCTGTGGTTAGAGTAGGAAGAGTGCTGCCCTACGGGTCGAACTCGCTCTGGCAAATTGTCTTTTAAGTACTCTGCCAACGGCATAAGGTCAGCGGCATCACGCCGCCCAAGATCCAGCACCACGTCCTCAAATCCTGCATTGTGGCTCATCAGATGGGCCATGGTGATTGGCTCTTGATAAGTTCCTGGAATCTGAAAGGCTGTTAGATACTGGTTAATGTCTCTATCCAGGTCTAGTTTGCCTTCAGCCACCAGTTGCATCACCGCAATCCAGGTGAAGGTTTTCGATACCGAGGCGATTCGAAACAAGGTGGTTTCTGGATCTACAGGCCGAAGGGTCTCAAGATCTGCGTAACCGTAACCTTTGTTCAGCAAAATACGGTCTGCCGAGACCACCGTGACCACCCCGCCCACGGCACGGTGACTTTCCGATTGTGCCTCCCAGACGCCATCCATAAATGTTTCAAGGGTTGCCGGCTCGATGTCCGGGGCCGGTAAACTAGCAGCCGTCGCCCACTGCCCACAAAGTAGGACTAAGCCAATTAGAACGAATCGTGTAGTTTTCATTAGTCCCCTGATTTTCTGGATATCCCGCTGTTCACGGACATCACGTTAATGGTCAGTGTATGATGACACCATCAACACAAGGTGAGCGCAAATGAGTTTTACAGTATACCTTTCCGGTGAAATCCACACGTCCTGGCGAGATGAAATCATTCAAGGTTGTAAAGAACTGCCCCTGACATTTACATCTGCCGTCACCGACCATGCCGCCAGTGATGCCGCAGGCGATATGCTGGGTAATGAAGAGCAAGGCTTCTGGCGAGATCACAAATCTGCCAAGGTCAACGCCATCAGGACCAAGAACTTGCTGGAGCAGTGTGACATTGCGGTGATTCGTTTTGGCGATAAGTATAAACAGTGGAATGCAGCCTTCGACGCAGGTTACTGCGCCGCCATGGGCACACCTTACATTACGCTCCATGATGCGGACATTATTCACCCTTTAAAGGAAGTAGATGCTGCGGCCATGGCCTGGGCCACCAGCACTGAACAGGTAATCGAGATACTCACCTACGCCTGTCGCGATTGAGTTAAGCCGTCGCTGGACGACCGGCTGGGTCAGCCGTTTCATCAAGCTTCGAAAGGACCTCATCGTGACGAGCCACATCAAGGCGGGTAATTAAAAACGCGCCAAACAAAATAATGGCCGCCATAATAAAAAATTCTTGCCCCTGGGCCAGGTGGCCTTCAATTTCACCGTAAATTCCGGCGCCAATGGAACGAGCAAAGTTTGCCCAGGCCATATAGATGGCAAATTGGGTGGCACTCACCCGCTGCCAACAAATCGACATATGGATGGCAATAAAGCTGATAAAAATTGCCTGACCGGTAACCGCTTCTAACGCCGCCACGGTGATGGGGAAATACGGGTGATGCCAATAATCCACACCAAGGGCCGCAACAAGAAACAATAAACTCTGGATGACCATAGCAATGATGAAAATCTTGCGTACGCCTGACCGGTCGATAATCGGGCCCAATAACAAACCAAGCACGGCGGCAATGATTGAGAAGGTGGAACTCCAATAGGAATACTGGGTAGATGCAAAGCCTAGATCCTGGGTTGCAATCACCGGCGCGCCGACCAACCAAAAGCCTGAAGATATCCGCCAGCAGGCCGTGATCACTATGAGCAGTAAACTGGCTTTAAGAAAAAACACCAGGCGCAGGTTTACCACAATAGAACGAAAGTCATCCGCTTGCAGTTCCACCGAGCGCGCCAGGGTATCGCCGTGACTCCAGGGCAACAGACGCTCGCCGCGTCGTTCCCGCACTGCCACGCCCCAGAGAAAAATGAGCAGCAACAAAACTGCCAGGGTCATGCCAGCACCAAACAAACCGAATTCCACCAGCGCCAGCGCCGAGAGTGCTCCTGAGGCGGCATATCCAGCCACCTGACCAAAGGCCATAAACGAATTTGCCCGGCCGCGTTCACCCGCAGGTAAAACATCAATGGCCATGCCATCCACGGCCACATCCTGAACCGCCACAAAACAATTCAGGCCAAACGCCACCCAGGTAAGCAGAACAATGTTATTAAGGGGGTCCGGTACAAAGGCCAATAACACCACGGAAACTAACAACCCTATCTGGGCAAACACAATCCAGGGGCGCCGCCGCCCCATCGGCAAGAACGAGAAGCGGTCCATAATGGGACCGGCTAACAACTTAAACGCCCAGGGCAAGGTGGAGATCGACAAGAAGTAAGCCACATCACCTGCAGCAGCACCTTGTTCAGACAACCAGGCAGGCAAGGCAATGCTGAGCAGTCCTATTGGCAAACCCTGGGCAATATAAAAGATTGCAAATGAAGCAAACCGGAGAATGCGGCTCTCAGTTAGAAACCAATTCATTATTCGGACTGTTTTTATTAGTATCCATGCAGACTACCAGAAACAAGCTACCTGAACATGATCAAGCAAGACTTTTTTAGCACCCCAGAACAAGAAGGCGCCGACCCGGAAGCCGTGCAGAAGTTACTCCTGCGGGTGCAACAGGAAGTGGACGAGGGACTGCTGCCTAGCGCGCAAATCGCTCTGGCGAAGAACGGCAAGGTCATCGCTTTTGAGACCTATGGTGATGCCACCAACGACAGCCTTTACTGTATTTTTTCCGCCACCAAGGCAATTACCTCCGCTGCTGCCTGGCTGCTGATTCAAGAAGGCAAACTGGATGTCAGCAAAAAGGTGGTGGACTATGTACCGGAGTTTGGCGACAACGACAAGCAAGATATTATTGTCGAACAGCTATTCACTCACACGGCCGGCTTCCCATCTGCGCCTTTTCGACCCCTGCTCTGGAACGATAAAGAGGCCACATTAAAACGCTTTGGCGATTGGCGCCTTAACTGGCAGCCGGGCAGTCGCTATGAATATCACCCTACTTCTTCAATGTGGGTGATTGCCGAAATTATCGAACGTTTGAGCGGCAGCAGCTATCAGTCTTTTGTCCGCGAGCGTATCGCGTTGCCACTTGGCCTGGACGAAATGTGGGTGGGTATTCCTGAATCCTATGATGAGCGCATTGCCCTGATTAGTCACTGCGGTGACGCCATGACGCCAGATGACTACAAGAAGTTAGGTTTACCCGTGCCACCAGAAACCGAGGTGAATGAGGAAGTCCTCGGCACATTTAACACCCGCGAAATCCGCGCCGTTGGCGTACCAGGGGGCGGCGGTATCATGAGCGCTGCGGAGTTGGCGATGTTTTACCAGAGCCTGATTCATGGCGGTAACGCACCGGACGGCAGCAATATATGGAAACCTGAAACTCTAGAATTTGCCCTGCAAGTACGCACTGAAGGTTTTAAAGATCCCCTCACCCAGGTACCGGTCAGTCGAGGATTGGGACTGGTCATCGCTGGTGATGAGCAACGTAACCATCGCGGTTTTGGCCATACTAATTCAGCCAGTGCCTTTGGCCATGGCGGCGCCGGAGGACAAATTGCCTGGGGCGACCCAGAAACCGGAATTAGCGTGGGTTACTGCACCAATGGCCACGACCGCAACACCGTGCGTGAAGCGCGGCGCTGCATTTCAATCTCCACTAAAGCGGCTGCCTGCGCCGGCTAAACGGCGCAGCAGATCTCTAGTAAGAATTAAAAGTTGCCGTTGATATTGATAAAGGCACCGGATAGGTCGAGATCAATATCGACAGAGTCATCCACATCCAGGTCCAGGCGGCGATAACCTAATTCAACACCAAAGTCTGGCAGGATGAAGTCCTTCTTGCGCCAACCAATCTTGAGTTCACCGTCTACAATGCTATCGCCACTATAGGATGAAGTGTTCACCAGACCACCTGCGTAGAAACCGGTGAATGGTAACTCTGCCTCAGCGCGAACATACAACATTGGTAAGACCAGATCGTTTTCTTCCACGGTGCTACCAATATCAACTTCACCTTTGAACCAGCGCGCAGTGACACCCACATCAAGATCCCCACTGGTGTCCCACAGCTCATAATAAAAAGTAAAGTCAGTGTTGCTTAAGTCCAGTTTGTTTTTGGTTCTTTGCCCGGCAATAAAGTTCTGCCCCTCAAAGGTAAAGTTAGTATTGAGCCGGCCGTTCCCTTCTTTATCAATGTGAGTGCGGGCAACTCGAAGGTTCGGTACCAGTGGCAGTGGATGTTCAAAATTGAAGTAAAAGTAAGCCGAGCCAATATCTTCAATATCAAGTTCGTCCTCTACATTAACGTTGGCCACCACGTCACCATCCACGTTGGGTTGCCAGTAGCCGCCCCCCACCTGCAATCCAAGGGTATCGGCAACGGCGGACGTGGCCGCTGCAGAAGACATTAAACCAGTCACAACTAGAGCGATGAGTTTTTTCATGGGCGAACTATCCTTTGCACATATTAGGCTGCGGCGCATGATAACAGAATCATGCTAACTACAGCGGGAATCAATCACAGTTCCAAGACCTGTTTACGGTACTGATAAGGTGAGATACCGGCCCACTTAACGAAAGCGCGGCGGAAGTTGGTCACTTCTGAGTAACCCAGCAAATCAGATATCTCTTGTACTGACAGCGTGGTGGTTTGCAAATACTCCATCGCCAGCTGCTTTTTTACATCATCGAGTATCTTCTGGTAGCTGGTGCCTAACGATTTGAGACGTCGCCGCAAAGTCCGTGTACCAATCGATAGTTGGCCAGCAACGCTATCGAGTCGAGGGAATTCACCTGGTGTCCGTAGCAACATATGACAAATACGCGATACCAGGTCCGCCTCAATTTCCATTTGCGCCAGCAATTGCCGGCAGGCATTTTCACTACTTTCAGCGGTGATGGAATCTGCACCAGCCAGGGGTTCAGCAAGAAGCGACTCGTGCAGGTGATACTCACAGTAAGGCTGGTTGAACAACACCTCGCAGCCAAACGCTTGCTGGTATTCCTCAATCGGCAGAATCGGCTCGTAATTTAAACAAACCTTTTTCGGCACAAAAGGCTTATCGAGAAATAGCTCAATAAGCGGCGCGATTCCCTGAAATAGGTCTTCCACCACAAAGCGACTAATGTCGCCGTTTACCAGCAGATGTTCGAGACGCAACACCGCCTCCCCCTGGCCGCGACGGAAACTCAGTTCAAACATAGCTCCGGCGGTCTTGTGGTACTTCACCGCAATTTGCACGGCCTTCTCTAAGGTGGCGCTACTCATCATGGCGTAACCCAACAAGCCAAAGTCCGAGATCGATACCTCGGGCTTACGCCGCAGCCAGTAGCCAGGATCATTGATCAGTCGCTGCACATTTTCGATTTGCCGGATCCGCTGGCGATAGCTCACGCGGGCTTTTTCTTCCTGCAATTCTTCGAGCTGGATTTCAGTGCCTTCAAGCACCGCGGACGGCGCATGGCCTTCCGCCTGCATGACTTCCGTCAAGCGTCGCACGAGCCCTATGGGGATCACTCTTTTATCTAAGCTGTAGCCTGGGAACATAACCGCGTGAATTGTTCAGCCTCAGGACAAGTGTCCTGATTTGATCAGTTTTGTCAAACTGAACTGCTGATAAACCTAAACCTGAGTCTGGGTAGGTAAGATTCTGCGCACGCCATAACACCCTTGCCGGCGCACTTGTTCAATGGTGGCGTTCACAAACGCAATAGAAGTATCCAGGGCATTGGCAATTAAGTTGATGCGCAGGCGATCCTCATACTGGATCTCACAACAGGCGTGGGTGGCTAAAAATGCCGCTTCGATCACCTGCTGTTTGCCGCGCAAATTCAATGTTTTGGCCTGCTCTTTGAGCTGTTCAAACAAATCCAGACGACCGGCGGCCAGGGCACGAACGTCTTTTTGAAAACCCTCGCGAGAGAGTTCAAAGCTCGTCACTTTACTGGCCACATCTGCAGCAAGTTCTATATCCTGGTGCCCGTAACCCACCAGTACATAGGCAATGACAGTTTGCACCGGGCTAATCTGAGACGGCGCGGCAGGCACGTCTGGGCCATAGGCAAAAGCACTTTCACAGTAGTCACACTGCTGATAATCGGCAATTTTTTCCAGGGGTAATAGACGCAAACCAAAAGCATGAAAATAGTTACTTTCCAGCACATGGCTAAAATCCTTCTCGCCCCGACACACAGGACAATGCCTCGTTCCCAGGGAACGACTATCGCGCTTTACTCTTTCGCCAAATAGGAAGATCACCGGTGACGCCAACCCTTATTTACCACTCTATTATCCTAGCTATTACGCCGTGAACCGCAACTGGACTCCACCTAACTGGACGCTATTTTCTTGCCACGCCAATCCCATGGCGGTCGCAGCTTCTTGTAGCGCCGGTAAATCGCAACCACTAAAACTCACCCCGGCAACCCCTTCGCCGCGACCATCTTTGACCGGGACAAATTCAATATAAGTATCGTTGGCTAGATTGAGCCGATTGCCCGTGGCTGCCACCTTAAAAATTTCACCCCAGCGTGCTGCCATAGCCGCGGGATCATCTGCCTGCAGTGTGGTGCCGCTAATCACGCCCACATGTCTGGCGGGGCGCGTTTGCCAGTCCGGACCGCCCCAACGCCAGGACTCCGGTGGAATCATTTCGTCCAGAGAGACAATCGCGCCTCCGATGTCGCGCGGATGCATATGGAAGGCCTTGGCATCGGGTAAGTCTGCATCCCATACCTTGCGGACTTTAAGGGCGTCGGTGTGTTCACGATAGGGAACGATGTCGTCAACCTGGCAAATCACCATATAGCCACCATCACCACCACGACGCTCTAGCAGGCGTTCCGCTGTGGTGCCCGGTTGTTTTGGGGCAACAATTTCAAGGAAACTATCACCAATCGCCATCACTGAATTCTCAAGGCCAAACTCCGCCACACCGTGATCAGCAAAGTCAGAGTTAAGACCCAGTAGCTGGAAAAACTGGCGACGAACCGGTTCAAGCTCCGCAGCCACCAGAGCAACTTGACGTAAACGCATGACATTCTCCCCCTTTCAATTTGCAGTAACTATGTTGCCAGCGCCACGGGAGTTCAACAGGAAATTTACAGCGAGGGATAAGATACTCCCCGCCAGACTTTGCTGCCCCCTGACAAAGCCAGTGGGAGCCTATACAATCCGCTCCTTTTTTCAGCGCAAATTTGAGTCCGGTAAACGGACAAGGCACGGCGGCACATGGCAAAAACCTCCCTGGATAAATCCAAAATCAAAATCCTCTTACTCGAGGGCGTTCACCAATCCGCAGTGGACGTGTTTACTGCCAACGGCTACACCAATATTGACCGTCGTACCGGTGCCATCTCTGAAGAAGAATTGCTGGAACTGATTCCACAAGTACACCTGCTGGGAATTCGCTCCCGAACCCAGGTAAATGCCCGGATCTTCGCCGAGGCAAAACGTTTAATTGCCCTCGGTTGCTTTTGTATTGGTACCAATCAGGTGGACCTTGATGCTGCCATGATCAACGGCACTACCGTGTTTAATGCGCCCTTCTCAAACACTCGTAGCGTCGCCGAGTTGGTCATTGCCGAGGCTATCTTGCTGCTGCGCGGCATTCCTGAGAAGAACGCCAAGGCCCACCGCGGCGAGTGGCTGAAAACCGCCAAGGATTCCTACGAAATTCGCGGTAAAACCTTAGGGATTGTCGGTTACGGCAACATTGGCTCCCAGGTGAGCGTGCTGGCGGAGTCATTAGGCATGAAGGTGATCTTCCATGACGCCATTACGCGCTTGCCCCTGGGTAATGCGCAGCAGTGCAAAGACTTAAACGAGCTTCTGGCGAATAGCGATGTGGTCACGCTGCATGTTCCCCAGGACCCCACTACCAAAGACATGATGGGGCGCGAAGAGTTTATGCAAATGAAACCCGGCGCCATTTTTATCAATGCTTCACGAGGAACCGTGGTGCAAATTGATGCCCTGGCCGATGCGCTGGAAAATGGTCAGCTTACCGGCGCTGCCATTGACGTCTTCCCCGTGGAACCCAAGTCCGTTGAGGAAGAATTCGTTTCACCCTTGCGTAAATTTGATAACTGCATTCTGACGCCACATGTAGGCGGCAGCACCATGGAAGCCCAGGAAAAGATTGGTGAAGAGGTGGCGCAAAAGCTGGTGAAATTCTCTGACAATGGCTCTACCCTTTCCAGTGTCAACTTCCCCGAGGTGTCCCTGCCAGCCCACGCCGGTAGCCATCGGCTGCTACACATTCACAAGAATACACCGGGTATTCTCTCCCAGATCAATCAGTTCTTTAGTGACAACGCAGCAACGTTCAGGTATCTGCAAACCAATGCCAATGTGGGTTACGTGGTCACGGATATTGATGAGGAGTACGGCAAGATGGCGCTTGATCATCTCAACCAAATTGAAGGCACCATTAAAGCGCGGATACTATTCTAGGCTAGCGCTAGAGCCGTCCTCCCGGATAGTTCGGCGTTTTTATACAGTACTTTCGGCTTTATTAAGGTGCCGACACCAGCCGGTTCAATTCTTCCAGAAGCTCATCTGGACAACAGCGGGTGCGAAAATCCACGTCTGTGAACTGGAAGGCTACCGTGCGGTCTTTGGCGATTACATAAGTGGCAGGAATCGGTAAATTCCAGGTGTCTCCATCGGAGGTACTGGCAAGATCAATCTGCCACTCTGTTAGGAGCGACTTCTCTTCGTCCCCTAGTTCATAAACGATGTTAAAAGACCGCGCGATTTGATTTTGCTTATCAAACACGAATTGCGCGCGAGGAAAATCAGCTGCTGCTGCTTCTGGCTGCTGCGGTGATATGGCCAGGTAATGGCACCCGGTCCGCTCCAGCTCGCTCCTGATAAGTTCCAGGGCTTCCAATTCTGTTTGGCAAAACCGGCACCAGAACCCGCGGAAAAAATTTAGGATCACCGGACCAGACTCCAACAATTTATAAAGACTTTGTTGGTTATTGTCGTGATCAATAAATTGGAAGTTAGGCGCGGTTTCGCCGGCCTGTAGACACTTTTGCAACATACCGCTGCGCCGCAAGCGCGCGGTAGCACGAGTCAGAATGGCCAACTGGGGGGTTGGTATCTGATCGCAACTGGCGTGACGTAAGGCCGCCAATTTGTCGAAAAAGGATGATTCACTCATGTTGTGGTTAAGTTTTTAAACTGCCTTTCAATAGGTCAAACAATATATTATATTCACCCAGCTTTGTTAAGCGGCACGGAAATTATTAGCTTTATGCCCTGCCAGAATAGATAAGCAGGGAAGCAACGAATAGCCTGATTGCCAATAACACAGCGTAACAAATCACCACGGAACAAAAGAAGACCTGAACAAAGATGGATCGCTTAACCGCCATGAATATGTTCATCCGGGTGGTGGAAACCGGCAGCTTCTCTGCCGTCGCCAAGGAGATGAACAGCACCCAGCCAACCATCAGTAAGAATATCGCTGAATTGGAATCCTGGCTCGGGGCAAAATTGCTGAATCGCAGCACCCGTAGCTTGCGTCTCACCGAGACTGGTACTGATTATTACGAGCGTTGCGTTGCGATCCTGCAAGATGTTGAAGAAGCCGAGCAGGTGGTAGGTCAACTACAGACCCAGCCAAAGGGCTTGATTCGAATCAGCACAGTAGTAGCGTTTGGTCGCCTCCACGTGGTCCCGAGACTACAGAAATTCCTCGATCAGTATCCCGAAATAAACGTCGATGTGCGGCTCAATGACCGGGTTATTGATCTGGTGGAAGAAGGGGTGGATGTGGCGATTCGCATGGGCACCCTGGCGGACTCCAGTTTAATCGCGAAAAAACTCTGCAATAGTCCTGTCACCACGGTGGCCTCCCCGGCCTACTTAAAGGAACACGGCATCCCAGAGCACCCGGGACCTGCGAGACCACAACTACCTGGTATATAGCGACGGCGGCAGCCGCTCAGAAATCCGCTTCCAGGAGGAAGGCGAGCCTTTCTTCGTTCGCGCCGATGGCAATTTTAAGACCAACAATAGCGAGGCCATGCGCACGGCCCTTCTATCTGGATTAGGTATCTCGAGAGTCTCTCAATGGCTCGTAGGCGACGCCATTGCCAGCGGCGAGCTTGTTCCAGTACTTTCTAACTTTCAGCCGCAACCTATTGATATTCATGCAGTTTACCCGCCCGGCAGGCACTTGCCATCCAAGGTGAGAATCCTCATCGATTACTTTAGTGAAGAATTTAAGAGCTGCGCCAGCATCGGCGGTTGTTAAAGTGTGCAAATGGCCCATTAAGCGGCCAAAATAAATTCACGCGCTTTCTAGGTTAATCACTTAACTATTTGATTTAAAAGTAATCTGCCAGCGAAGCCCATAGGCTAGAATATGGCTGAGGGCTTTCTATTCGCTGAGAGCTCTCCATTAGCTGAGGGCTCTCTATTAGCTGAAGGCTCTTTTTTCGCTGAAGGCTCTACTGTTCAGTCAGGGCTTCGATGGCCGAGGTGAGCGGAGCTTCGATTGACACTTGATTGATGTCGCTGTTGCGATTCCCTGGCACAGAATGCGCAATAACGGCCACAACCGTTACCCAGCCAGTCACTAGCATCACCAAAACCCAATTAAACAGTCGCGAGCGACTGGTGTCGCTGGCACAAATACACATGATAGAACCTCCCTGAGAATGGGCGCCAGTATATATATGAAAAGCGCCATAGCAACTACGCCACAAAACATATATTAGATTCTTATTTGGAATATTGTATTAAGCAGAGTCGCCTGGAAAACGCCTATTGGTTAAATTTATGCGCTCAGGGTTTTAATTTCTTAACAAGTAGGTCTACTTGCTTGGTGCCACCTTCTGTTTCCTGGGTCCCCACGGAGGTAAAACCCCAGGACTGATGAAATGCCGCGGAACCTGGGTTCTCCGGTCTAATGTTGACCTCGCAACAAATGCACCCAATCTGCTCCTGGCCACAATAGTCGTGCAGCGCCTGGTAGAGCATTTGCCCGACTCCAGCGCCGCGACTCGATTCATGGACCACAATGCGGTCGACATAAGCAAAATGATCGAAACGGTGAGCAAACCACTGATAATTTGGGCTCTGGTACGGCTGACCTGGTCCTAACACCAACAGGAAGCCCGCTATCTGATCGCCCTGCTCAACCTTCTTGGCAAAGCAAGTCTGGGCGAGTATAGACCTGAGGTCTGCTTCATTGAGCCTATTGACGTGAGGCACCGCGCGATTGTTGATGTCCATTAGCTCATGAACATCGTCGGGCCCCACATCAACACATTTCATCATTTTAGAACTTGTACAGCACAGTCATGGAAGTTTCGGTATCGGTTTTATCACGACCGGCTGGCACTTCCGAGGTATGACGAACATACAACCCTAATTTTAGGGCCAGATCATCAAGTACATCGGCAGAAAGCGACGTCTCAGAACGGCTGACGGTTTGGAAATCACCGATTTGCGAACGGAATCCTTGTTTGAAGGTGGCGTTTTCGCTCACTTGCCATTCGTAATCCGCTGCCAGGCTAAGGATAATCTCGTCTTCACTGTCCCCGGTTTCTAGCTCTGATTGCCGGTAACCCAGGCCGATAGAGCCTTTTAGATGGTGAACCTCATTTTTAATGAAATCTCGTGAATAACCACCAGTCACGTCCACCTGATAATCGTAACCACTAAATCGATCATCCTCGTAGGCAAGCCGACCAAACACCGTGGAAATTGGCGACAGTTTTCGGTCTAAGCGGAATGCCCCATAAACCCGTTCAGCGGTACGTTGGTCATCCTGACTACTGTTATGAAAATCGAGGTTGTACTGAGTGATGTAAACCTCACCATCTCGCACCGCTTCACCTCGAAACTTGAAGTTGGTTTCTTCTGTATTACCCGTGGTGTAAACAGCACCCACTTCGATCTCGCTATCCCAAATGGAGTCTTCTGACGCTGCAGACGCCGTCATGACCGCCCCTACCAGTAAGCCTGCCAATACCGCTTGTTGCTTTAACATGTTTGTAACCCCTAAAATTTTTCGGCGCGGAGTATAACAGTCTTATTGTGCAATGCACCCAAAACATCCCAGTAATGGCCTAGATTGCCCTATGCTTCGACCAATGGTTGACTTACATTAGACCTATAAGGGGGCAATTATGAGACTGTTGGGACGACCGTCGGACCATCTGCAAATTTGCGCGGGATCACTCTTCATCCTGCTACTCGTCCTGGTCACAATGCCGGGCATACTGCGCGCTGATCTCGATGCCGAGCAAATCATCGATGATATGGAGAATCTGTATCGCGGCGAACGCAGTAAAGCGGACATCACCATGATGATAGAGACCCCCCAGTACCAACGCACCATGCAAATGACCTCTCGTGCCATCGGCGAAGAGCAATCATTTATCCGCATTTTAACGCCCAAAAAAGACCGCGGGATTGCCACGTTAAAGCTCGACAATGAGATGTGGAATTACTTCCCTAAGATCAACAAGGTCATCAAAGTCCCACCGTCCATGATGATGGGCTCCTGGATGGGCAGCGACTTCACCAATGATGATCTGGTGAAACAAACCACCCTGACGGAAGAATACAACCTCAGCCTGACCAGCAGCGCCGATGAGCACGTCATCACACTTACCCCCAAAGAGCAAACTGTCACGGTATGGGGAAAGATCGATTATGTGGTGGATCGCCGCCTTATGGTACCGAAAGCCCAGCGGTTTTATGACGACCGGGGAGAGCTTATCCGCACCCTGGCATTCTCTGAACCCAAAGAATTTGGCGATTACACCTTACCCAGCAAGCTAGAAATGATCCCTCACAACAAGACGGGGCATCGCACCGTGATTGTGTATGAGTCCCTGGAGTTCGATCCAATAGATGTCACCGCGGATCAATTCACACTACGTCACTTAAGGTCGCGATTTTAGATGTTGTTGCTGTTTCGCCTGGCCTTTCGGAATATCTTTCGCCAGCGGCGCCGCAGCCTTTTGACAGCCCTTAGTATTGGTGGCGGTTACATTCTCTGCACCCTGTCGCTGTCCCTCCTGGAAGGTAGTTACAACAATCTGATCAAACTCTTTACCTTGAGCAACACGGGTCATATCCAGATCCATCAGGGTAACTACCTTGAACGGCCAAAAGTCCATAAGGCCATTAACGACTACGCAGAATTAGCCAGTACCCTTGAGAGCGTTGCCGAGATCAAGCAGTTTAGTTTTCGCGTCTACTCCCCTGCGCTGGCCTACTCGGATGACGGCAACCAGCCAGCTCAAGTAAAAGGCATTGATCTTGCCAGAGAGGCAGACACGACCTTGATCCTCGATAAGATTCAACAAGGCGAATATATCTCGGCGCAAACCGACGCTGATGGCTATTATCAAGCCATGATCGGTACGGGCATCGCCGATGGCCTGAATATAGGTCTCGGCGACGAGATTGTGGTGATCTCCCAGGGCGCCGACGGCTCGGTTGCCAACGACATTTTTATTGTCGGTGCCATTATTGGCAATAAAGACAGCCTGGAGCGAAATCAAATCATTTTACCCCTTGAAGCTGCCCAAGCGTTTCTCTCCATGTATGGTCAGGTACATGAAGCGGCCATTATCCTGGATGACTTCGCTGCAGCTAAAGACGTCGCGGCAACGCTACAGGCAGTATTACCCGAATTGACCGTGTCCCCTTGGCAGGTGGTGGAAGAAGACTTCTACAAGTCCATGCAGTCTGACAAACAGGGTAATCACACCATGATGGCGATCATATTGTTTATTGTCTTTATCGGTGTGTTAAACACCGTTCTCATGACCGTGTTAGAACGCACCAGGGAATTTGGTGTACTCAAAGCGATTGGCAGCGAACCGCGCACCATTATGTTATTGGTGGGTCTAGAAACCTCTATGCTCGCCACACTGAGTATTGGCGCAGCATTTATCATCGCTTTACCCATGGTTTACTGGTTTGCTAATGCCGGCTTTAGCTTAAGTGAGCCCATTGATATTGGCGGCATTATGTTTAGCGCTTTTAAGGGTGACATCTCCTTTCAGGTGTTTTTCATCCCTGCGGTGTTGCTCCTGGCCTTCGCCCTGGTGGTCAGTATCCCCCCTGGCTTACGAGCTGCTCGCATCCCGCCCACCCGCGCCATGAGCAGCCACTGATGTTAGTTTTGAAGCTTGCCATTCGGAATCTACTGCGCAACACCCGGCGCACTATCCTGACCATCATGCTGATTGGGTTTAGCCTGACCTCATTGATTTTCGCCGAGGCACTCACCCTCGGTATGTTAGACATTCTGGTGAACTCGGTAACAAAGAACCTGGTGGGTGAAGCGCAGGTCCACCAGCGGGGCTTTCGCGAAAACCTCGATGTTGACCTGTATATGTCCAACACCGATGAGGTGTTGGGTACATTGGCGCGGGATCCCGCCGTGGCAGCTAGTAGCGAGCGAGTCATCGCCGGCGGTATGGTGTCCTCTAGCTACAATGTTGGTACCAGCTTGATATACGGAGTAAATGCTCCCAACGAAGCCCAGGTCACGCAATTGGCTGCTGCCATTACCAGCGGCGAGTATCTAAGCGGCAGCAGCGGTGAAATCCTCCTGGGCAACGAACTGGCGGATCTGTTAGAAGTGAACCTTGGCGACCGCATCGTCATGACCTTAAGTGAGGCAAATAGCGGCGAGCTTGCCCAGGCGTTGTTTCGCGTTTCGGGTATTTTCCATTTTGGCATTTCCGCCGTGGACGAAGGTGCCGTATTTATCAATATCGAACAGGCCCGCCAGATATTGACCCTGGAGGCGAATCAGAGCCATGAGATTGCCATCAAATTTCATGAGCCAGACACTGCTAAACTCAAACAAGCCGGAGTCTTCACTCAACTAAACAACGAAAAACTTGAAACCTTAAGCTGGCTTGAACTTAACCCTGCGATCGCTTCCATCATAGAAATATCAGGTTTGAGTAGTTTTATCGTGGGATCAATATTGTTTGTGCTGGCCGGGCTAGGCGTTATTAACTCGATGTTCATGTCGATTTACGAACGAATCTACGAGTTTGGTGTTGCTAAAGCCATCGGTACCACGCCGGCGCGCATTGCGGGTTTAATTTTTACTGAAGCACTGCTGATCGCGCTTGTCAGTTGTCTCGCCGGCGGGCTACTGGGATACGTGCTTGGCAGTTACGCTGAGGTGCACGGTGTACCTATGGGGGAATTTGAGGTCTCTGGGATCGCCATTGATAACCGCGTGCTACTCAGGTTAGAAGCCTACCAATTTATCCAGTACCCAATTTATGTCATTGCCCTGACGCTGGTGGCAGCAATTTATCCCGCCAGGTTTGCCGCAAAAATTATTCCTACCGAAGCGCTCCAGAGGAGTCTGTAAATGTCAGGAACTGACTCTCCACTGATCCAAACCAAAAACCTGTGCCGTTACTTTAAGCAATCCGAAACCATCACTGTAAAGGCAGTGGATGGTGTTTCGTTGGATATTGAAGCCGGAGAATTCACCGCCATTATTGGCCCGTCAGGTTCTGGTAAAACCACCCTTTTGCATTTAATCGGCGGTCTCGATAATCCTACATCTGGTGATGTTTTGTTAAACGGCCGGAATATTGCCCAGTTGTCGCCCTCAGAACTCTCCACTTTTCGCCGTGATCACATCGGCTTTGTGTTTCAAGCTTACAATCTCATCCCGGTGCTGAGCGCTGAGGAGAACATTGAATACGTGATGTTGTTACAGGGGGTTGATGCCAGGTTACGAAAACAAAGGGTTGCTGAAACTCTGGCCCAGGTGGGTCTTGCGGATTATGCCGATCGGCGGCCAAACAAACTGTCTGGCGGCCAACAGCAACGCGTTGCTGTGGCCAGGGCCATGGCCTCACACCCAGACATCATTTTGGCCGACGAACCCACTGCTAACCTGGATTCAAAAACCGGCATTGCGCTGCTGGATGTAATGAAGGAGTTGAATGAAACCCTGGGCATGACCTTTGTGTTTTCCACCCATGATGAGAAGATCATGCGCCGCGCCAGCCGTTTGATTCATGTGGTAGACGGCAAGATTGATCGGGACGAACGCCGCACGCCGTGAAACCACTTAAGCACTTCTGCCAATCGCTTGGTTTTGCGCTTGGCTTATTCCTAACGTTGCCGCTGGCCAATGCAGAAACCCGGGTTGCGGGTTATGTGAAAAACTTCAGTGTGGCGCAAGCACCTATCGACACAGCTCTATTCGATCAAGGTAGCAGTTACAGCTCGCAGTTTGTTGGCCGGCTGATGATTGAATCCCTAAACGAGACCCTGGCATTGCAGATGCACTATGAGTTGGGCACCCAGTTCAACTCCCAGCGCCCTGCTATGCTGACGCCTCTTGGTAGCAGAAACAGTTATCGTCTTAGCGATATCAAAAGCGAGTTAGGCAGTGATGATGATAAAACCATTAGCCTGCAGAACCTCGACCGCTTCAACCTACAATGGCAACTGGCGCAAGGTGACCTGACACTTGGCAGGCAAGCCATCACTTTTGGTTCGGCGCGAATTCTGAATCCCACCGATGTATTTCTGCCGTTCGATGTACGCGTCCTCAATACTGAATACCGCGTCGGCATCGATGCCGTCAGGTTTCAAAAACCCATTGGCCAACTCAGTGAGTTGGATGTGGGTTATGTGTTTGGCCAAAACCGTGAACGCTCGGCGGTCTTTGCCAGGGTAAAAACCAACTTTGCCGGTAGCGACTTCGAATTCACTGCAATGGAGTTTAGCCAGCAGCAACTGCTTGGCTTTGGCACGGAATCCACCCTGGGGCCATTTGGTGCCTGGTTAGAGTTTGCCCACGTCAATGGTGACGCAACTTACAACCGGACATCAATCGGCCTCGACTACGGCTTTAACGAAAACTGGTTCGGGATGTTGGAGTTGCACTACAACGGCGCTGGCGGTGAACGCAGTGGTGACTATCTAAACCTCCTGAATTCGCCGGGTTATCAGTTCGGCGGCGTTTTCCTCCTGGGTCAACGCTATCTGGCACCTTCATTAAGCTGGCAGGTATCTGCCCTCAGCAGCCTTACTTTTCAGGTCATTGCCAATCTGGACGATCGCTCTACTTTTGCCAGTATTGGCTTTGACCGCAGCTTGTCTGACAACCTTTATCTCGGGGGCAGTCTTTACCTGTTTCGCGGTGATGAATTAGAGCCGGCCCCCGGCAACATCGATCTGAGTTCAGAGTACGGCAATAGCCCCGCACAGTTCATTGTGAACCTTCGTTACTACTTGTAGAACCAATATATCTACTTTTGGTTAATTGCTGGCCACGGCGCGTTCTTGGATGGCCTTGGGTAGCTGATTTTTAATGGTGCGTTCCGTGGCAACGATTTCGCTGCTAATAGGCTCAAGCACGATTAACTCAGTCACTCGCTCTATGGTGTCTTTGGCCCGACCTATCCACAAACCCCGGGCCTGGTCGAGGGCAATCATACCTCGCGTGACAGCACCTTTACGGCCTTCAAGCCGATCTGCAATGGCCAGGGCATCATCAAACAATTTGACTGCCTGGTCTGGCTGGCGCAAGCGCAAATGCAGCCGGGCAAACTGGCTTAACAGCAACGCCTCTTCTGTTTCGTTAGCGATTGCCCCAGGTCTCGGCGCGTATTCAGACAACAACGCTCGCGCCTTGCGCTGACTATGTCGGTTCGCCACCCGACTGATCAAGCGCACTGCCAGGCGCTGCTGCAACACCGGGTCAGTTAAATCGGCAATCAAACTCTGGGCGCGAAAGATCTCACCCTCATCGATCAGCCAGGAAATCTGCTGGGCCAATAGCTGCTGACGGGCCGCACCGCTCGCCGCATTGTTGAGAGCATTCATGGCACCCACCATATCACCTTGATACAACTGTGCAGCAGCAATGCTAGCAAATGCCGCGGCACGGTCTGTCGTTAACAGTTCGGTGGCTGCGAGAATTTCTGCTTCCGCGAGAATCTCGCCCGCCAGGGTCAAATTGCGGGCGTCGTAGTAACGATTGGCAATTTTGCTAAACGCTTTTACCCGATCGAGCACCGGTGCCCGGGACGCCGCTGTCATTGCCGCCTTAAATTGTCGCTTGGCTTCGTCGTTATTGGCATCACTTACATGACCTACTGCAAGACGTGCCAGCACCACAGCGCGGTCGACAGGTTCCGGGGCATCCTCGGCAAGATCCCTCATGCGGCGAAAAATATCTTGTGGTTGATCCGGCACGGTCGCCATCACCAACTTATCCATCATCTGGAGCCAGTATTTCGCTCGTAAATCGTAACTTTCAATATCGTTTAAAGTCACGCCGAGTCGGGCCAGGGGCAGCTTAAAATCTCGATAGGGATCGTCCCGGGCCAGTCGTTCGATGGCGGCAATCAGTGCTTCAGCCCGGACCGCTGGATTTTGGATCAAGTCCGCTAACTCGCTGGCTTGACTCCAACGATCATCGTCCAGGAAGTTCTTGACTTGCGCCAGAAGAAAGTGGTCCCACTCGAGGTCCTTCGATAAGTTCTTTAATAAAGCCACCACCTTAGAACCGTCAAGCCGGTCGATTTGATCAACCAACACATCCGGACCGTTTGGATTAGCCGGATCTGGCATTTGTATCTTATAGGTCAGCACTCCGGATACTTCTTCATAACCATGATCAACAGATCCTGGCCGGGTTTCCGCAAGCTGTTCGGAAGATAGGTCAGACACACCAGGCAGGCCAACCACACCACCTAAAGTATCGCGATTAACCGACACCGGTGCTGGTTCACCCAGCCCCCCAGGGGTGGATGATTTCAGAGCGGAGTTAGCATTGGCTTGATTA
>JBKAGC010000497.1:0-49894 GCA_046290215.1 Pseudomonadales bacterium | reverse complement strand
GCCTCGTTGTCGATGGGTTCCCGGGAAAATGACAATTCCAGAGTCATATTCTCGAGACCGGCAAAATAAATAGACTGACACATGCCGTGTTCGATGGGGCCGAGTACCGGGACGCCCTTTGTGCGAAGTCTGTCTCGCATAGAAAGCAATTCTGTTTCATTTTTTACCTTCAGCGCTAAATGCTGCATGGTGCCGGGCGCGCTGTTGGCACCGGCGTTACCAGCGTGAGTTTCACCAATCCTGCTGGGAATTTCTTTGATCTGCGGGTTGTGCACAAACGCAATCGAGCTTTCATCGTTTAGGCGGAGAAAGGCATGGAAGGTATTGGCGACGCCATGCATCCAGTACAGGGCCTGTAGCTCCATACCAAGCTTGTCGGTGAAGTAATCGATCTGGGCTTTCATATCACCGGTGGCAATGGCCAGGTGGTGTAACCCCTCTACCTTATTCATGGTTACCTTCCTTGTTTTTGTTGCGCTGCAACGAAGGTGTAGCGTTGGCCATAGATTAGGTTAAAACTCCATAAAGACCCACTGCTTTCCGCTGAACAGACCTCCAAAACGGGCACTGGAACGCAAATTAGGTCATAATGCGGCGCTTGTTTGCCAGACCCCGGCATTCATTTCCGTGATCAGCGTATTCAAAAGATACTAGAGAAGAGACCCATATGACGAAAAGTCCGAAGATTATTTATACGGATACTGACGAAGCGCCGCGATTGGCGACCTATTCCCTGCTACCTATCATCAAAGCGTTCACCGACATTGCCGGAGTTGCAGTTGAAACGCGAGATATCTCACTAGCGGGCAGAATTATTGCAACGTTCCCCGAGCGCCTCACAGAATCCCAAAAGATCCCTGACCATTTGCAAGAACTGGGGGAGCTCACCCAGGACCCAGGGGCCAACATCATCAAATTGCCAAACATCTCTGCGAGTAATCCGCAGATGCATGCAGCGATCAAAGAGCTGCAAAGCAAAGGTTACGACCTCCCTGATTACCCCGAAGAACCGGCTAATGACGAAGAACGAGCCATCAAAGCTCGATACGACAAAGTTAAAGGTAGTGCGGTTAACCCGGTCTTGCGCGAGGGTAACTCGGACCGTCGCGCTGCCAAAGCAGTGAAAGAATATGCGCAGAAGCATCCGCATTCCATGGGCGCCTGGTCAAAAGACTCGAAATCCCACGTGGCGCATATGTCCCATGGCGATTTCTACGGCAGTGAGAAGTCCGTCACCATGACTCAGGACGATACCTTGCAAATCAAACTTGGCGATCAGCTTTTGGGTGAAGTCAAAGTTCAAGCAGGCGAGGTGGTAGATGGCGCCTTTATGAGCAAGAAGGCCCTGACTGAATTCCTGGCTGAAGAGATTGCCGATGCCAAGGCCAAAGACGTACTGTTCTCATATCATTTGAAAGCCACCATGATGAAAGTTTCAGACCCGATCCTATTTGGTCACGGTGTGAAAGCCTTCTACAAAGACGCCTTCACCAAGCATAGCGCGGTTTTTGAAGAACTCGGTGTCGATGAAAACAACGGTATCGGTGATGCCTACAGTAAGATTCAGTCGCTGCCTGCCGAACAAGCCGCGGCAATTAAGGCAGATCTTGATGCCTGTCACACCAGTGGCCCGGATATGGCCATGGTGAACTCTGATCGCGGCATTACTAATCTGCACGTGCCAAGTGACATCATTATTGATGCCTCGATGCCGGCGGCGATTCGCGAGTCTGGCAAGATGTGGGGCCCCGATGGTGAGCTACACGACATGAAGGCCGTGATCCCAGATCGTTGTTATGCTGGTGTTTATCAGGAAACCATCGCTCATTGTCAGGCGCATGGTGCATTTGATCCATCTACAATGGGTTCTGTACCTAACGTTGGTCTGATGGCGCAAAAGGCAGAAGAGTATGGCTCTCACGACACCACCTATGAAATCGCAAACGATGGCACTGTTACCGTAACGGATTCTGCTGGCAATGTACTGATTAGTCACGATGTGGAAGCTGGTGATATCTGGCGTATGTGCCGGGTGAAAGATGAGCCGATTCGTGATTGGGTGAAACTAGCGGTGCGCCGCGCCAAAGCCACTGGCTGGCCGACTGTTTTCTGGTTGGATGAAAATCGTCAGCACGATGCGCAACTCATCAAGAAGATTGCTGCTTACATGCCAGAACATGACACAGATGGTCTTGAGATTCATACCATGGCACCGGCAGATGCGGCGCGTTTCTCGCTTGAGAAGATTCGCGCGGGCGAGAGCACCGTATCTGTGACTGGTAACGTTCTGCGCGATTACCTCACAGACCTGTTTCCAATTCTTGAGCTGGGCACCAGTGCCAAGATGTTGTCCATTGTGCCGTTAATTAACGGTGGTGGTCTGTTTGAAACCGGTGCTGGCGGCTCGGCGCCCAAGCACGTTCAGCAGTTTGAGCAGGAAGGCCACTTGCGTTGGGATTCTCTCGGTGAGTTTCTGGCGCTAGGTGCTTCCCTTGAGCATCTTGGCGAGACTTTTGATAACGATCGCGCCAACATTCTCGCCGATACGTTAAACACCGGCATTGCCAAGTTCCTGGAAGAGAACAAGTCACCGTCACGTAAAGTGAACGAACTGGACAATCGCGGTAGCCATTTTTACCTGGCCATGTACTGGGCAGAAGCTGCTGCAGCCCAGGACCAGGATCCTAAACTGAAAGAGGTTTTCACCCGGGTTGCAAAAGAGTTACAAGACAATGAACAGAAAATTGTCGATGAACTCAATGCAGCGCAAGGATCTCCTCAGGATGTGGGTGGCTATTACGATCCTGACCCGGAACTCGCCGCCAGGGCGATGCGTCCAAGTGGCACATTGAACAGCATTCTCGCTTCCGTTCTATAGCCTATAAATTAACCAACGCCAGCGCAATAACGCTGGCGTTGGCTTGATTCACGCCAATTTCCCTCGTACATTGGTTTAGCTCGCTGCGGCGAACCAATTCTTAGTTCTCAAGGAATCTTTATGCTGGGTCTACTTAGATTCGGGTTATTTTTGCTGTTCATTGGTTCTGCTCCTGCCCACGCAGAAATGGTAACTCGCACCACCAACGGCATCACAGACCAACGATTTGCGCCCACGGCGCTGGTGAATGGCACGATTGTGACCTCGCCGGGTGTTGAACGCACGGGCCAGGTCTTGTTGTTAAAAGACGGCCGGGTTGAAGGTCTGGCTGATGAAGTGCCGGCCGGCTATCGTCAAGTAGATTTGCGCGGCGGCTATGCTTATCCGGGTTTTGTGGACTTTTTTAGTCACTACGGGATGCCTGAGGTAGGTCCGAGCGCCGGTAGCCGTTGGCGCGGCCCGGAAACTCTGCAATCAACTGCTGATAATCCTACTAATGCTAATGAAGCCATCAAGGCACACTTGAACGCTGCAGAACTGTTCAAAGACAACGCCGCTGAAGCAAAGCGGTACAGAGACTTAGGTTTCACGACGGTATTAAGCTTTCAGGCCGATGGTATTGCCCAGGGTACCTCGGCAGCCGTGTTAACCGATGATAGTTTGAGTAACGAAAAGATAATTCGCAGCCCTGTCGCCACGCATTATTCCTACAATAAAGGCTCATCGAAGCAGTTTTTTCCTGTATCCCGTATGGGGGTTGTGGCGTTGTTACGGCAAACCCATTTTGATGCAGAATGGTTTGCGCAGCAGACGCCCCGTCCCTTTACCGACTTGTCGTTAGATGCCTATATTGAAACCGCTTCCCTGCCAAAGGTCATCGATGCCTTTGATTGGAAGACAATACTGTTAAGTGACCGCGTCGGCGATGAGTTGGGCCACCAATTCATCATTCGTAGTGGCGGTGATGAATACCAGCGTATTGAAGAAGTTAAAGGTACCGGCGCCACCTTGATTGTCGACGTTAACTTTCCTGAAGCGCCGGATGTTGCTGATCCCGCCCTGGCTGAATATGTCACCTTGCGCCAGCTCAAGCACTGGGAGTTGGCGCCTTACAATCTCGCCAGGGTTGCTGAGGCTAACATTCCGTTTGTCATTACCTCCCACGGCAGTGAGAAGCATTTTTGGCAAAACTTAAAGCAAGCAGTGGCGAAAGGCTTGCCAACGCAAACTGCCCTGGCAGCCTTAACCGAAGCGCCGGCACGCCTGATGGGCTTAGACGCTGAAATCGGTCGATTGCAGTCCGGTTACCTGGCAAATCTTGTGGTGACAGATGGTCCCCTGTTTGCTGAAGACTCCCGTATCGTATCAACCTGGGTGCGCGGCCAGCGCTTTACAGTCGCTGCCGCGTCGCAGCTTGTTCCAGGCAGTTATGAACTATTGGTCAAAGCTGACGGTGCAGAAGAGACTATTGACCTTAACGTCAGCCGGTCTGGAGACAAGTATTCAGCTAAGGCTGCAGACGAGGCCATAAAGGTGAAGCTAGCTGCCGCTGATGATTCGCTAGGGCTGATCTTGACTCGTGACGGTGCGGCAGCTAACGGGGAAGTCTGGTACATCAATCAAACCTGGCAGGGTAGGGGTGCCGACTTTGCTGGCAATGAAGCCCTGTGGCAGTTGCGCAAAGTCGCGGATGCAACTCCAGAAGCAAACACGGATGAGGAACAACCATCTGAACCTGGTCCTGTAATTTATCCGTTTGTCGCCCATGGTTATGAACAACAGCCAGAGCAAGAGACCCTTCTTATAAAAAATGCCACCCTCTGGACTTTGGAAGACGAAGGTGTGCTTGAAAAAGCAGACCTGCTTATTAAGGGCGGTAAGATCGCTCGCGTTGGTGAGGATTTAAGCGCCCGGGGCGCTCGAATCATCGATGGTACTGGCCTGCATGTTTCTCCAGGGATCATCGATGAGCACAGTCATATTGCCCTGGATGGCGTCAACGATTTTGCTACCAACGCCAGTATGGTGCGTATGGCCGATGTGGTTGACTCTGAAGACGTGGGAATTTACCGCGCTCTGGCCGGTGGTGTGACAGCCGCGCAACTGCTGCACGGCTCTGCTAACCCCATTGGCGGTCAGTCGGCTTTAATCAAAATGCGTTGGGGTAGCACCCCAGATCAACTACTCATCGAAGATGCAGATAAGTTTATTAAATTTGCGCTGGGCGAGAACGTTAAGCGTTCCAGTAATCGCGATTCACGCCGATACCCACAAACCCGCATGGGTGTCGAGCAAGTGTATGTAGACGCATTTACCGAGGCGCGTCGCTATGGTGAGGCCTGGCAAGCCTATGAAGATTTACCGCGCCGACAACAAACTCCTGAGCGACGTCCGCGTCGGGACTTGACCAAAGAAGCACTGCTTGAAGTCGTAAACAGCGAACGCTTTATTACTAGCCACTCTTACGTGCAATCTGAAATCAACATGCTGATGCGCGTTGCAGAGCAGTTTGATTTCCGCATTAATACCTTCACGCACATCTTGGAAGGCTACAAGGTGGCGGACAAAATGGCGGCGCACGGTGTGGGCGGTTCAACGTTCTCTGATTGGTGGGCTTACAAGTGGGAAGTGCGTTATGCCATCCCCTACAATGCGGCACTCATGCACAACGCAGGCGTTGTCACAGCAATTAACTCAGACGATGCGGAAATGTTGCGGCGCCTGAATCAGGAAGCTGCAAAGTCGATTCGCCACGGCGGTATGGGCGAGGTGGATGCCTTGAAGATGGTCACTCTAAATCCCGCCAAACTTTTACACCTTGATGATCGTATGGGGTCTTTAAAGCAGGGCAAAGATGCTGATGTGGTCATCTGGAGCGGTCATCCTTTGTCGGTGTACAGTAAACCGCTTACCACTCTGGTGGATGGCAGAATCTACTTTGACCGAGAGCAAGACGCAGCAACCCAAGAGGCCATCCGCGCCGAGCGGCACCGTCTGGTCCAAAAAGTGTTAACCATGGACAGTGAGAAGAAATCCTCCGCCAGGAAAGCTGCACCAGAACCTGGTCGCATTTATTACAGTCATGATCTCTTGCATCAGTCAATGGATCAGGCGGCCCGTGAACTAGAGGGAGAAACACCATGAGACTTAAGCTTGCATTAACCCTGCTGACGCTACTTTGTTCATCGGTTTCGTTTGCATTACCCCCTGCACCCGCCGCCCCACAAGAAGTACCAGTGGCGATAACCGGAGCAACGGTACACATTGGTAATGGCAAGGTACTTGAACAGGCCACGGTGACCTTTGCCGATGGCATCATTACCGGCGTATATGGCCGCGATGAGACCCCAGACCTGAATGGCCATGAAGTGCTGGTGCGCGATGGAGAGCATTTGTATCCTGGCTTTATCCTGCCGAATACCCGGGTTGGCTTGCGGGAAGTAAATGCTGTTCGGGCATCGCTGGATGATCGCGAGCGAGGGCTTGTTAATGCGTCGGTACGTACACTCACGGCGTTTAATACCGACTCTGAGCTATTGCCCACGTATCGCTTTAACGGTGTTTTGACCGCACAGGTGACACCGACTGGCAGTTTGATTGCTGGTAACTCATCCATCATGCAAATGGATGCCTGGAACTGGCAAGATGCTGCCATCAAAGCTAACGATGCCCTACATATTTACTGGCCAGCGCTGGTTAAACGCAAAGTGGATGCGCTACGGCAGCGGGTTCATTATGAACGCAATGAGCAATACGAGGAGCGAGTTGAAGTGATTCGCGCTCTGTTTGCCGAGGCCAATCAACCCCAGGTGACTAACCTGAATATGCTGGCAGTAAAAAGAGTATTGACTGGGCAACGCCAGTTGTTCATTCATGCAGAACACGCCAAGCAGCTCGCCGACGCGGTGCAGTTCATCCGCGAATTCAATGTGCCTAAACCAGTGCTGGTGGGCGCGCGGGAGGCCTTAAAAGTTAAAGAGCTGATTCTTGAAGCGGACGTTCCAGTGTTGGTGCAGTTTGTTCATGGCTTACCGGCATTTCCAGAACGATCCGTCGATGAAAGTTACGAGCGAGCGGCTAAGTTTGCCGAAGCAGGCTTCACCCTGGGGCTTGCTGCAAAAGTCAGGCAAGAACCTTCTAGTGGTCGTAATCTGCCGTTTATGGCTGGCACCGTGGCTGCTTATGGACTTGGCAAGGAAGCCGCGGTGAGTCTGATCACCCTGGGTAATGCAAAGCTCCTGGGTGTTAGCGACAAATTGGGTTCTATTGAAGTGGGCAAGTACGCCACGCTATTTACTTCAGAAGGCGATGCTCTGGAGATGATGTCGAACCAACTGACCAGTGCATTTATCCAGGGTCGGAAGGTCCGGATAGAAGGGATGCAGCAGGAACTGTTTGAGCGATTCCAAGAAAAATACGCCGGGACAGATTAAACGCTGCCCGGCACTTTTCCTGTCTTACTTTAGGCTAGAAACGCCTGGCGGTGGCTCTGGTCAGTTTTAAACACACCGCCAAATGCGCTGGTTTCGGTCTCGGAGCTGGCGTCCATTACGCCGCGAGCTTTGACGCAGTAGTGTTTCGCTTGAATTTGCACGGCAACATCATCGGTTTCTGCCAGAGTTTGCAGGGCCACCAACACTTGCTGCGTGAGGCGCTCCTGAACCTGGGGTCGACGGGCAAAGAACATCACCAGGCGATTGAGTTTAGACAAGCCAACAATTTTCTCGTTGGGGATATATGCCACCCGGGCGAAACCGTCGATGGTCACGAAATGATGTTCGCAGGTGCTCACCACGCTGATGTCTTTCACCTTGACCATTTCCTGAGCGCCCATCTTGTTTTCGATAGCGGTGATCTTCGGGAACTGACCATAGTCTAAGCCTGAGAACAACTCGTCCACATACATCTTGGCGATGCGGTGCGGGGTCTCCATTAGACTATCATCATTGAGGTCTAACCCGAGGGTTTCCACCACGTCAGTCATGGCGGCTCTAATGCGCTGATACTTTTGTTCGCGGCTGAGATTATTCTCAATCATGGGGGTTTCGAGTCCAGCCCTGATTAAGGCATGTTGTACTGCCGTTGCCGCATCACTGATAGGCGTTTTGAGATCGAAAGATGGGATCGCACTCATAATGTCTTTCCTTAGTCGGTACCCAATTGTACGCTATCTATTCTGCTTCGGTTTATCCCAGGGTGTGTATCTTTAAAGGATCGCCAAAGATCTTTTTTAAAGGTGCAGTGAGGACCCAGATTTAATTGTGTAGATAGGATAAAAATCCCTCAAAGCCCTATTGAACGGCGCTTTGCGTGAGATTGGCCGATATGCAGTGTTCCGTTGTTTATGAACGGTTTAAGTAATCTTTAAAAACTCTTTACGCACTTTTATCGTGCCTTAACTACCCGTACCTACACTCCCCGCCCAACAGTCAACGGGCCTATTGCGGCCACGATCTGTGGCTGCTTTAAAAAATTTTTTATTTACCATTGGGGATTAACCATATGAACAATTTGCGAAAGCTGTCCTTGGTGATGGTGTTAGCGGCATTGGTGAGCGCGTGTGATAGCGGCGATATCAATATCGATCCATCTACTACTGATGCGTCTACGGACAACTCGACAAATAACAGTAACAACACCACCACAACTCCAACCACACCAAACAACCCTTGTGCATCTCGCACGGTTGGTGGTCAGACAGTGCAAGGTGCCGTAAGCGGTGATAACTGCACCTATCCAGCAACTTTCGTTGATGTTGGTAACGAAATTACTGCTGACCTATTCATTCCTGCTCTGCCAAATGGCGGCGCGCACATCTTCTCTGGTAGCTTGATCATTGGTGAAAACTGCGACAGCAACGCTTGTTTGACAGCTAACGGCATTACAGAGGGTGGCGATGGCCCAACTCTAACTGTAGAAGCTGGTGCAACCTTAGCCTTCGCAACTAACGCTCAATACGTGGCAATTCACCGCGGCTCACAGATCCAGGCAATTGGTACAGCGACTGCGCCAATTACATTTACTTCGCTTTCTGACGTTAACGGCACATTGCCTTCATTTGATGCGGTACAGCAGTGGGGTGGTATGTTGATTGCCGGTTTTGGTATCGACAATGACTGTGCTTACACTGGCACCGTTGGTACTGACCTGGCCCTAACTGGCGAATGTCACGTACCTGCTGAAGGTCTAACTGGTAACGACGAAATTCGTTACGGTGGTATCAACAACGCTGACAGCTCTGGTCGTTTGGAGTTTGTTCGTGTTAAGCACACTGGTAACCAGATTGGTGCTGGTAACGAACTGAACGGTATTACGTTTGGTGGTGTAGGTAGCAACACAACCATCAGCAATCTACAGGTTTACTCTACTTTTGACGATGGCATTGAGCTGTTTGGCGGTGCGGTTAACATCACCAACTATGTTGCTCTTTATGCCCGTGATGACTCAATCGATATTGACTCCGGCTACCGTGGCACAATTAACAACGCTCTGGTTATCCAAAGCGACACTGATGCTAACCGTTGCATCGAAGCTGACGGCATCGACGGTTTCTCTGGTCGTGAAGCTGCAGCACCTGGCTTAATTGCTCAAGGCCTGAACTCTCAGCCTACTATCAACAACCTGACTTGTATCATTTCTGCTGATACAGCAGCTAACAACACACACGACCCAAGCCAGGGCTGGAGACTGCGTGAAGGTATTTCACCAACGATCACTAATTCTATGATCATCGGTACTTTCGAAGCACCTGAAGATGCTGCTGAAGCTAACTGGTGTGTCCGTTTTGATAACTACGACCTGGTTCAAGCCACCGCTTCAATCACTGGCGTTATCTGGGCTTGTCATGACCGCATTGATGAGCGTGATGGTTTCACTGAAGCCGTTGCTACAGGTCTTGGTAATCAGTTTGCTGCCGCATCAGGTGATGTTGCCGTAAGCGCTACAGCAGTTTCTAACACAGGTCTGGTTCTTCTCGAAGGTACACCACCAGTTGCCTCTGTTGCTGACGCCACTAAACTGGTTGACGGCGCTGCACCAACTGCCACTACTACTGCTGGCAACGTGATTGGTACTACTTTCACTTCAGCTTCGCTGAACTGGACTTTCGGTATCCTCGACGGTAGCCGCTCTCAAGCTCTTTGGTTCGAAAACCTATAAGGGAAGTCACGAACTAAAGAACGATAGGGAAGCAAAATCATGAAAAAATTAGATGGCAGAAATCAAAAACCGGCCATCGTCCTGACAGGGCTCATTGCCCTGTCAGGTGTTTCTGCGCTGCCAGTTTTTGCGCAGGAGGCCGGCAATAAACCTGTGATTGATCCCGGTATGGAAGAAGTTGTCGTACTGGGTCGTCTGCGGAGCGCTGCCGAGTCTTTACAAGACGAACGAATGAATGAAGAAGTGGTTACCGACGTGCTGGGTGCTGAGATGATTGGCCGCCTGGGTGACTCAACGGTTGCGACAGCGTTGCGCCGCGTATCAGGTTTATCACTGGTAGGCGATAAGTTCGTTTATGTTCGTGGTCTAGGTGAACGTTATTCAAATACGTTGTTGAACGGTGCCACGGTGCCGTCGCCTGATTTGACTCGTAACGTAATTCCGCTCGATGTATTTCCTACATCCATTGTTGAATCACTTCGCGTGCAAAAGTCTTACTCTGCTGATATGCCAGCCAACTTTGGTGGTGGTAGTGTTGATATACGCACCAAGGGTATTCCCGATAGCTTCACTTACTCTCTCGAAGTAGGTGGTGGCCTGAATACGGAAACTGACGGTGATGTGCTTACTTACCGGGGTGGTGGTGATGATGAGTGGGGCGTGGATGATGGTACGCGTGAGTTGCCAAGCAGTATTGCCTCGGCAATCCAGCGTTTCCGCGGTAATCTTGATACCCAGTCTATTTTCCAAACGCTGCAACAAGAAGCAGATGGCACACCGACATTTGCTGATGCACAGTTGATTAATCGTCAACTTGGTACAGCTTTGTATCGTGACATTGCAATTCGCGACGAGAGTGCAGATCCGGATCTGGATTTAAAAGCGAGCATTGGTAACAACTGGTTTGTGGGTGACAACGGCGAATTTGGTATTCTTGCCGGCGGTACCTACAAGAACAAGTGGCGACAATCCACCCAGATCAGCCGCAACCTGGCGTTTCCAGACACACGAACAGACACCGAAGTTGAATCTACTTATTCGGTAGAGTTGTCTGCGAACCTCAATATGGGTTTTACGTATACAGATGATCATGAAATTACTACGACGTCGATGTATCTGCGTAACACCGATGATGAGACCGCAATTAACGACTTCTTTAATGAGAACCGTGAGATTCCTGATGGTATCGGTTTCCGCAACTATCGTTTGACTTACGAACAGCGTGATATGCGTGTTAATCAGGTGAACGGTACTCACTATCTAGGTTCTGCAACTCGTGAGTGGTTCCCGTTCTTGGCCGGAGTGTTCGAATATGTGCCAGAGGAGTTTCAGGTTGACTGGTTCTATTCTGAAGCTGTGGCTGAAACAGACATTCCGAACGAAGTGGATGTTCAGGCTAACACCATTGTTGATCCAGTAACTGCAGCAGTGTTATCCACGGATGTTCGTTTGGATACAGCTTCTTCTACTTACCGCTTTACTGAGCTTGAAGATGACGTCAAGAGCTGGGGCTGGAATGCCATGTGGCCCATGGAGTTTGATAACTCTAACCTGGAACTTTCAGGTGGTTATTATCACTCTCGTAAAGCCCGTGACTATTCGCAGTTTCAGTTTAACCTCGGTGCGCTATCTGTTGCAGATGACACAATTCTAGATGAGAACTTGTCTAGCGTGTTCTCAGCCACGAATATTTTGGACCCTGCAAACAACTTTGTGTTCGATACGGTAAACACTAACAGCCAGAGCTATATTGCTGCGACCATGACTGATGGTTACTACGGTAAGTTCGATTGGACCTGGAATGAAACCTGGCGGGTGTCTGCTGGCGCTCGCTGGGAAGACTATCGACAGGTTGCGCTGGACGTGAACGTACTGAGTTTTAGTATTGTTAACCCAGTGGTCACCACGGACCCTGCAGCATTGGAACGAGCTTCTTTCCAGGATGATGATGTTTATCCATCGCTGTCTGTCACTTACATGACAGAGTTCTGGGCTGAGGTGTTCCAATTGCGGTTTGGCTACAGTGAAACCAGCATTCGTCCTGACCTGCGGGAAATTAATGATGCCACTTACCGTGATCCGCTCAGCGGGGATCTGGTAGACGGTAATCCTGGCATTATCCCTTCGTCAGTGGATAACTTCGACATTCGTGCGGAATGGTTCTTTGATAGCAATGATAACCTGACGGTATCTTTGTTCTACAAAGATATCGACAATCCCATCGAACTGTTTGAAGCGCCAGCAAGTGACACCACAATCCTTCGTGAGATCGTTAATGCCGAATCAGCTGAGCTGACTGGTGTTGAGTTTGAAGGTTACAAGAGCCTTGGCTTTATTGGTGAATTCTGGGAACCGTTCTTCATCCAGGGTAACGTAACGTTCCTGGACACGGAATTGGTTGCTGGTCCCAATGCGGACGCGCCAACTAACCTCAAACGTGATCTAGCGAATGCATCTGATTACATTGCCAACATTGTGTTTGGTTTTGATTCAATGGATGCCAGGCACACGGCAACTCTGGTTTACAACGTCTTCGGTGAGCGACTTTATGTGGCTGGTCGAAACGGTGCGCCAGATGCTTTCGAGCAGCCTTTTAACTCTTTGGACCTCACTTATTCCTGGTACCCAACCGAGGCAATTACTGTGAAGTTTAAAGCGCAGAACCTATTGGATGAAAGCATTGAGATCGAACGTGAAAGCGTCACGATTCTAGAAGAAGACCCAGGTCAAAGCTTCTCGCTATCTTTCCAATACGCAATGTAAAAACCGTGTAAGCCGCGAGATAAGCTCCCCCCGCTTCGAATCGAAGTTGCTTGTCTCGGTTCTACCAGGTGGCCGTCTGGCCACTTGGTAGATTTCTCTTTCTAATCCTATTTAAAACTTATCACTGTTTCCGGTATGGTTAGCGCCTCAATTATTAGCCCGGATCAGCGATCATGAAAGACGAAACCAAAGTAATCCACTCCGGTTATGAAACCGACCCAACGACCCATTCCGTTGCGGTACCTATTTATCAAACCGTCGCTTACGAATTTGATAATGCCCAGCATGGTGCTGACTTATTTAATCTCGCAGTGCCAGGGAATATTTATACCCGGCTAATGAACCCCACCACCGACGTGTTGGAAAAACGGGTAGCCGATCTTGAAGGTGGCGTGGGCGCTCTGGTCGTTAGCGCTGGCAGCGCTGCCATTACCTATGCCATTCAGAATATTACGGAGGTTGGTACCAACATTGTTGCTACACCGCAGCTTTATGGCGGTACTTATACCTTGTTCGCGCACATGCTGCCGAAGCAGGGTGTTGAGGTGAGATTCGCCAAAGACGATTCAGCAGAAGCCATAGCGGCTTTGATTGATGATAAAACCCGGGCGGTGTTTTGTGAGTCTATCGGTAATCCGGCCGGCAATATTATTGATTTGAAAGCGCTAGCGAAAGTAGCCCATGAGGGCGGTGTACCTTTGATTGTGGACAACACTGTTGCTACGCCAATGTTAATTAAGCCGTTCGAACATGGCGCAGATATTGTGGTGCACTCCCTGACCAAGTATATGGGGGGGCATGGTAACTCTCTTGGCGGTGCTATCGTCGATAGCGGTAATTTTCCCTGGGCGGACTACCCTGAGAAATTCTCAATGATGACCGAGCCAGAAGCATCCTATCATGGCGTGGTGTATACCGAGGCCATGGGGCCGGCGGCCTATATTGGCCGTGCCCGCACCGTACCGTTGCGTAACACAGGTTCTGCCATTTCGCCGTTTAATGCCTTTCTCATTTTGCAGGGTCTTGAAACCTTGAGCTTGCGTATGGAGCGGCACTGCGACAACGCGCTAAAAGTGGCAGAGTTTCTGAACAATCACGACAAAGTTGAGTCTGTGAGTTTTGCCGGTATCAAAGGCGACAAGTACTATGATCTGGCGCAAACCTATTGCGCGGGTAAACCAGCATCACTCATGACTTTCGAAGTGAAGGGCGGATTCGATGCCGCCGTTAAGTTCTATGATGCTCTGGGGCTTTTCAAACGTCTGGTGAACATTGGCGATGCTAAATCACTCGCTTGTCACCCGGCCTCTACCACTCACCGCCAGATGACGCCTGAAGAACAGCTAGCTGCTGGTGTGACAGAAGGATTGATTCGTTTGTGCGTGGGTATTGAACACATTGATGACATTCTTGCTGATCTGGAACAAGCGCTGGCGGCTGCTTAATTCCTGGTGCCCAGAACACAGACTTTGACTGCTGCGGCAGTCAAGGTCATTTGGCAGGGCTCAGGTCCTAGCTATTAGCAGCAACGAAGGCTGTAAGTTCTGATTCTGATTCGGCGTAGATTTCATTGATCGCCGCAAGAAGTGGTTGCAGGTTATCGGCTTGCTGGTTCTTCGCCGCGGCTTCGAGTTCCGCTGCGGCTTCTTGCAGGCGCATCACGCTTAAGTTAGCCGCAACGCCTTTTACTGTGTGTGCTGTTGCACTTAACGCTGCGAATTCTTGATTGCCCGCTTCCTGATTTAGGGAATCGATGCGCTCGGGCATATCCCCCAGGAATAGGTTCACTAGCTTTACGACACGATCTGCCTTGCCGCGCATCCTGCCGAGCAAGTCTTCCTGATCCCAGATCGGGTATTGATCAAAACTCATGTTGCGTACTCCAAGTCTGGGTACCTGGTGCAAGTCCCCATTTAACGAGGCTTGATGCAAACCCGTAGGTGCCGCCTCATGTCCCTTAAAGCATAGCCGAGTCGGGCATAAATTCCAGTTCACGACCTGCCACTCAACCTGCTGTATGTGTTGTTTTTGCTAGCGCTGATTGCAATCACCAGTTGTCGCTAGCAGTTTTCTATCCTAGTGGAATTTGTGCGGCGCTGCATCCCAGGGATAGGTGTCATCAGTGGTTAAAAACCCTCCGGTGTGCCACCCAGGGAATCTCGATATCCGGTTAGCAAGTCTTCGCCGGGTTCGGCAACAATATACTGCGCCACGGCCTTAGCGTGGTCGCTTAGCTCATCGTAAATCTCCCTTGGCATAGATCGCCTTAGCGGCTCTCTGAACCAGGGCGCATAAAATTCCACATTGGGTATGGCCCGAACATGGTCAGAAATGTTTGGCGTGCCACCGTGCCAGGCGCGGACGTCACGCAGTAATAGACTGCCAGCGGGTGCGGGGCAGACAGTGGAATACTTCATCCAGTCCGGTTCCGCGGTAAGGGAGGGAATAGGATGTTGGCTATGTTGGGTGCCAGGCACTTGCCGGGTCGCGCCATTTAGGGGGGTGGCATCTACTACCAGAAAATTACAGCAAACAAACGGTGCAGGCAGGTCACGATAATTGATCCGGCCGCTGGGGTCATGAAAAGACCCGTGAGTATAAGTTTTGCCTTTATATTCGTGGTGAATTGCATTGCTCATATCGGAATGAAGCGGTTGATAGTTTATTGCCCCCGGTAAACAAAAATCACCACCGCCACCCCTTGCGATGTAGTGCGGACTGGCAAATATAGCTTTGATGATTGGTGTCACAGTGGGGAGGTCAAGCAGCATGGCCCACTCACGCCTGTGCATCATGTGTCCTGTTCTGCTGGCGCTGCCGAAAGAATAGCGGTGTGAACCGCGATTACCGCTGCGAGTTTTGTCCTTCTCTAGTAGCTTTAAAATTTCTTCGTCACAGGCTGATTTCAAGGCCGCAAGTTGTTCGGCATTCAGGACATTTTGTACCACGACAAAGCCGTCTCGATAAAAGGTATCGGTAATAGCTGTGATGTCGTCTGGTTGGTATTGCTGAAGCCCGACAATGCCGTTGTTGTTAAGCAGTGTGTCACGAAGCCTTCGCACCTCAGTGCTGTCTGGGTCGACATCAACCCAGCCCACCTGGTCGATGCTGAGTTCACTTACCTTTGGATCTGGTTCAAGCCACTTGGCCATGGCGACTTACTCTTTATTGTTTGACGCCAAGTATGCATGTTGGGTGGCGACGCCACCAGTGACCAGAAACTGATCAGTTGGAGGCGCCGCCGAGGGGGAAGGGTAAGTAGAGTTTGTTTATGCGGCTCTAGGCTCTTTATGCGGCTCTAGGCAGTTCCACCACGGTTTGTTGGTAGTGGGTTAACATGGTGCTGCGCATGACTTCTGTGGCTGCTTCCACAGTCGTACCGGGTTCGAACCGTAACGGCTCAAGAATGCTTGAACTCACGGGTCCCGGCTTAATGTGCCTGGCACCTTTTGGCCGCAATTCGCGTAAACCTTTCATGACCACGGGAACCACTGGCACATTGTGTTTTAGAGCCAGCAGGCTAACACCGTGGCGAAACTCGCCGAGTTCGTCTGACATGGCCCGGGTGCCTTCCGGGAAGATACAAATGTGGCTGCCCTGGTCCAGTAACCAGCTGGCGTAGGACAAGGCTTTGGAACCACCCCCGCGCATAATCGGGAAGTTACCCAACACCAGAGATTGATACCAGGGCTGCAGGATGAGTTTTTCTTTGCCTTTTACAAACCAGCGATCTTGCGCGGCACCGAAAAGGATGTCGTCGCGAATTCGCTCTGGCAATGTTGCCATGATCACCGGTGTATCCATATGGCTTTGATGATTAGCAATAAAAATGGCGGGTTCATTGAGATCGTCGAGATGCTCACGGCCCTGGATGTTGAGTGGCGTGCAGTATTCATCGGTCCATCGGGTGTATTCTTTATGACGCATTACCCGGCGCACGGACTTTGCCCACGGCTGGATTTGCCAGGGGTGTGGACCTCCGTATTCAACTTCCGTTGTTGTCGTGGTCGCACTGCTCATGTTTCATTTCTCCTTCCTGCCTTGCAGGGTATATGGATGTCAGGTGCGAAATGTTGTGGCGCGCACTTTAAGTTCAAGTGGTAAGTCCGGCATTAAGCAAAAATAAAGTTTGCTGAATGCTTTGCTGGACGACTCACTCGCTTGCTAAGTCAGTTTGCAAAGACAGTGCCAATTAGAAAGCGCCTGAAAATACAGGGCTTAGAGAGTGTGAAGGCGGCGAATTGGAACTAAATTGATGCGTGGGTAATCGAGCTGCACCGACCGTGTGCATAAAGATGGCTTTATTTTTGGCATAAAAAATGGCGGATAAATCCGCCATTCTTCGCCTTTGTTAACCAGTACTTCGCTAACTACCAGATGGAGGCGCGCTGCTCCGGTGCCAGGTAGAGTTTGTCGCCAGGTTTGACATCAAATGCCTGGTACCAGGCTTCCATGTTGCGTACCACGCCGTTGGCGCGAAAGCGGTTGGGGGGGTGAGCGCCGCTCTTTAGAAGTCTTAGTGTCAGTTCATCACGCCATTCGCCGCGCCAGCTCTGGGCATAGGCCAAGAAAAACCTCTGATCACCTGTGTAGCCGTCGATGACCGGTGCTTCCTCACCGTTCAAGGAGAGTTTGTACGCACGGTAAGCCACCTCTAGGCCGCCAAGATCGCCGATGTTTTCACCCAGGGTGTTGCGACCATTGAGAAAGTGACCTTCGATTGGTGAGTAGCTGCTGTATTGATCAGCAAGTACTTTCACCTTGGCTTCAAACTTGGCGCGGTCCTCATCGGTCCACCAGTTGCGCTTCACGCCATCGGCATCAGATTTAGATCCCTGATCATCAAAGCCATGGCCCATTTCGTGACCAATGGTTGCACCAATGGAGCCATAGTTCACCGCAGGGTCAGCAGCAGGATCAAAGTTGGGTGGTTGCAGATAGGCAGCCGGGAAGACAATTTCGTTAAAATTCGCAAGATAGTAGGCGTTCACGGTTTGCGGCGTCATGAGCCACTCGTCACGATCCGTTGGCTGATTTAAACGCTGCATATCGCGGTCCTCGAAAAACTCCCGAATGCGCCGTGTATTGCCAAATAGGTCATCCTTGGCAATTTTAATTGAACTTAAATCTAACCAACGATCGGGGTAACCGATTTTGGCATTGAAGGCCGCCAGCTTGCGCAGGGCTTCTTTGCGTGTCGCTTCACTCATCCAATCTAACTCACGGATGCGTTCACCGTAGGCAGTGCGAACATTTTCCACTAACTCAAGCATCTGGCTTTTGGAGCTAGCGGGGAAGTGACGATCCACGTAGATCTGGCCAATGGCCTCGCCAAGTCCAGTACGAGCACCGACTCGGCTGACACCACGCTTCCAACGATCTAGCTGAGCCTCGCGGCCGCTGATCACTTTGCCCCAGAACTCGAAATTGGCAGCGTCGATTTCTTCAGATAGAACGCCGGCGCTATTGGAAACCATGTGGTAGGTTAGATAGTCCTTCCAGGTTTGTAGGGGTTGCTCGTTAATCAGCTTGACCAGCGGGGCCACCGTATCGGGATGGCTTAAATTGACCTCTGATATACCTTCAACTCGACCGGCGTCCAGATAAGTATCCCAGGCAAATTCAGGGTGTCGCTGTTTTAATTCACTCAATAAGGTTGGGTTGTTGGTTTTGTCGCGGTCACGGCGGTCAGCGCGATCCCATTGGTATTCGGCGATAGCGGTTTCCAAAGCCATAATATTGGCTGCTTTTTCCGCGCTGTTGTCGACACCGGCAAACTCCAGCATAGAGGCAATATATGGAACATATTGGCGACGTACCTCAGCAAAACGCTCGGCATCATCCTGGTAGTAGGATTTATCCGGTAAGCCGAGACCTGAAAGATAAACAACGAGCAAATGTTTATCCGGGTCTCTTGGATCGATGGAGAGACTCTGGCCGATGGGTGAAGCACCAAACACGTAGTGCATACGACCGAACTCTGCTGCCAGCTGCTGGGTGTTCTCGATCGCAGCGATTCGATCTAAGTCAGCCTGAAGCGGCGCAATGCCTTTCTTATTCAGGGTTTCTGTGTCCATCCAGCTCTTGTAATAGTCGCCGACTTTTTGCTCTGGCGAGCCCATAGGGCTGTTCTTAGCGCCTAACTCTTCGATGATCTCACGCACCTGTTCCTGGGCTTGTTCATGAAGGGCCAGTGAGATGCCGTGACTAGATCGATCTGCCGGGATCTCATTGGCATCCAGCCATTTACCGTTCATGTAGCGGAAAAAATCATCCCCCGGTTTTACTGACGTATCCATGGTGGAAAGGTCAACGCCCCAGTCGCCGAATACCGGCTGCTGAGGTTCGGCCGCGGCGACTTCTGCTGTGTCAGCGGTTGCTTCTGAATCTGCTGGCTTACCGCCGCAGCTTGCGAGCAGGGCCAAACCTAAAATGGGTAATAAACGAATCATATTTGCTCCTAAAGCGTGGAGTTTTTTCTTGATTGCCGGGGATTGTATCAGCCCCGGTGGTGACCGGTTGTTAACCAGTCACCACTTTGTAGCAAGGCACATAAGCTTCATGGCCAAGCTTCATACGTTTTTGTTCCACAAAACTCTGTAAGAGTTTATCCAGATGCGCCATTAGCTCTGGGTCACCGTGGATTTCAAACGGACCATGTTCTTCAATCAAAGCGATACCAGGAGCCTTGACGTTACCAGCCACAATACCAGAGAAGGCCCGGCGTAAGTTCGCGGCTAACTCATGGGGCGGTAAGCCTTTGCTAATATTCAATTGCGCCATGTTTTCATGGTTAGGCTCAAATGGCTGTTGCAAATCAGCAGAGATTTTTAGCTGCCAGTTGTACGCGTAAGACTCTTCGATCTGGCGGCGATAGCGCTGCACGGTTTTGCATCCCTGGGAAGCATGGGAGGCTACCTGATCGGGCTGGCCAATAATAATCTCGTAGTGCTGTTTGGCGTCTTCACCAAGCGTTGCCACGATGAACTCTTCCAGAACTCGAAAGTAATCGGCACTGCCTTCTGGGGCAGCAAAAATTAGCGGGAAGGGGATGTCTTTATTATCCGGGTGCATCAAGATGCCCAGCAAATACAGGACTTCTTCGGCCGTACCCGCGCCCCCTGGGAAGACAATAATCGCGTGCGCCGTGCGCACGAAGGCTTCCAGACGTTTTTCAATGTCCGGCAAAATCACCAGTTCGTTTACGATGGCGTTGGGCGCCTCGGCGGCGATAATGCCAGGTTCGGTGATGCCGATATAGCGACCATCTTTCTGTTGTTGTTTCGCATGGCCCACCGCTGCACCTTTCATTGGTCCTTTCATAGCACCAGGGCCGCAACCGGTGCCGATGTTCAGGCGGCGCAAACCCATGTGGTAACCCACTTCTTTGGTGTAGTCATATTCGGTGCGGGAAATGGAGTGACCACCCCAGCAAATTACCAAGTTGGGTTTGTAATTGGCGCGGACAATTTCAGCGTTACGAAGAATCTGGAATACGGCATCCGTCAGGCCGTCATTGGTATTTAAGTCCAGTCGATGTTCAACGTTTTGTACGGTGTAAACAATATCGCGCAGGGCGGAAAACAAGTGATCTTGTAAACCAGTGATCATTCGACCATCAACGAACGCCTCCAACGGGGCATTGTTAATCACCAGTTTTAAGCCTCGTGACTCGGGCACGACGCGGATATCAAAATCTTTAAAAGAGGCTAGTAGCTTGGCGGCATCGTCTTCTTGAGCGCCAGAGCTAAGAACAGCCAGTGCACATTGGCGAAACAGACGAAAGACTTTTTCGTCAGTAGCCAGGAGGCTTTCCATTTCGCGGTGGGAGAGGAGGTTGAGGCTGTTCAGGGGGCGGATTGTTGCGTTTTTTACTCTATTCGTCATTCATTCCTATCTATTTCACAATTTTCGGGCGGCAAGGTTGTACCAAATTGGGGCAAATATCCAGTGAAGATTAGTGCTGAAAGCCCGCCGTTACGCTTTGATAAATGCTAGGCTCTGGTTTTCTTAAAAGCTATATCTGCGCTTTATGGATGAATCGCTCTCTCAGCAGCAACTGGCTGCTCATTGGATGCCTTTTACGGCCAATCGTGAGTTTAAAGCGGACCCGCGAATGCTCGTTGGGGCTGAGGGTCGCTTTTACGTGGACGGCGAAGGCCGCAAGATCTTTGATGGCTTGTCGGGGCTTTGGACCACAGGGCTTGGTCATAATGTGCCAGAGATTCGTGAAGCGGTCAGTGAGCAGTTAGGGACCCTGGACCTCAGCCCTGGCTTTCAGTTTGGCCAACCCAAGTCCTTCCAACTGGCGGAACGGATTACGGAGTTTATGCCCGCTGGCTTAAACCGGGTGTTTTACACTAACTCTGGTTCCGAGGCTGTAGAGACAGCCCTTAAAGTAGCCCGAGCCTATTGGGCCATTCAGGGTAAGCCCCATAAGACACGCTTTGTTGGCAGGCAAAAAGGCTACCATGGCGTTAACTTTGGCGGCATTAGCGTCGGTGGCATTGGTGCGAACCGGGCCATGTTTGGCGAAACATTAAGCGTCGATCATTTATCGCACACAATGTTGGCGGAGAATCAGTTTTCAAGGGGTTGCCCTGATTCCGGCGCACATCTTGCGGATGAGTTGCTGGATCTTATTGCCCTGCATGATGCCAGCACTATCGCTGCCGTGATTGTTGAACCCATGGCAGGATCCGCCGGCGTGATTCCGCCGCCACAAGGTTATCTGGAGCGATTGCGGGAAATCTGTACCCAGCACGACATCCTTCTGATCTTTGACGAGGTTATTTGTGCCTTTGGTAGAGTTGGCGCGAACACCGCAGCAGAAGCGTTTGCGGTAACGCCGGACATGCTCACCATTGCTAAACAGTTGACCAATGGCGCAATCCCAATGGGCGCAATGGTGGCAAAGCAAGAAATTTACGACACCTTTATGGCCCAGGATAAACCGCACTATATGCTGGAGTTACCCCACGGTTATACCTATTCAGGCCATCCGGTGGCTTGTGCAGCAGCTCTGGCGGCCTTAGAGGTTTTACAGCGAGACGAACTGGTTGAGCGCGTGGCCAGTGAGGCAGACTATTTTGCCGATAAGGTACATGAGCTAAAGCAGTGCCCCAATATCACAGATATCCGTAACTGCGGCTTTGCCGCAGGGTTTAGCCTGGCGCACTATCCCGGTGAGCCCGCCAGGCGTCCTTATGAAGTGGCGATGGCCATGTGGCAGAAGGGCTTTTATGTGCGCTACGGCGGTGACACCATCCAGCTAGGCTTACCTTTTGCCACCACCAGAGTGGAGATGGATGCGCTGCTCAACGCCCTGGGTGAAGCTTTTAATGAGTGTGCTTAAAACCGCCTAGAGCAACACTTTGCTAAACCGACGTACCGGCAACCTCGGTTAATTCCACGTAACTGCGATTTTGATCGCTGGGCATAATGACTTTTGGCTGAATCGGTTTGTCCGTGAGCTCAAAGCCGACAATGATAATTTCCTCATGGACGTTAATCAGATGCGCTGCCGCACCGTTCATGCAGATCTCACCGCTGCCTCGTTTGCCAGCGATGGTGTAGGTTTCTAAGCGCGCACCGCTCGTGTTTGAGACCACCAGCACCTTTTCGCCGTCCCAGAGTCCACAGGCATCCATCAGATCCTCATCAATGGTGATACTACCCACGTAGTTAAGGTCTGCCTGGGTGACAATGGCTTTATGTATTTTCGAACGCATTAACCAGCGCATGGTTAACCCTTTAAGTTGTCCAAGAATGCGGCGGCGATGGTAATGAGGCACGGGGATGAAAGCAACTGCTTTCTGCATTGCACCATTGCAGGGCAATATTTCAGCAAATGCTAGCTCAAGGTGCGGTTGTTTGTGGAAAACAGCGTAAAAGCCTTGTTTTTGCGTTTCTAAAAGTTGGCACGCCACTTGTATTGGTAATAGCGAATCCAACGATTCATGGACTCACGCTCTGGCCAGGTACTCCCCCCTTGTTCTGGCCAGAGCGCTCCTTCCAAGCAGTCCACCCAAGCAGTCCACCCAGGAAGTTCTTCCAGGTAGGACCCTCCACTAAGCCGCTCAAATCCCCCGACTGTGCATGGCACTTGACTTGAACGCCCTGATTCTCCGATGGTTGCGGTATGGACTATCAATTTTTGCATCTCAAAGATCCCACCAGCAGCAATCCGTTGGCCTTATTGGCCCAGATTAAACAGCTAACGCAACAAGGCGAGGGCCTAAAGCACTGGGGGTTATTCCCGGGGTTGTTTGGCCTTGGCACCAATGAAGTGTACTGGCTTGCCAATGACGCCGCCCTGACTGCGATTCAGAACACCGAGCTGCAGGCTTTACAGCGTCTGACCTTGCGCCCCACAGTGCGTCCTAAGAGTTTTGCCCTGCGAGATAAGCCGGGCGTTTACGTATTCCGCTGGTTTGAGGTGAGTGAGTCCAAAATCGACGAGGTGGTACGCCTGTCTAACGAGGCCTGGGAAAGCTTTGAAGGCGGCTTTGACACGGAGGTACAAGGGCTTTTTACGGTGGACGGGCAAAGCCCTTATTCAATGGTGCTGGTCACCTGGTACAAGGATCTTGCAGTGTGGCAAGCGAGCCGTGAACCGGCCCCGGAAGCCCGGCAGAACTTCGCTGCCCGCCAGGCTTTGTTAGATAGCGCCAGACCTATCGCCACCCGGTTGGAGCGACTATGAGCACAGGAATCAATTTAGAAATCGATGCCATTGACCACATTGTCCTGCGCACCGGGCAAGTGGATAAGATGCTTAACTTCTATATGGATGTGCTCAATTGCTCCTTAGAGCGGGAAACCAGCCCGGAGCTCGGTTTAACCCAGTTGCGAGCCGGCACCTCGTTAATCGATATTGTTGCCGTGGACTCAGAGCTAGGCCGAATGGGAGGTGCTGCCCCAGGTGTCAGCGGCCATAACCTTGATCATTTTTGTCTGCGGTTAAAAAGTATTAGCGAAGCCGACATACGCCAATATTTGCACAGCAAAGGTATCGACGTGGGCGAGTTTGCCGAGCGGTATGGCGCAGAAGGGCTGGGCCTTTCTGTTTACTTGAAAGACCCAGATGGCAACACGGTGGAGCTGCGCTCCCAGCTTTAAGCGACCCTAGGCCGCCACTTTGAGGCGGTCTGCGGCATTAGCCCGTTTGCCGGTGGCCGGCACGCTGGAAGTTGCCCTGGCGAGGCCAAATAGGGGCATATTGTTGTACACAGACTCATAGTGATGTTTTTCGATGAGGTAGGTTTCGTGCCAGATACCCACGTCTCCATTACTATGAATTTTCTTATTGAACGCGGCCCAGGCAGGGCGGTGCGCCAGGTCTGGGTCCTTTGCGTAGCGCTCCAGCGCCTCAAATGAACGCCAGTATTGAACCATCATGGTGGTGCGGCCAAACCAGCTTTCTACATTCAGTAAGTCTGAGTCTGGTGTTTGCTGCAGCTCTTTAATCATCCTGGCCATGGCAGATGCCACCGGTAGCCAGCGATGTACCTTCCAGGGCTTGTTGACGCGCATGCCGATCAGGAAAACCACAAATGGATCGTCTTGCTTTAGGGTGTCAGCGGCGGAAGCCGCGCGGCGTTCTTGGATGATTTCGACCATATTTGCGTCTCCAGATAAGCTTAGATTGCGAGTTAACTTAACGATGTTAAGATACTCTGAATCTTAACGGTGTCAAGTTATACTTCGGTAGTGTCTAAATTGGTCTGTTTTATGAGTGACAAGCAAACCTATCATCACGGCAATTTGCGACAGGCATTGGTCGCGGCGGCGATCCAAATTCTTGAGGCGGAAGGCTTGAGCAGCTTGAGCTTGCGGGGCATAGCTCGCCAGGTTGGGGTGTCTCAGGCTGCGCCTTACAGCCATTTTAAAAACAAGCGCGAGTTATTGTTGGCGGTGTGCATGGAGGGCTATAAAAAGTTTGCCGAACGGATGCGGGAAGAGGCGGCCGGGAGCGAGGGGACCGCCTATATTGCAGGCCTGGGGCGTGGTTACATTTACTTTGCTCTGGAGCATCCGGCGCTATTTGAGCTGATGTTCAGTGGCAATTCCCTGGACAATCCAAAGCACCAGTTAGAACAAATGGACCCGGTGTTCAGTGAAGGTTACGACTTGCTGGATGCTGGGTTGAGTGAGAATCCCATCCCGTATTTCGCTGATGGCCCCCTCAGTCGTGCCATTTCCTGGGGGGTCGTGCACGGTATTGCGAGCTTGCTACTGGGTCAGCGGATGAACCCTGAACAGTTTGGTTTTCACAGTGTGGACGACTTTATTCATGCCAGTATGGATAAGTTTGCCAGTGGGGTTGAAAGTGATAACCAGTCGAGTAGAAAATAGCCCGTCTTTTCAGCATCAGCAGCAATTTGCTAGCGCCCTTCCCTTATGACCATACAAAGTGAATTCGAAGAGAATGGCTTTTTCATTCTCCGGGACTTTTTCGCGCCTAAAGAGCTGCTCCGGCTTAACGAACTGGTAGATGGTGTGCATCAGCAGTGGTTGGAAGCCAACCAGGCAGCCTTCGAAAATGACGGTTTAATCAACATGCACTCCCTGACCCAGGCTGAGTACTTTGTGGATGAGCCGGAAAATCGATTGCGCTTGTTCAAAGCCATTGCACCAGTCAAGCTGGTTGAGCTTCTGGATGAAGTATTCGAGCGTGACATTCACTTCCACAATACCCAGCTTTTTTTCAATCCGTTTAATCCAGACCAACAGCCCTACTGGCATCGTGACTTACAATTTAGTGACGTCCCGGAAGCACAGCAAAAGGCTGCCCAGCAAGAACTGCTGAGTCTCCACGTGCGAATCCCACTGGTGAAAGAAGTGGGTCTTGAACTCGTACCCGGCACTCATAAGCGCTGGGATACTGAGTTAGAACGTAAAGTCCGGCTGGAACTCGATGACCATAAGAACAGCGAGACACTACCAGATAGCCTGCTGCTCGATCTTGAACCTGGCGACCTGGTGGTGTTCAGCGCCCAGATGATTCATCGCGGTAACTACACTGACAATGATGCCCGCAAGGCGCTGGATCTCTGTGTTGGCAGCTCTCATGAGTTACTAGCGGGCACCCTCGACCCCCGTAATCTGCCCACTGCCGAAGAACTTGAGCAACTTAGTACCGACGACTGGTATCGAAGGGCCTGGGAAGTGGTCGGTCTGGAACCAACACCTCAGGCCATCGCCACGGCCTAATCTCACCTGCCAGGTTCTAGATCTGGCGCAGCGAGCTTGTTGTGGGCTTGCGGAATTTGCGGTAAAACGTGTTTAAAGCTGCCAAAGCGACATCTAAACGGCACCTACTGAATAACGTATAACAGTGCTGGCGCACGCCGGTACAAAAAAGAGGTGATATCGTGAGCGAAGCAATCAGTAAAACGGAATTTCCCGATCCTTATTCAATTCCCCTTGAGGACATTGATGTGAGTGATCCGATGCTGCACAAGGCCGATGGAATCTGGCCGTACTTTGAACGTCTGCGTAAAGAAGACCCGGTTCACTATTGCAAGAACAGTCCATTTGGACCGTTTTGGTCGGTCACTAAATTCGATGACATTATGGAAGTGGAAAAGGACTTTGAAACCTTCTCTTCGGAAACCGGCGGCATCACGATTTTTGAGCGGATGGCGGATTTTAAGACTTCCAGTTTCATCCAAATGGACCCGCCCAAGCATGATGTCCAGCGTAAAACCGTGACTGGCGTGGTCGCGCCAAGAAACCTGTCATTGCTAGAACCAATCATTCGCGAGCGAGCAGGCAAGATATTAGATGAGTTACCCGTGGGTGAAGCCTTTAACTGGGTTGACCGGGTTTCCATTGAGCTCACCACGCAAATGCTTGCCACCTTGTTTGACTTTCCCTTTGAAGACCGCCGCAAGCTTACTTACTGGTCCGACATTGCCACCTCGTCAGATGCGAATGGTGGTACCACCCCCGAAGCAGAGCGACGCGCTGGACTCATGGAGTGTCTGGAGGTGTTCACCGGTCTCTGGAACGAGCGAGTGAATAAAGAGCCAGGTAATGATCTGATCTCCATGCTGGCTCACGGTAAAGACACCCAGAACATGGATCCCATGGAGTACCTTGGCAATCTGATTTTGCTCATTGTGGGCGGTAACGATACCACCCGTAATTCCATTTCTGGTGGGGTTTATCACCTCAACAAGAATCCTGCTGAATACGAAAAGCTGCGTAACAACCTTGATCTGATCCCTAATATGGTGTCAGAAATTATTCGTTACCAGACACCTTTGGCACATATGCGTCGCACAGCGCAAAAAGACTATGTGTTGCGCGGTAAACACATCAAAAAAGGCGACAAGGTTATTATGTGGTATATCTCCGCTAACCGTGATGCAGATGTGATTGAGCGTGCCGATGATTTTATCATTGACCGTGATAATGCCCGTCACCACACGTCTTTCGGTTTTGGCGTGCATCGCTGTATGGGTAATCGCCTGGCGGAAATGCAACTGCGCACCGTATGGGAAGAAATCATGAAGCGCTTTAAGTTCGTCGAAGTATTGCAAGAGCCCGTACGAACACAATCACCTTTCGTCCACGGCTACGAAGAGCTGATGGTGAAAGTGCATACCTGGTAAGTGTTGGATCTTACCTCTCTCCTGATTTTTGCCACGGCCCTGGTGATCGCCGCTGGGTCCCCGGGACCCAGTATTGCCGCACTGGTTAGCCGCGTCCTCAGTCGAGGCTGGCAGGATGTGATGCCGTTTCTAGCCGCCATGTGGTTTGGTGAAGTCGTTTGGCTTGGCATTGCGGTGGCCGGTCTCGCGGCACTGGCGGAAACCTATTATCTGGCATTTCAAATCTTAAAGTGGTGCGGCGTTGCTTATTTGTTAGTGCTTGCCTGGCAAATGTGGTTTAGTCCGGTTGATGTTGAACCGGAGCATATAGAGTCCCGCGGTGGCTGGCGCATGTTTGTAGCAGGCCTCCTGGTGACCTTTGGCAATCCCAAAATTATGGTGTTTTATGTGGCGCTGTTGCCAACGCTGCTGGATATGCAACAGTTGGACATTGGGGGCTGGGCGAGCCTGACCATAGTCACAATCCTGGTACTGGCAATGATTGATATTGCCTATGTGGTGCTTGCTCATCGAGCGCGGACTTTCTTAACCCACCCTGAGCGAGTCAAGTGGGTAAATCGAACATGCGCCGGCGTGATGACCGGCGCTGCAGGCTTGATCGCGGCGCGCAATTAATAAGCGCGCTGCATCTGATCCTTAAAACCCCTCGGCTTTATGTACGTTCTTCCACAACATGCCAGGTAAGAACCGGCGCATCCGCCAGATTGTTTTCGTTTGTTTGCCAGGAAAAACAAATAGCTCGCCTTTGGCCAGGGTTTCATCAATGGCTTGCAAAACATCATCGGGTTCGATGTGATCTCCGCCGTCAAATACCTTCGGCCACACAGTATCCCGGGCTTGTTGCAGCAGTGGTGTTTTTACTGGGGGCGGACAAACGCAGGCGATTTTAACGTTGCTAGCGAGATGCTCGTGATAGAGCACTTCAGTGAACGCAACCACCGCAAACTTACTGGCGTCGTAAGCGGCCATATAAATCGTCGGTAACCAGCCGGCAATGGACGCGAAGTTAACAATCTCACCTTGATCACGCTCTAGCATTCTGGGCAGTACTGCTTTGGTGGCATTGACCACGCCGTTGTAGTTGATCGCCATAACACGATGGAACACTTCAACGTCCTGATCCTCGATTTTCCCCAGGGGCATAATTGCCGCCGCATTTAGGACCCGATGGATTGGGCCGAGTTTAGTTTCGGTTTGCTCAACCACCTCGGCGACGCTGGCATAGTCGGTGACGTCAGTTTGAAAGGTGCGGATATTCTGGAAGCCCTCCGCGGTTTCCAAAAGGCCCTTCTCGTTTACATCTAGCGCCGCGATTTGATAGCCCTGGGTTGCCAGATTACGTGCCGCAAGCTGCCCCATGCCACTGCCGGCGCCAGTGATCAAAACACTTTTATTGTTTTCGTCTGTCATGTCACTCCCTGTATGTGCTTTTCCTGTAGGTGGGTTTTTAGTGCGCCTCGATACTACACGGTTTAGATCCATCTGGCAGGTCCTGGCGGCGTGCTGACAGGCAACTACAGAGCTTCTAGCAGTTGGCGAATCCCGAAAAATATAGGCTGAAAAACTTTTCAGTTTCCCTGCAGACTAAAAATCCCTGTCTATACTCCTATCAAAGTGGTACGAAAATTCTGGTTTGAGTAGGCAATGGGTAGACGTTTTACGCTGTCGTCAAAAATTCTAATTATCCCCGCGGTGGGTGCGATTAGCCTGATGATTTCATTGGCGATTAACACCCTAACCACGCAGGAAAACGCGGTGCTGTTAGAGGATGCGGAGAAGATTCAGTTCCCGCTGCTGCAGATCGCCGAGAAGAATCTCGTCCAGCTCGAGCGAATTAAAGAAACCTTGCAAGGCGCGGTGACCACCGGTGATGAAGACATGCTGGACGCGGCCAGCAATATGAGTGACGGCCTTATCGCTGATCTTGGCAAAGCCAGACGCATCGCCCCCGGGCTAAGCACGGAACTCTCCCGGGTTGAAGAAGATCTGGGTGCTTATGTGGAAACGGCGGAAAAAGTCACCCGTGACATGATCGCCGGTACGGCTGATTTCAGCACTTTGAGCACCACGATCACGCGGATGAATCAGCGCTATGACGCGGCGTTTGTAGGATTGAAAACATTTCGTGATTCTCGTCTGAATAGCTTTACCACGTCTATGGCAGAGGCTAACACCAATGCCAGCAACGCTGTTTACTATGGTATTGGCGTGGGTATCGTTGGCATTCTGCTGTTATTTGGTTTTGCCTGGCCAATTTCCAGAGCCATCGTGAAGAGCATGAAGGTGGTCGTGTCCTCACTACGGGATATTGCCGAGGAAGATGGCGACTTAACCGTCCGGTTACGGCAAACCAGTAATGACGAAATTGGCGACCTGGTGCACTGGTTCAACACCTTTGCTGACAAACTGCGTCATGTGATTAGTCAAATTGTCGAGACCGCAGGACCGTTAAGTGGTCTTGCCACCACGCTAGATGAGTTTGTTGCCGAGACCCTAAAAACTTCCACAGCGCAAAAACAACGCGCCGAAGCAGTCCTGGCCTCGGCAGGTGAAATCAACACCAGTGTAAGCAACGTGTCTGCCAATGCTTCTGATGCTGCAGAAACCGCTGCAAAGACGGCTAATGCTGCGAGAGAAGGGCAGGTGGCGATTGATGATTCTGTCGCGAATATCGATGCGCTTTCGAAAGGTATCGTGGAGTCAGCAGGCACCATTACGGAATTAGACCAAACCGCCAAGAGTGTCAGCCTGGTGATTGGTGTGATCAAAGACATTGCCGAACAAACAAACTTACTCGCCCTGAACGCGGCCATTGAAGCGGCCCGCGCCGGTGAGCAAGGTCGCGGTTTTGCTGTGGTGGCCGATGAGGTTCGCTCGTTAGCCAGCAAAACCCAACAATCTACCGACGAAATACAAGCGACGATCGCCGAGTTGGAAGCCGGCACACAAAAGGCCGTGCGCATGATGGAGTCGAGCACTGAGAAAACCGAGGCCTGCGTGGCCAGTGTTAACGAGGCTGGTGCCAGATTTCTATCCATCATGGAAAACATTGATCGCAACACCGAACTGAATACGCATATTGCTGATGCCACGCAGCTACAACAATCGCAATCTGAAGCATTGGCCAAACACGCCACGGACATCACCAATGGGGCAGAGCAATCCCATGAGGCAACCAATAAGCTTGCAACTAACATTTCTCAACTGGCGCAGTTGAGCCAAACCCTGAAGATGGTCTCCGACCAATTCAAAGTCTAAACGCGACAAATTTACTACGAGTTAAACCAAGGGGAAAACCTATGAAACTCTATAAGAGATTACTCTTTTTATGCTGTTGGGCAGCTGTGCTGCCGGCCTCGGCTGAGGTTAATTTTAACGGCTTCCTATCTGTATCCGGCGGTATGCTGCTCGATGATGATGAAATCCCAACATACGCCGGTTACGATGAGGACTGGAACACAGACCCAGATACAACGTTTGCGTTGCAGGCCTCGGCGGATCTGTCGGACAAAATCACTGCTACCGGTCAGCTGATTGCCCGCGGTGAAGATGACTACGATCTTGAAGCAGAGTGGGCTTATCTGACCTACGCTGCCACATCCAATGTGGATATTCGTGTTGGCCGGCTTCGCTCCCCATTTTTTATCTATTCAGACTTCCTTGATGTAGGTTATGCCTACCCCTGGATTCGTCCGCCAGAGCAAACTTATCGTTTCCTCTTCACCACGGTCGAAGGTGTGGATACGGTTATTACTGGTTCACTGGGGGATTGGGATAGTACCTTCCAGGCTTATTATGGTCGTTTAACTGATGAAAGCGGTCTTGGCGGTGAGAGAGTAGACCTGGATCTGAAAGGCTTTACCGGTGCGAACTGGACCTTGAGCAAAGACTGGTTCACGGTCCGAGCGACTTACAACCAGGCGGAATACACCATTGGCTTACCTTCAACACTGAGTAACGCTGCTGGTACAGGCTTGTTAGATTTGTTAACGGCCGCCGGTTTTGCAGGTGTTGCAGATGCACTCAACCCAAATGAAGAGGATGCCCAGTTTTATGGCATCGGTATCAACATCGATCACAATGATTGGTTGTTGGTTTCTGAGTACACCGTATTGGATGTGGACGATCAAAACGCGGTTTCCGATGATGATGCACTTTATGTAATGGTGGGTCGCCGCTTCGGAGACTTCACTGCGCACATTACCTGGGATCGCCAGGAAGCTGATCCTGATCTAGATATTTTCAACGTCATCCCTGACGGTGTCGCGCCGGCACTGGATGCTCTAAAAGCTGGTGCATTGTCAGCAGTTGCAGACCCACGTGACGAGAGAACGGACATTACCGTGGGCTTACGCTACGACTTTACTCCAGGCGCAGCGTTTAAAGTTGAGGTAACTGATCTTGATCGTGAGCCTGGTGGCCGTGATGGCACCCTGGTGAGCTTCGCCGTCGACATGGTCTTTTAAATCAGGAGTGAATGATGAAATTTATGATGTATAAAAGTGTAATGGCATTCACGCTGCTGGTAGCGAGTAGCATCGCTAGCGCTGAACTTGCCGTCATCGTGCACCCAAGTAACGGTGCTGCCTTGGATGCCAAAGAGATTGAAAAAATCTTCCTGGCGAAATCGAAGAGCTTCTCGAGTGGTGGCGATGCCATCCCTGTGAATCAGGCTGAAGGTAAAGCCACTCGAAATGAGTTTGACGAAAAGGTGCTGGGCAAATCCGCATCTCAGCTAAAAGCTTACTGGTCCAAGCTGGTCTTCACGGGTAAAGGTTCTCCTCCCCAGGATGTTGCCGATGACTCGGCGGTGAAAACCTTGATCTCCACCAATCCGAACATGATTGGTTATGTGGACTCAGGTTCTGTGGATGGTAGCGTTAAGGTAGTTGCGACCTTCTAGTACCTCTCTGAGTACAAGGGTTAATGCACTAACAAAAGGGCGCAGGCTGAAAAGTCTTCGCCCTTTTTGTTTTTGCAGCTTCTATCTTTCCCTGCAAGCTAATTGGGGTTGTACCTGGGCCTTAAAAAAAGGTCATAATCGGGCGTAATAACAAGAACGAGAGCGCCGATTTTGAGCTACCAGGATATCCTACAAAAACTCACCCTCACAGAAAAAGTCCAACTGGTCTCTGGTGCCAGTACCTGGCGCACAGTGCCTGTTCCTGGTGCCGGTGTCCCGGAAATGAAAGTTAGTGATGGGCCAAACGGGGTGCGCGGAGATGGCGGCGTGGCTGCAGCATCTTTCCCCGTGGGCGTTTGTATGGCTTCCACCTGGAATTTAGATCTGATCGAAGATGTGGGGGTGGCGATTGCAGAGGAAGCCAAGAGCAAAGGTGTTCAAGTGGTGCTTGGCCCAACGATCAATATTCACCGCACTCCCGTGGGTGGTCGTAATTTCGAGTGTTATTCAGAAGATCCTTATCTATCCGGTATGCTCGCTGCGGCCTTTACGGATGGAGTACAAGGGCAGGGTATAGGCGCTTGTATCAAACATTATGTGTGTAACGATTCTGAGTTTGAACGGCACACCATTTCAGTGGAAGTGGATGAGCGCACGTTGCGCGAGATTTACCTGAGACCATTCCAAATTGCTATTGAGCGCAGACCATGCCAATCTGGCGGCTGCCAGCCATTAATGGTGTCTATGCCTGTTCCCACGATCGTCTCGTCAACGAGGTGCTAAAAGGCGAATGGCAATACGATGGCCTGGTGATATCTGATTGGTTTGCTGCCAAAGAAACTGTACCCAACGCATTAGGCGGCCTTGATTTAGAAATGCCCGGCCCGGCCGTTGCCTGGGGCAAAAACTTACAAACGGCGGTGGACGCCGGGGAAGTTCCTGAAGACCTGTTAGATGACAAGATTAGCCGCTTGCTGCTTTGTATGGAGCGAACCGGCTTGATGGATGATGTGGAAGTCACCGCTGAACTCGCCTTAAACAAACCTGACCATCAGGCACTTGCTTATCAAGCTGCGGTAGAAGGCATGGTGCTGTGTAAGAACGACGGTGCATTGCCGCTCGACCTTAGCAGCAAAAAGCAGGTGGCGGTGATTGGCCCTAACGTCGAAGACTTCCGCATTATGGGTGGCGGCTCATCCTCATTGAAACCCCACTATGTGGCAACGCCGCTAGAAAGCTTGTCTAGCCAGTTTTCAGATCTGGAAGTGGTCACGGCGAAAGGCTGCCGCACTCATAAATATGTGCCGGAGGCAGATCGTGCGCTGCTTAGTCCCCAGGTGGGCGCCAATGAACAAGGTTTAAAGGTAGAGTTCTATCAAGGTGGCTTGAGCGGCGAAAAGCTCAGCGAGCGAGTTATTCCTCGTGGCACGATTATGCTCCAGGCCATGCAAGCTGCACCGCAAGATGCCCTGATTGCTAACGGTTTCTATCAGGCTGAGCATACTGGTAAACATACTTTTGGCATTATGGGTTCTGGTAAAAGCCGGATCTTTGTTAACGATAAACTTCTGGTGGATAACTGGACAAACCCGACCCCAGGTGATGGCTTCTTTGGTAGTTCCAGTACCGAGGTTCAGGCCGAAATTGATATGCAAGCCGGGGAATCTTATGCAGTAAAAATTGAATTTGAATCTGGTACTGAACCTGCCATGTTTAAAGCCTTGCGGTACGGCATCTTAGGTCCTGACTTGGAAGATGGTTTTAGCAAAGCGTTGGAACTCGCCAACGAGTCTGATGCAGTAATATTGATGGTAGGCACCAACGACGACTGGGAAACCGAAGGTAATGACCGCGAGGCACTGGAATTGCCCGGTGAGCAAAACGCCTTGATTGAAGCGGTAGTGGCCGCTAATCCAAACACTGTGGTGGTGAACAACTCTGGTTCTCCAGTGGCCATGCCCTGGCTTGAGCATGTGCCTGCAATGATCCAGACCTGGTTTGCTGGGCAAGAATTTGGCAACGCCCTGGTGGACTTGATTACTGGGAAGGCCAACCCTTCCGGCAAGTTGCCAATTACCTTTCCCCATCGGCTTGAGGATACCCCGGCTTTTACCAGCTATCCCGGTGAGTTTGGTAAGGTGCATTACGGCGAGGGCGTGTTTGTGGGTTATCGCTGGTACGACAGCCGACAAATAGAACCGCTATTGCCGTTTGGTTTTGGTCTCTCTTACACCCAATTTGAGTTAACCGACATCGAAGTGGACTATGCAGATGACATTTACACCGTCACCTGTGACATCAAGAATATTGGTGACATCACAGGCCAGGAAACCATTCAGGTTTATGTGAGTCCTCTGGATAAGGTCGTCGCCAGACCAGAGCAAGAGCTGAAAGGTTTTACCAAGGTCAAACTAAAACCCGGCGAACAAAGATCCGTCAAAATTGAACTAGATAACGAGGCCTTAGCCCATTGGGATGTAGATGCTAACGAGTGGCGAATCCACAAAGGCGAGTACGAAATCCGAGTCGGCACGTCCAGCCGCGACATCCGCCTAACGAAAATCATCCGGGTTTAATTGCTTGGAAGATGGTTGGGGTCAGGACCAAGTGCCAGGACCGATTTTTGGCGCATGAGGGTTTTGAACTCACCGGCGCTCCGGTGATGAACGAGGGGCTCTCAGTAATTCGCTAGGCGAATTACTTGCCGCTAGTTCGCGTTTCACTTCGTGAAGCCGCGAACCTGGGCGGGGCGGCGAGATTTGAACTCACGACCCCTGCGTCCCGAGTGCGTTTTCTTTTGTTTTCCTATCTTATGCAGGCACTGTGTTAGTTTGAATTACTCTAGTCAGAGTGAACACCCTTATACGCGTATTGGCACGAAACTCCGTGCAATCGAAAACAAGATGTTCGATGGGGAATTATGGCGGAAGCGAAAGGGTATGCATCAAAAAACATTCGATGCGCTGTATGAGCAATGGCTTGAACTAATGATGCTGGAAGATCACAGCTTCAACCTCAATCCTCTGCCGATTCAGAAAAATCGTGGATTATTTGGCCGGTAGCTAGTGGGCCGAAGAGGGCTTTTTCGCTGAGGTGAATCTAAACTACAACCTCCGCTGTCACTGGCAAACAGTTCCTCGATGCCTGCGCTGTTCATATTTTGAGCAGCAAACTCTAGCTAGCTGCGGAAGCTTATGTGAATCTTGATTGATTGTGATGTAGTCTTTTATTCATATGCTACTGGGTGAGAGCCGTTGTGAATTGGGACTACTAGTCGACCAACCGCGAGAGGGGAGAGAATGTTAGCGAGACCACATTAGCTCTGATGTACCAAAATGGTGAATTGGACGATGAATGCCTCGTTACGCGAGCAAACGAAAATAAGTGGTATAAGATATCGGAATTGATTGACCTTAGAGATCGCTTAACAACCGGAGCTGTAAGAGCCAAGAGTGACTTTTCGACAGAACACGGTGTTTCATCTGTTTCGCAAGAATTAGTTGAGAATTCTTACACTTCGGAGTGGACCTTCTCGTCTCTTAATCTTGTAAGGAAGCTGTACGTATATTTACTCGCGTTCGCTACAATCTTGGTTCTCGGTGGTGTTAGTTCTGCAGCTGCATTCTCTGATGTTGAAAATTTTGTACTAGTTTTTGCTCTAATCTTTTCGATAGCTTCCGTTTGGAACATCTTCGCAATTATTAGAAGGAGAGTCGGGCAGCTCTATTTCATAGCGCTGCTCAACCTTCTCAGCTTGAACTTGATCGGCTTACTGATACAGCTCTCTTTGATCAGAGTGTCGAGACATGAAGTTAATCCTTCGGCAACCAAAGAACAAGAAAGCGGTTCTAGTGTAAGAGGTGCAGTTTGGGGTTTGATCCTGTTCGTGTCTGCGATCTTTCTGGTCGCTTGGAGCACCCAGTTTGCTGGCAGCAATTTTCCTTATCAATTGGGGCGCTTATTAGGCGGGACACTAGTGCTCTCTTTGTTGGTGTTTTCAGGCTTTGCGATTACCAAGATATCAGTACCTAGAAACTTGGTTGCAGGCCTCGTGTCTTTTGGCTTTGCTTGCTACCAAACACTCACTTTGTATCAGAAGGGCGTCGAGAATAAAGAAAACATCGAAGTATTAGGTCAAGCATTGGACAGTTTTAATGATGACTCGCCTCTGCCGGTTGCGAAAGGTTTAGAATACGAAACGAGTGTTGTTTTCGCCTCGTTTTTTTCGACGATTAGACGGTCTCAGCTGGAATACCAAGGTTATGTTGAGGAAGCTCAGTTAGAAGAGGCATTGACGCCGAAAACATTAGTCGATATCGCTTCAGCTCGAGATTACATAAATCGTATTGAAGCCCTAAAACAAAGGGCCAATCTACTTTTGTTGGATCAAGTTGATTTGTTGCGTTCCACCGAAGCTGAGCTTAGCACAGTGAATAAAGCCAGCGCGGCTGGGTTTGGGTCGAAGTTAGAAGAAGCCACGCAACAGATTAAAGATTCTTTTGAATATGAAACAAGAATTTATGATGTCTCGTTAGAGATACTCGATCTCTGTTTACGAGCTAGAATGAAAGGTCTGGTTCACGAAGATAATGGCTACCTTTATTTCCAATCTACTGATCAACAGAACGAATATAATCGATTGATTGATGAATTGAACAGGCTAATTGATGAACAAGAGAGCTACGAACATAATCGAATGGAACGACTAAACAAATTCAGGAAAGATTTAGATGAAACCTTATAGGATTTTTGTGTGCTTACCTTTTTTGGTTGGTCTCTTGACTGCGCAAGCGGAGAATGGCGAGATAAAATCATGGTATTACGACACTGCTGGTGGAACAGATGGTAGCGGAATAAATTTAGCAGCGACCTATCCCGAAAACGGGAAATTTTCTTTTGGTCAATACTGCTTTCTGGGCTCTGGAAACTGTCTTTACATAACCGATCTTGAGATTAGTTGCGAAGAAGGCGCTGAGTACCCGGGAATCGTGAACAGCCATGTTGCGGCTGTTCCGATAAAGCTAACTTGCTATTTTCTCGGCGAACAACCGGCGTTCACTGTTGCGCCATTTGATGATATGGATAATGTTGTCAGGCAGGCGGAAAGGATGAGCATTGTGGTGCCGTTAGCGAATGATGATTACAAAGTAGTGCGTTTCAGCCTGGGAGGTTCCACGTATGCTTTGGATTTGATGCGAGCTGCTTCGCTAGCCTACCTCGAAGAAAAAGATACAACAGAAACAAAACCAACTGAAGAAATCCTTTAAGCGCAAGTAGTTTGTCTAATGAACTTGACTTGGAACCGGGGAGGAAGGGGGTAGTCCTCGACGAAAGTCCGGGCAAATTACCACCGGCGATGTGTCGCCAGAAATTGGAAAACTCTAGTTTAGAACTGTCTTAATAATGGGAGGATTACCAAGACAACTATCAAAAAATTGATAATTGCCAGGCCAAGTCTGAACAACTAGATTTGAAGACGCTGAAAGTGTATCTCTTACTTAGAATTTCCAGCCATGATCATTCATAAAGCCGTTTAAGTTAGTACAAGGAACGGAAAAGTGCTGGCAGATGTTCGGCACTTTAGCGGCATTTGGTTTTAATGCTTCCTCAGTAACAACTGTGCCCCCAAGTTGCATGGCCCGTGCCACTACAAAAGGGTCCGCATTTTTCCCGCCTTTGTAAAACTTGGATTTTTCGATGTTATGTTGAAAATGCGGTACTGCGTAAATCTTTGCTACATTCTGTGCCTCCGCCGTACTAGGCGTCGTGAATATCGCTGAGTTTGATCTCACCCACTCCTCGAACGTCTCTGGTAGGCGATCCTCTATCTCTCGCCGTACCTCGCGGGTGGAAGTTACAACCTCGGATCCAACAAGATTTTCAAACTCCTCCCACATGGAAACGAATACATCAGGATAGTAACTTCGAAACAGTTGGGAAATTGAGTTTGTATCAAAGACGTAAATCACACTACCTCACCCTGTCCATATAACTTTCGAAGGTGCTGATGTTCTTGCCTTTGATCCCCAGATAATCTGCTAGTTGAATCTCGGAAATTCTTTGTTGGTAGTATCGTTGAAAAGCTAACTCAATATAGTCTTTACCTAGATAAGCAATTTGAGTGCGATAGTAATTACCTCCGTTGCCTGCCTGCCTCTGAGCGAAAGCTGATTGGTTCCACTCAGTTGTCGCAGAGATGTATTCAGTCTTCTCGATCCAGCCTCTGTCCAGGAACTTTCGATAGATAACTTCTCGACTTACATTAAAGTAGCTAGCTAGTTCAGTAGCGCCGTCGCGGTTAAAGGGCAGTCCCGTAACCAAGTCTTCGAAGTTCTCTGTTGGTACCAAGAATTCCGCTGCAAATCTGTTACACGAGGTCTCTACCTGGCGAGCACCTTCGGGCAATCTGGCGATGACGTCCTCGCCAAGCCCATCAAGACCACTGGTCTCAAATAACAAGTGAGCCAGTTCATGGAATAATGTAAAAATCTGTCGATTTTCTGGATTACTGTTGTTAACGTAAATCAGCGGATAGTCCACGTCCCAAAGACAAAATCCTGAGTAGTCGGGTTCTTGGAACGCATCCTTAAAGACGAATACTCCTACGTCGAGCAGCGCGGCGCGCCAACTTTTTAGTGCCTCGTCTGAGTTTTTCCAGCTGTTTTGTTGCTCTAAGGATACTCCGATGTATTCTCTTGCCTTTTGAGCAAGTAACTCGACTGACAGGTGTTCTGCCTTTTGAAATTCCTGCACAATTTTTCTGCCCTGACTGTTAGCGTTCCCCTCAAGTTCCTCAAGGTTGATTTGTAAGGCCTTGGCTTTTCTAACCAACAGTTTTAGCTGACGTGGAAGTTCCTTAAACTCTGCGCCAGGCAAAGTGCGGAAGGATTCTTCAGTATCTGGAATGTCCGGAATAGAGGGGAAGAAAAAGACGGCTAGTGGAATTTTGAATTTATCTGATACCTTTTCCAATTGCGGATATGTGGGTAAGTTTTCTCCGGGGGATTCCCAGCTTGGATACTTTTCGTGGATGGACTGGCTGGCCTCCTCGATCGAAAACCCTGCCCGGTCTCGTGCCCAGGCTAGTATCTCTTTATTAATTGGGATCGGTTCTAGTTTCAATTTAATGCGTACTTAATGTCGATTTAAAAACTAACGTAAAGAATATGGTTAATCGGTTGAAGCCCAATGAAACTGGTCGGGATGGCGAGATTTGAACTCACGACCCCTGCCTCCCGAAGACAGTGCTCTACCAGGCTGAGCTACACCCCGAACTTCGCTAAGACTATCAAAAGTTTGCCGGGGTCACGACCCCAGCCCCGGGACGTCGGACCGTCCGAAGACAGTGCTCTACCAGGACTCGGCGTCCCCGCTGAGCTACACCCCGAACGCGTCTAGCCTAACAAAAAGAACAAACTTCAGGCTAATGAGCCAGGTGGCTTGTAAGCAGTGTTTTGAGTTCAGCCGCGTGTTTCGTCGGGAATAGAATCCGCCATTGATGAGTATCTCCACGGCTGCTTAACGTCCTGGCATGATATGTCACCACCAGCCCTTCACCCCGGTAGCCGAGCACAGACTTGTCAGCCACAGGGATTTCATCCCCTTCGTGTCTCATTGCAAAAAAACTCTGTTTAAACGTGGGCGGCGCTGTATCGGACGAGGGGGCTGATGGCATACCAACAACCGTCGTTTGCCAAACTGGCCCAGCGAACTCAACAATCTGTACATCATCTATTTGACTAAGAGGCACATAGCTCTTTTCAGAGCGGGAGCCACCCCTGACTATCAGCGTGGGTTCTTGTCTGCCATTGTATTGCAGCATGTTCTTGATGCGGACACTGGTTTTTTTACTGAGCAAAAGCAATAGCGAGAAGCTGATAAAACCGATGCCGCTCGCTTTGGCAAAGAAAACGATGGCATGCTCCGATTGGCTAAAGCCAGTCAAAAGCCCGGCAACCAATATGGCAATCAAGCTCGCAGTAGCCCACAGAGTCTTGTTTGCCGCCCACACGGTCTCCGCGTAGTTCAGGTTATCTGGAGTATTCATCTAATAAGACCATAAGTGACTCAGGAGAGAATGAAAAGGCCGGCAATGTCCTTTCAAGACTGTATTCCATACATGTATTTGTGCCACGATTAAGCATCAATTATCCAAGGGGGTTACATGAACAACACCGATATCATTCGCGACTTTTGCGCAGCCTGGAGTCGCCGCGACCCGACAGAACTGGCTGAGTATTTCACGGAAGATGGCACCTATCACAATATGCCGATCCAGCCAGTTTCAGGCAAAGAAACGGTCAAAGGTTTTATCGCTAATTTTCTCGCCAACTGGACTGACACAGACTGGGAAATCATCAGCATGGCAGAGGCAGGCGATACTGTATTTTGCGAGCGCGTGGATAAAACCAAAACCACCAACGGTGACGTGGACTTGCCTTGTGTCGGCGTATTCGAAATGGAAGCCGGCAAAATCAAAGTCTGGCGGGACTACTTCGATATGAATACCTTTATGAGTGCCATGTCATCAGACTAGCGTGACAGCACAAGGTAAAAAGCGCCTTTGGGTGATTCTCCTGAATCTCATGGTGGTTGTGTCATGGGTGGTGGTTTTGGTGGACTCCTATTTTCAAGGCCGTGAGTTACCGTTGCTGCTGGCAGAGCAATCCTTGCCTGATATCTCGCTATGGATTCTATTCGTGCCTGCGGTGCTTGTGCCGCTGGTGATCGCTGGCTTGACGTTCTGGCGACGCGAGAACGTGATGGAAGACATTCCGAAAGTCACGGACTGGATTGATCGGGTTGTCTTCGAAGGCGCATACGCCTACTTTATGAATCGCTTGTATCCAGTTCATGCTTCGATGGTTTCCGCGATCATTTTAGGTGGTGTGACTTGTTGGGTGACCATACAAATGAAAGTGCACGCAACCTGGGTACTATGGAGTCACGTTTTTTCTGTGGGCTGTTTGGTGTTTGTAATATCCATGTTGGTGGCGGTACGGTACAGCCGGCGTTATCCGCCAGAGCTCAAATAGGATCATGCGTTCAACGCTTAAGCGCAGTAACTTGAGGATAAAGTGATGAAACCAGTGTGTTTAGTGATCGGTGCAGGTGCCGGTATTGGCGGTACAGTTGGTAAGAAATTTGCCATGGAGGGTTACCACGCGGTGCTTTGTCGACGCAGTGATGAGGCAGGCTTGCAAAAACTCGTAAGTGGCATAAAAGAAGAGGGCGGTGACGCCACAGGATTTTTGTTAGATGCGACTGAAGAGGATGTCATAGAATCGCGTATTGCCCAGGTTGAAGAAGACATCGGCCCAATAGAGGTCGTGGTGTTTAACCTTGGCGCCCAAATCGGCAACCGCGCTCTAGCCGATACCAGTTACAAAATGTTTGAGTTGGGCTGGCGCATGGCAACCTTTGCCTTGTTCCGGGTCGCAAAGGAACTCGCACCACGTATGGAAGCGCGCGGTAGTGGTACTTTTCTGGTCACGTCAGCCACGGCGGCGATGCGCGGCAACGCCGGGCAGCACTCGCACGCGGCTGCAATGGGAGGGCGGCGCATGTTGTGTCAGTCACTCAACGCTGAATTTGCACCAAAAAATATTCATGTGGCGCATATCTTAATTGATGGCGCTGTGGACGCGCCGGATACCCTTGGCAAAATGGTGGGCGAAGAAGCCTTTGCCAAACTTCGCGCAACTCGTGGTGCGGAAGATGGTTTGCTTTTGCCAGAACATATGGCAGAAACCTACTATCATCTGGCACACCAGCATCGGTCTGCCTGGACTCATGAGTTAGACTTACGCGCCTATTCAGATCTAGCATGGTGGAACCATCGATAAGCAATCTTTAGATACTCTGGCTGGGCAACTTGCAGCAGCCATACAAGCAGGTGAAACCCTGCCCAACATGCCGTCAGGTTTAGATCTGGCGACGGCGTATCAACTGCAATACATGGTAACCCAATACCGGTCCCCGAACGGGGTGAGCGGCATCAAGGCAGGCGTGACGGCGAAACCCGTGCAGAAGCACTTCGGTTTAGACGGGGCTTTGCTTGCCAGCCTTTATGACGATGCCATGCTGGCGAGCGGGGCTACGCTTGATTATGTGGAAGGTCGCTTATTGGAAAGTGAAGTTGCCCTGCAAATAGATCCGAATAATGGTGAGCCAATCGCCATAGCGCCCGCATTTGAAATCGTTGCAGTACGCTTTGCCAGTCCTGAGCAAATGAGCGCTGCGAATCTGGTGGCCTGTAATCTTGGTGCTGATCGATATGTCGTGGGGGAGTTCATACCCTGGCAAGCAGAGTTTAACGACATCGCGCTCACACTAAAGCGTGATGGCGAGGTGGTGAATCAAACGGTGATTAGTGATGCTTTGGATGGGCCACTGCCCGGTGCAAAGTGGTTGGCAATAGAGGCTGCTCAGCGCGGCTTTACTTTAAGCGACACATTTACCTACATGATGGGCGCTTGCGGCAAGACCTTGCCGTTAGAGACAGGATCATACCAAGCCGATTACGGTCCGCTGGGATCGCTCGCATTGCAGATTCAGTAAATTGAGATATTACCTCTGCGGTGTACAATCCGCGTCACGCGATCAGGGTAATAGGGGGAATCTGTGAGTGAATTTACACATTATCAATTGGGCGAGCTGCGCTTCACCCGGGTGGAGTATTTGTCATTACCTGTGCCAGGAGAATTGATCGGTCTCAGCGATGAGCAGGTCAGTAAAGTCAGTTGGCTCGCTGAGCCCTGGGTGCAAGACGACCAAGTCGTCATATCCGCCAATGCCTGGTTCTCTGAAGCTGCGGGTGAAAAGGTAGTGTTTGATCCCGTGCAAGCTGTGGATGTGGTGTTGCGCGCCGATGAGGCAGCAGAACAAGAACATCAGCAAGCTTTGCACGATAAGTTCACGGCAGCAGGCTTTGCGCCAGACGAAATTACCAAGGTGCTGCTAACCCATATTGAAGGTGTTGGCATGGTAGCAAAACGTGAAGCAGGCCAGTGGCTACCGTTCTTTCCCAATGCCAAAATCATGATTAGTGATGTTCAGCTTTCCGCATTTGAGGAAAGTTTAAAAACCGCTGACGCCGAAACCCTGGCGTATCCCACAACGATTTGCTGGCAGGCGCTCATAGAACAAGGTGTGATCGAAACTTATCAAGATGGCCAAGAACTGGTGCCTGGCATTACCGCGGAAATCACCGGCGAACATTGTGATGGTCATAGTGTGTTTCACATTTGTGGCGGCGAAACCACTTTCATTGGGCATCTGGCTGTGTCACCAGCACATATGGCAACAGGTCCTTGTGAAGCATTAAATGAGCATCCTGAGGCAAGCTATGCAGCCCTGCACCGAATCGCGGCAGATGGCCGTAACTTGATCGGGCCGCTGTGGCCAGCGCCTGCCATGGGGTGCTGGCGGGATGATCAGCTGGTGGCCAGCTGATCTGTTGCAATTCTAAGAGCGGTTGCCCCTTATCCAATGTAGTACCCATCACCGATTTCCCCGTGGCATTTTTTCAAGGGGGAACGGTGGCAGAGCAATAGCCCGGGTCGCGAGCGACATGAGCATATACTCGTTGTCATCACCGGCAATTCGATTAATGTGCGTGTCACCGCAACGTGTGCAACGATGAATTAGCGCCCATTCCTGATCGCTTTTTACCCAGACTGATATCGGTTCCATCTTGCCGTGGCAGGCGGATTGCCGATCACCTGGACTGTCATCCACGTGGCGGCTCCAGAGACACACGGGGCAGTGATTTCTATGCTCACTTCCCAATGCAGAATTGCTGATTATTTGCTTGCAGTGAACGCACCGGAATTCTGATTTTGCATGCTGGTGCTTGGCGCTATGGCGAACACGGCCTTCGTAGGAGTGTTTTGAACGTGACACTTTTGTAACCTTTCATTGTGTAAGCAGCGCTAGGGTGCGCTGATTAAAACCTGATCTATTCAATTTCAAGCGTTGAACCGCGTCAGCAACTAAGTACTAAAGCTACTGGAACTTGAAACTAAGAAGAGAAAAGCCAAACAACTCCTAACAGGAGGAATTAGCTTCTCAGTGGTTTTGCACAATGGCCTGGGTGGTCACAAAAAACCTTTATCAATGTCTGCTAAAGATGCGGCGCAGTCTATCTGAAAGCCATTTGGATGAGAAGCGCAATTCAGCACATGTGTGGTGTTTTGGCATCTTGAACTGAAGGCAGAGTGGTTGTCGAGTTCGCCATTACTGAGGTTGGTTTTGTGCAGTTTTCAAACGTGGTTGGCTGAGCTCAAACAAGGTGTTTTGATACGCCTTCAGTTAGGTGTAGTAGATGCCTAGAGTTTTTTAGATTGCAGCGTGCTCTACTCAAACCGGTGTGAATTCAGACCTTATAAAAGGCTCTATAAGTTCTATTATCAGCTTATACTATGTAAAAGCCCCTATAAGGCCTGTTAAATGATCTTTGTTTTACAATCCTTTTAAGTGCTGTTAATCTAATTTTGTCGGTTTAGGGTGCTTATAAGGGCTGTTACTTATGGATATAGATGAAACAACCGCCTTGATCGGGCGCAGAGTCAAGCAATATAGGTTGAATCAGGATCTCACCCAGGAAGATCTGGCTACTTTGGCCGGTGTATCCCTCAGAGCCATCAAGAATGCCGAAGCAGGAAAGAGCACATTGGCAACTTACACTGCCGTCATGCAGGCACTTGGCAGGATAGATAACCTGCTCGCCGCGTTCCCAGATGAAGGTGTGTCTCCAGTGCAACTTTTGAAAAGTACAACCAATGCCAAAAAAAGGGCAAGCGGGAAGCGGCAGATCGAAGTGGAAAAACCTCGTGAGCTAGACTGGTAATGGCAACCATAGAAGTCCGTTACAAAGGCACTGGCATTGGTGCATTAAGTTTTGAAGCAGAAGATACCGCCGCCCGATTTGAATACTTCAGTGAGTTTGTTGACCAGGGGATTCCACTAGCGCCTCTGACAATGCCGGCTGAAAAGCAACGCATTTACACCTTCCCGGGTTTAAATTGGGATACCTTCAAAGGTTTACCTGGCATGTTGGCGGACTCGCTGCCTGACGACTTTGGTAATGCGGTGCTCAATCGCTGGCTTGCACAGCAAACCTCCAGAACCGCACCACTGACACCTTTGGAGCGCCTCCAATACACCGGCTCGCGAGGTATGGGTGCACTAGAGTATTTTCCCGCTCAGAGAAAAAGTCAGTTCCCGGTAGAAAGAGATATTCACCTCGAGACTTTGACGCGGCTAGCCCAGTCCGTTTTGGACGCACGAAAAGACTTTCATCAGGACGTTCAATTTGATGATCGGGCTGAAGATAAAGAAATGATGGAAGCGTTACTGGCGGTTGGTACGAGTGCTGGTGGTGCCAGGCCAAAAGCGGTGCTGGCGTTTAACGACGATTTTACCGAAGTGCGTTCTGGTCAAGGGGATGTCGCGGTTGGATTCACCCACTACCTGCTAAAGTTTGATGGCGTTCGTGAGCGTGAACCGTCCCAACAAACGTTTGGTGATCCGCTTGGGTACGGCGTGATGGAGTACGTCTATTATTTGATGGCCACCGCGGCAAAGATCGAGATGATGCCTTGCCACCTGCTGAATGAAGGCAGCAGACGTCATTTTGTGACCCAACGATTTGACCGTGTCGGCAACAACAAGAAACACGTGCAAACGCTCACGGCCATCAAGCATGTGAACTACCAGGGCATTGGTGCGTTTTCTTACGAAGAATTGTTTCGAGTCGCAAGAGAGTTAAGATTGCCCAGAGTCGATGCTTTGAATTTGTTTCGGCGAATGGTGTTCAACCATGTTGCAACGAATCATGATGATCACAGCAAGAATTTTGCTTTTGTTCTTGAAGGGGATGAGTGGCGCCTGGCGCCAGCTTACGACATGGCGTTTAGTTACAAACCTGGTAACCCCTGGGTAGAGCAACGCTGGATGTCCTTAAACGGTAAGCGTATAGGTCACAATCGGGCAGATTTTCACGCCCTGGCTGAAGTCCACCTACCAAGGGTGAGTAAAAAAGAGATTGATGAAATCATAGAAGAGGTGCTTGAGGCGGTATCTAAATGGGGCGCATTGGCCAAGGAGCACGAGGTTCCGGAGGGGCTAAACAAAGTCGTGCAGGATAATATTCGGCTGAATGACTTTTGATAATTTCTGTGAGGGAGTCCGGGGACAATATACCTGGTTTCGTATATTGAGTTCCGAAATCGGTAGACTGTCCTCGCAAATAGGATTCTCATGCCATTGCTGTAACTCTATTGCCTAGTGCAATCCGATAAAACACCGGGATCGCGATCAGGGTGATCAAAGTTGAAAACAGCAAGCCGCTCATAATGCAAATCGCCATTTCGCGAAAGAATGCATCTGTTAGCAGGGGTGACATCCCGGCAATCGTTGTCCCGGCGGCGAGCAGAACAGGACGCAGGCGTGAGATGCTGGCGAGATAAATCGTCTTCACGGTATGCCCGGTTTCTGCCATTTGCTTGTCAATTTCGTCTACCAGAACGATACAGTTCTTGATCAGCATCCCCGATAAACTGAGTACGCCAAGGAATGACGGAAAGGTCAGGGCGTGATTCGTGGCTAACATGCCGATCACCACACCGGTGATAATCATCGGTACAGTCAACCAGATCACGATAGGTTGGCGTAACTGGCCAAACATCAAGATGGTGATAATCATCATAAAACCAAATGCCAGTGGTATTTTTGAGCCTAATGAAGTGTTTGCTTCAATGTTCGCTTCATACTCACCGCCCCACTCAAGGTGATACCCAGGCGGAAGTTTTATGGCGTCAACTTCAGTCATGACCATTGCCTGGGCATCTCGAACATTCTGACCCTGGGGCGCGTTAGCCTGGGCAGTTATGGTGCGTACCCTATCACGGCGGTAAATTTTGGCATCGGTGGCAACCAATTCTAAACCATCCACCACCTGGGTTAATGGCACGTATTGATTACCCAGGGGGCTCCAAATCTCTTTATTGCCCAACTGACTCACCTGTTGACGTTCGTCCCTGGGTGCTCGTGCCACAATAGGTACGAGCTTGTCGCCATCACGAAACACTCCAATGCTGACACCTTCAGTATTGTAGTTAAGGGCCTGGGCGACATCGCGTCGGGTGATGCCAGAGACACGGGCCTGTGATTCGTTGAAGATTGGCTGCAACTCTAGCGATGGGGCTCGCCAATTGGTTTTGGTATCGATGAGATTATGGGCGAGGTAAACCTCTCTGGCCTTTGCTGCTAATTGCCTTAGCACCTTGATGTCCGGACCGCTGAATCTTGCTTCTATCTTTGAGCCGTTAGTTGGAGAAAACTCGGTGCGTGAGACCCTAATTTCAGCATCGATTCTGAGGCTGCTGAGTAAGCTCTGGGCTTCTGCCATGATTTGATTCATTCGTCTGACATCATCGACGCGAACCACAATCTGCGCATAAGCCGAGTTAGGTTGTTCTGGTCGGGTGGTGGCAGCGAAACGAGGTGGCCCGCGCCCGGTAAAAATCGTCACATGCTCAACACCGTCGATTGCCTCAACGATGGGTTCTAGATCCTTCACGTCCTGCTGGGTGTAATGGATGTCAGTACCCTCGGCCAACTGATAGTCCACGAAAAAGAGCGGTGAGTTAGAGCTCGGGAAGAAGCTCTGGCGGACAAATCCCAGGCCATAAATTGAGCTGGCAAAGATCATCATAATTACCAGTGTCGCAAGCCATGCCCGCCGCAGACTGATGCCTAACAAGAGCTTGTAGGGGCGATACAATAACCCGGTGTACTCCTTGGATTGATCGTGGCCCTGTTTGACCTTCAAGAGATAGCTGGAAAATAGCGGCACCACGGTGATAGCCAATATCCAACTTAACAACAGTGATATTGCAATGACCTGAAATAGCGAGATCAAAAAGTGTCCGGTGTTGTCGTTCGAAAGAGAGATTGGTGCAAATGCGGTGATGCCTATTATGGTGGCACCGAGCAGGGCGAATTGGGTTCTTGTCACGGCGCGACTGGCTGCTTCCCTTGGGGTAAGACCTCTAGCGACGCCAACCACGACACCTTCTGCCACGACGATACCGTTATCCACTAACATGCCCATAGCGATCATTAATGCGCCCAGGGAAATTCGCTGTAGCGGGATACCCACGTAATACATGATGCCAATGGTGCCGAGCACCGTGAGAAATAGTACCAGGCCCACCACAGTACCCGCGCGCCAACCCATAAATACAAGGAGCGCAAGTACGACTGTGACCACTGACATCACCAGATTCACCAGGAAAGTATCAATGGCCTCACTGACCACTTCATGTTGGGAGAAAATTGCCTCGTAGCTCACGCCAAGGGGTAGCGTCTGTGAAACTAATTCGTCCATCTTAGCGTCAACATTGCGACCCACTTCTACGACGTTTTCCCCTTCTGTGACCGCCACTGCAACGGCAAAGACGTCGTGGCCATCATGACGAATCATCTCGAATTGCTTCTCGATATTCTCACGGCGAACCTCAGCAATGTCACCGAGTTTGAGAATTTGGGTGGAACCTGGAGGACCCACGGGCATATTGCGAATATCTTCGACACTGGAAAATGGCGTACCGGGCGCCACGGTAAGCCGCAGGTTACCTAACCTGGTTGAACCGGCTGTGGTCACATTAGTTTCAAGGTTGATCCCCTGGCTGAGCTCATCGATGGTCAAACCTAAACGTTTAAGGCGCTGCTGTGGTACTTCAATATAAATCGCTTCCAGCGGTAAGCCGCGCACATCGACTTTAGCAACATGCTCGATGCCTTTAAGCGCGGTCGTAATGTTATTTGCTACATTGTGTTTTTCTGCGGTGGTAAACCCAGGTGCCGAGATGGCATAAACAATGCCGTAAACATCACCAAAGTCGTCTTCAACGATGGGTGGGTTAGCTTCTGCAGGTAAGAGGTAAGCGGCTTCGCCAACCCGGCGCCGCAGTTCGTCATAGATTTGCGGCGTGTCTTCAAGTCCATACTGCTGCAGCATATCTATTTGGATTTCCGAGCGACCGTTTACGGATTTACTGATCATATGATCCACATACGGTAGCTCTTGTAGCGCTGCCTCAATTTGGTCCGTGACTTCTTTTTCTACTTCCAGGGCTGAGGCGCCGGGATATTGCGTGATCACATAGGCTGTCTTCACAGGGAAGGGCGGGTCTTCCAAGCGACCTATGGATTCGATACCGATGTAACCTAAGAGCAAGCAGGTAATGACTAAAATCCAACCATAAATCGGCCGGTCAATGGAGAACTTGGCAATATCAATCATCGAGGTTGTCCTCGAAAGGAATGACACGCATACCGGTGATAAGTTGTCTGGCACCAGCGGCAACAATCTGTTCTCCGGCAGTTAAACCCCTTATCACAGGAATGTAGTCACCCGTGGGTAAGCCCGTTTCGATGGCGCGGCGTTCCACCTGCCCGGTATCGCTATGGTAAATCCAAACCGAAAGCTGGTTGTCGTTGTCTGCAACCACTGCAGACGTGGGTACCTGGGTGATTGCACGATTTGCTTCGGGGTTGTTAATG
>JBKAGC010000496.1:0-1005 GCA_046290215.1 Pseudomonadales bacterium | reverse complement strand
AGTCCACTCATGGCGATCTTGACTGACCGGTAGAAATCCAGCTTCTCAGGGTCACTGGTTTGAGCTTCCATCGATTCCACTTCATCGATAATTCCTTGCGCACCAATCTTGATCAGCTTTTCGTAGTCCGGAGCCAAGTGAGCAATGCCACCAGCTTCATAGACCTGGTATTGGAGCGCTTCCCCCTGTTCTGCAGCGAAGCGGAAACGATCTTTCATGTTGTCAAATGCGCGGTATGCTGCGTTCTTATTGAGCCAATAAGGTACCTTTGAGGCCAGTTTGAAACGATCCCAGAGGCTGATCTCGAGCGGATTAACCCTGCGGGTGGGTAAACCGAACGCCTCGACCATTACCTGAACCCCGGCCAGCTCCGGGTAGCAGAACCCTGCTACGCGCTTGGATGTGAAGTTTCCCACGATCAGTTCGCGTGGGTAAATTCTTACACTTTTGTGATTCAGTACATGGCGAGTGGCTTCTGCGATACGAACAGCGGGGCTCTTGCCCCTATTGCGCTTGTCCTTGTCGTACTCCGTCCAGAGCAAGGCGCGCTCAATACAGGCGCCATTGGTTTCGCTCTGGACTGCCTTTTTTAGGGCTTCAACTCGTTCACTCGGCGGCTGGGCACAGCGGTCAGAGTTCGCGGCAATAAGATCTTTATTGATAGGGGCATTCATTCTGATGTCCTCACACATTGTTTCATTGTCCAGGCCTTAGCCATGCTGCAGGCTGTTATGTGACCCAAATGTATATCGCCTCATAAATAGTGTCAGGGCAGAATGGCTTAAAGTTCCGGCGCCTGCAGAAACAAAGATGATATTTCTCCATTAATTTCTTTATTATCAATAAGATAGGACTGGCAAATTAGCTCAACACCAAAAACAATACATGGCTCTTTACGTTAGAATTGCCCCCTATTCTGTTACTGATACCTTTGCCTAAAATCCGTAAAACTGACCCCCGCCTCCTTCTTGAATAATCGGCCGAAGCTGTTTACATCACGAAATC
>JBKAGC010000495.1:0-1011 GCA_046290215.1 Pseudomonadales bacterium | reverse complement strand
TACTCGTGTGAAATAATCCCAAACAGCCAGCCGAAAACATTGGCGATCACACCACACGTGGATAGTAGCGAAACCTGCTCGTCCACCACACGCGCCTTGGCGGTCTAAAAAGACCCACTGTTCGAAGATCCAACCATTAGGGGAAAATAGTTTACGCTAATAGCTACAAGCGTGAGCTCAGGATCACTGGCGGAGCCCACTCTTGCCCGAAGCGTAACCAGCCGATTTAAAGTTGTGCGCACTGAATACTCCAGTCGAAAGATGTTCTATCCGGTCGAACGATGACACTCGTTGTGGGCGGAGAAGGTGTCAATGGTTGATGTTTTGTCAATCGTCTGACCCTCGGCTTTCATTTCGACAATGTCTCATTGCGTCATCCGCTTCGGTCAGTTTGCTCTTTATCCCTCGGTATACCGTCTTGACTATGGCGTACGAGGTGTCAAGCAATTAGGGTTAAATAAGTAGGAGTTCGCACACCCAAACGAACATCAAATTGCAATGCGAACATCTAACATCTCGGAGTATCAATAGAGGGCTAGAGAGAGGGCTGCCTTTGTCCGATTGCAATGCGAACACCTCGGAGTATGCAAGTAGGGCTGCAGGTTTCGATCATAATTCAACATACAGGTGTCCACCGTAGTTGCCCGCCTTGGTACTTGCCCGTCCACGGTAGTTGCCCGCTGAAAAATCCGGACACTGGAAGTACGGACAGTAACAGATAACGTGCTCCGTAATGCCCCGACGAGCGGGCACACCCGCGGGCAACTACGGTGGACACACTGTAACATAACTTTTTCGGCACAAGAACAATAATATCAATAATAACTTCACTAACATGGCGGCTGAATTGATCGTAGACTTCCCTCCCACTCCCAAACGACACCGGGACGTTGTGAAATTTGCTGAAACACCACAGCTTAACAACACAGTTGACAGGCATGAGGACAAAAACGAGCTGTGGTACACCAAGGCAGAACAGGACATGAACATGGCGTCAGAATTGATCGTAGA
>JBKAGC010000494.1:0-1036 GCA_046290215.1 Pseudomonadales bacterium | reverse complement strand
TATCTCCTCGATACCTTCTAGCTCGATGTACTCAGGCGTGAAATCAGGATCAACATTCATTTCCCGGCGCATTTCTTCCATCATCAGTTCTTCACCGACGGTCAGGTCACCGTCGGATACCACCACATTGTAGGCCAGGCATAAAAAGGCTTTCTGTTGCGCATCGGATAGGGAAGAAAGGAACATCACAGTTTCTCCTACTCGGGGGCAGTAAGTGTGACGGAGTAGTTTTGGATCTCGTCGTCACGCAAGGTCGTGACCTTGATGGTGTCGCCTGGTTCAAATTGCTCGAGCATCGACAACAAAGAGTCTTCATTGGTCACGGGTTCACCTTCAATGGCGACGATCACATCACCAAGGTGGATATTGCCGCGAATATCCTCACGAACCCCAACCATACCTGCCATAGCGGCTGGGAAGCCTGGTTTGACGGACAAAATGGCGACGCCTTTCACTTGTAAACGTTTCGCCCAGTAGTCCGTTAGCGTTTCGATACCCATGACTGGTCGGTACAAGGTGCCATGTTCGATCAGCTGGGGAATGATGACTTTTAAGGTATTAACCGGAATCGCAAAACCGATGCCAGCACTGGCGCCAGAAGGGCTATATATCGCTGTGTTTACGCCGACCAGTTGGCCCATGGAATTAAGTAGTGGGCCCCCGGAGTTGCCAGGGTTAATGGCTGCATCAGTTTGAATTACGTTTTTGATGGTGCGATTACTTACCGAGCGGATTTCACGACCCAGGGCACTGACCACACCAACTGAGAGACTTGTATCCAGCGCGAATGGGTTGCCAATGGCCAATACCTTGCGACCCACAGCAAGTCGTTCGGAATCTCCAAGCACAATGGGTTTTAATACTTCTTCTGGCGCATCAATACGTAATAGTGCGATGTCTTTTTCCGGCGCGCCGCCCACGGCTTCCGCTTCATAGGTGCGACCGGAAGCCAGAGTAATGGTGATCTTAGAAGCGCCGGCCACTACATGGAAGTTCGTTACAATCAGGCCGCTTTCATCCCAGATAAAACCCGTAC
>JBKAGC010000493.1:0-1036 GCA_046290215.1 Pseudomonadales bacterium | reverse complement strand
ATTTCACTCCCCTTGTCGGGGTGCTTTTCACCTTTCCCTCACGGTACTTGTTCGCTATCGGTCGGTAGAGAGTACTTAGCCTTGGAGGGTGGTCCCCCCATGTTCAGACAGAATTTCACGTGTTCCGCCTTACTCTAACGATCTGCTTTTCTACCCATACGGGGCTATCACCCTCTATGGCGCGACTTTCCAGACGCTTTTGGTTTTATAACAGATACGGGCTGGTCCGCGTTCGCTCGCCGCTACTAACGGAGTCTCGGTTGATGTCCTTTCCTCTGGGTACTTAGATGTTTCAGTTCCCCAGGTTCGCCTCCCTTGCGGGATACCTCAAAAGAGGTGGGTTTCCCCATTCGGAAATCCTTGGATCAAAGCTTGTTCGCAACTCCCCAAGGCTTATCGCAGCGTACCACGTCCTTCATCGCCTTCTACCGCCTAGGCATCCACCGGATGCACTTAAGACACTTGATTGCTCTCATTATCGATACACACGCAAACCGTCGGGATAGGACGGTCACGATCAAGCTGCATCTCAATAAGAACAGTTTTTATTAGACCAAAATCACGCGATAATACCCAGATGAGTGCGGTCAGGCCCTCACGGTGGCTTGGTATTTAAGGAGCATACCAGCCCTGGATACATCGTCTCTTCACCATGTAAAGGAACAGGCGGTATCGGAACTTGATACCGCGATCGATGTTTGCCGAAGATCAGAATTTGGAGCGGAAATCTGGTGGAGCCAGTCGGGATCGAACCGACGACCCCCTGCTTGCAAAGCAGGTGCTCTCCCAGCTGAGCTATGGCCCCTAGTTGATTTTGCGAAGCAAAATCGACGTTGAGCGCACAGTGAGTTGCGAAGCAACTTGCGAGGCGCTCTCAAACGCCGTCCATGATACGTGTTTCAGTCGAGCTGAAAAACGTTGGTGGGCCTGGGTAGATTCGAACTACCGACCTCACCCTTATCAGGGGTGCGCTCTAACCAACTGAGCTACAAGCCCGAACCCCAAAAATGCCGACACCGGTGTGTCAACAACTTCG
>JBKAGC010000492.1:0-1039 GCA_046290215.1 Pseudomonadales bacterium | reverse complement strand
AGACATCAATAGATAGAGAGGCAGCAACGTGAAAAATTTTAACGGCCAGGTAGCAGCCATTACGGGTGCTGGTTCAGGTATGGGACAAGCACTTGCCGTACAGCTAGCCAACGAGGGTTGTCACGTTGCAATTTCAGACATCGATCCCGAGCAACTGGCAACCACTGAAGCCATGATAGGCAACAGGGTTAACGTTTCTACTCACGTGGTCGATGTTGCCGATAAAGTCGCGGTAAAAAACTTTGCTAACGCTGTGGTTCAGCATCATGGCAAGGTCAATATGATCTTTAACAATGCCGGCGTGTCCGTCACCGATTTAGTGTCTCGGATGCCACTTGAAGATTTTGAATGGCTCATGAATATCAATTTCTGGGGTGTGGTGCACGGTACCCGGGCATTTTTGCCACTGATCAGCGAGCAAAGCGAGGGGCATATTGTGAACACTTCATCAATTTTTGGCACCATCGCCCTACCCACTCAATCCGCTTACAACGCTTCTAAATTTGCCGTACGCGGTTATACCTATGCGTTGCGACAAGAACTCAAAGACAGTCATGTTGGCGTTAGCTGCGTTCAACCTGGCGGAGTAAAAACCAATATCGTTAAAAGTTCACGGTTTGTACCCATGGATAATGCTTCCGCCACGAAAGACGAGGCTGTAGCAAAATTCGAAAGCCTGGCTGGTTTAACCTCTGAACAAGCAGCGGACATTATTTTGAACGGTGTGCGCAAAAACAAAGCACAAATACTCGTTGGCAAAGACGCAAAGTTTATTGCAATTCTGGAGCGTCTCTTCCCAGTGGGTTATCAAAAAATCCTGGGTAACTTCCTGGACGACTAGTAGCTAACTTTAACCCCGAGGCGGGTCAAATAAGTGTCGATAATCCAGCGAGAAATTGCCACCGGCCCAGGCATGTGCGGTAGATTCTCATAGTGGAACCACTGGGCATCTTCGATTTCATCTTCCTGGAGTATGAAGTCACCGGATTCATACTCCGCCAGAAATCCCAGCATCAATGAATTAGGGAATGGCCAGGGC
>JBKAGC010000491.1:0-1043 GCA_046290215.1 Pseudomonadales bacterium | reverse complement strand
TTGAGGGAAGCAGTGACTACTATGGGATGCGAAGTTACCTCGGATATGAGCAGCTTGGTCGTGCTGAACTTGCCCGCGGATTTGTCAGGGCGTGAAGGGGAATTGGTCGAGCTGTGCCGAGCCAATGGATTTGGTCTCTGGCCGACATTGTCCGAGCCAATACAGGTTCGCATTGGAATACTCAATCAGCTAAATGCTGGGGCCGTCAGGGATATCGTTGGCCGCTTTATGGATGTCCTCCTTGAGATGGGATGCGATGTGGATCGCGCTCGCGTTGGAGAAGTGATGGACAAGCATTTTCCCGTAGATTGCGTAGCCTGACTAGAATCGAGGTATTGCTGGCCCACGGTTGTTTCGGCTGATAGCGATTCAATCGCCAATGGTATGGATTACTCTGCTAGTTCAGCGGCTGATAAGGCTTGTTGCCTAGGCAAGTCACAACTTATATCAAAGAGGTTTTAGTGATGGGAAAACCATCAGTATTTGTGACTCGACGTTGGCCAAATGCCGTCGAGTCCCGACTGTCCGAGACATACGATACTACATTCAACAGGCAGGATAGAGCACTAACTCCGACGGAGCTTAAAGAGGCGCTCATAAAGTATGACGCTATATTGCCAACCGTCACAGATAGCTTGAACGCTGAAGTACTAGATGTCGCCTCACCTAAGACGAGGTTTCTGGGAAATTTCGGTGTCGGTTACAGTCATATCTGTGAAGAGTCAGCTCGCGCCCTGGGATTGACAGTAACAAACACACCAGGTGTTTTATCGGAGTGCACTGCCGATCTGACTATAATGCTGATGTTGATGGTAGCCCGCCGCGCCGGCGAAGGCGAGCGGGAATTGCGCTCGGGTAAGTGGTCGGGTTGGGCGCCAACACACATGGTCGGCACTAAGGTGTCAGGAAAGAGATTGGGCATTATCGGTTTTGGAAGAATTGGCCAGGAAGTAGCTCGCCGTGCGCATCATGGATTCGGCATGAACGTCGTTGCCACCTCCCGGCTCCACTTCTCCCAATCCTCCAGGTAGTAATCCAGCAAA
>JBKAGC010000490.1:0-1043 GCA_046290215.1 Pseudomonadales bacterium | reverse complement strand
GGCAACCTCTACTATTTGCCCTTGCTTGATCAGGCTATAGGCAATACCTGGAATGTAACCCTGATCGAGCAAAGTCTGGGCTGTCTCACGGACTGTTCTGGCTTCTGGGATTTCTATCTGCGACTGCCAGTACTGGTAATCTAAAGTTACCAATCCAACGACAATCAGCAACAAGACAGCGCTAGCCTGTAAAAACTTCAACATTTGCCTACTCCATATCCTGGCCTTTAGACTCCAGAAAAGACCATAGGGTTGAACCATGCCGCAATTTTCCGTCATTCCAGAGCGAGCCAGGATACTTGAGCGCATACCTGACTACTCGGTCACAGCAGCACCACTGGGTAAAACCGCCACCATCCAATTTCACGGCGTCACCGTGGCGGAAAGTGATGAAGCGCTACTGGTCAAAGAAACTCGCCACGATGATGTGGTTTATCTGCCAAGGTCAGCCCTGCAACTTGAACACTTTACTGCCAGCGACCATACGACCTACTGCCCTTTTAAAGGCCATGCGAACTACTGGCACTTGAGCGTCGGCGAGCAAATTGCCGAGAATGTAGTGTGGAGTTACGAAACGCCGTACCCCGAGGTGAGCGAGCTCAAGGACTATGTGTCGTTCTATACCGATCGTACCAGGCTAGTGCTTAGCTAGAGAAACCGCTGCGTTTAACTGCCATTGGCAATGGCGGCTGGCGCTGACTGCGCACCTCGCACCAACTTACCGGGCAAAGCCCCGGTGGGCTCGCCCCCTTCGAAGATTACCTCGCCTGCTTTGATGGTAGCGCTAATACCGTCAGCATCCTGCAAAAACCGTTTGCCACCTGCCGGTAAGTCGAACACGATATGCGGCGTTTTTAGGGCTAGTTGCTCGAAATTCAGGATATTAATATCGGCCTTATAGCCCTCACGCAGCAAACCACGATCTTTTAGGGAATAAAGCTCAGCAGGTTGGCTGGTCAAGAGCCTAATTGCCTCTGCTAACTCCAGGCGCTTCTGGTCTTTTACCCAGCGGGTTAACACGTAAAGGTTGGCACTGGTGTCAC
>JBKAGC010000489.1:0-1046 GCA_046290215.1 Pseudomonadales bacterium | reverse complement strand
GGCGACTTACTGCAGCAAGATACCGAGCAGTTGCGCTCCCTCGCTAAACGCTGCTCGCCATTCCCTGAACTAGCTGACGAGTTAACACGTGCCATTATTGATAACCCACCGGTGGTGATTCGCGACGGCGGCGTGATTAAAACTGGCTACGATGAAGAACTTGATGAACTGCGTTCCATTAGCGAGAACGCGGCCAGCTTCCTCATCAAGTTAGAACAAGAGGAACGGGAAGCGACTGGGCTCTCCACATTAAAAGTGGGCTTTAACCGGGTGCATGGCTACTACATTGAAATATCTAAAACCCAGGCAGCCAGCGCGCCAGATCGCTATGTGCGGCGGCAAACTTTGAAGAACGCCGAGCGTTTTATCACGCCAGAGCTCAAAGAATTTGAAGATAAAGCACTAAGCAGCAAAAGCCGCGCCCTGGCCAGGGAAAAACATCTGTACGAGGCACTGCTTAAAGCTTTACTGGAACACCTGGCGAGATTACAAGACACCTTCGCCGCCGTGTCAGAGTTAGACGTTATGTGTAACCTGGCGGAGCGAGCGTTAACCCTCAACCTATGCCAGCCCGTGCTGCAAGACAATATTGGCGTGGACATTGTTGAGGGTCGCCATCTGGTGGTGGAGCAAGTCTTAGACTCACCGTTTGTGCCTAATGACGTCGCGCTTACCGATAGCCAGAAACTACTTATTATTACAGGCCCTAACATGGGTGGTAAGTCGACGTTTATGCGCCAGACCGCGTTGATAGTTTTGCTGGCTCACATTGGCAGCTACGTGCCGGCTGCCAAAGCCACGATTGGTCCTATTGATCGCATTTACACACGAATAGGTTCATCTGACGATCTCGCTAGTGGCCGCTCTACCTTTATGGTGGAAATGACCGAAACCGCCATGATCCTCAACAACGCGACGGAAAAATCGCTGGTACTGCTGGATGAAATTGGTCGTGGTACTTCTACCTTTGATGGCTTGTCACTGGCCTGGGCTGCGGCTACTTACATTGCTGAACGTTGTCAGGCATTAACCCTGTTTGCCACGCA
>JBKAGC010000488.1:0-1055 GCA_046290215.1 Pseudomonadales bacterium | reverse complement strand
GCTGCGCCAGCCGTTGCAGGTGGCGGGCTATCCAAACCAGATCTGGGGTATGGATTTCGTGTCCGATGCGCTGTTCGATGGCAGACGGCTGCGCATGCTAACGGTCATTGACCTGTATACGCGGGAATGTCTGGCCATCGCAGTTGGTCAACGGTTAACTGGCGAAGATGTGGCGAGAACCCTAGAGCAAATATGTATCGAACGTTCACAGCCAGAGGTTCTGAAAATGGACAACGGCAGTGACTTTGCTGGCAAGGTACTGGATCGTTTGGCCTATGAAAAGCAGGTCTCCATTGATTCCTCGCGGCCAGGAAAGTCCACGGACAATGCGACCGTGGAATCTTTCAATGGAAGTCTTCGGCAGGAGTGTCTGAATGCAAATTTGTTTCTGTCACTCGATGACGCAAAGACCAAGGTAGAGAAATGGCGATTGTTCTATAATCAGCTTCGCCCTCACTCATCTCTGGGCTGGATCTCTCCAGTAGTTTATGCTGAAAAACACGAGCTCGGGGAGTGTGATCCCGGGTGAAAACAGCTGGAATTTTCTACTTTTAGCTGGAGCTGATATCGGGAGAGGCTCAGTAAAGATAAGCTACTAGACAGCTCTACGCCTAGTTGACGTCTGCTCTCGCTGAGTGACCATAAATGTTGATTATTGATCGACAAGGACATTTCAGCATAGATTCTTTGTAGCTACACTTTAGTGCGTATGTTGCCCAATAACACTTATATATAGGAACTACGCTATGTCGCATAATTACCTTTCTGGTCAAATTCCGTCAAAGTTAAATAGGATTGCTTTCGGCCTAACGGTTGCCTTTGCTGCTAACTATTCTGCTGCGGTGCATGCTCAATCGGAAGCAGTGCAATTGGAGGAGGACGTCGTAACAGCTACCAAGCGAGCGCAGAGCATTCAAGACGTACCTCTTGCCATTACCGCACTTTCGAGCGAAACCCTCGATCGGGCCGGGATTGTCGATATCACCAGCCTCGAACGGGTAGCTCCGAGTTTCCACTTAAATACCACAGACAGCAATACGGGCGGAGTTACACTA
>JBKAGC010000487.1:0-1059 GCA_046290215.1 Pseudomonadales bacterium | reverse complement strand
GGGGTCGGCGCCCGACCGGGTGAATTCGTCGGTGTGGCAGATGCCGGTGGCCTTGATCTCGACCAAGACCTCGCCTGCCTTCGGTCCGTCGAGATTGACCTCCATCACCTCCAGCGGTTTTCCCGCCTCCAATGCCACGGCTGCACGCGTGCGCATGGTCGTCCCTCCCTAGATTTGTTTTGAGGGAAGCGTGGGCCAATCCGGCCCGCGTTGCAACACAAGCGTGCCGTCTTGCGCCCCCATCCGATTCCCCCTATATGCGGCTCAACAGCGGCGCTTGAGACCCTCAGGCTCCACCGGAAAAGCAACGGGCCGCCTGGCCCGTTTTTTTGTTTCGTGGGAGCAAAGCAACAGATTTTGACGGTAAAAAATATACTGGAAATAAAAAGGTACTAGTGCTATGCACTGAGGAGCGATATTTCAAAATGACCAATGGGAAAAACTTCTCTACAGGAAATAATGTACAGGAAACCATGGTTCCGCTGATGCACCTTGTTAATGCAGGATTTGATTTTGAGGTGGTTACACCAACTGGAAAACCCGCAATTCTTGAGGAATGGTCCGTACCTGTAAAGGATCAGTCGGTGTTAAAATTCCGAAAAGAAAATCAATGGAAATTCGACAATCCGCTATCCTTAGAAAAGCTTATTAATGAATTGAATGATGAATCAGACTACATAGCTCTCTATCTGCCAGGAGGTCATGGCTCTATGGTAGGATTGCCCGAAGATGAGAATGTAGGTAAATTATTGCGATGGATTAAAGAGTCTGACCGATACCTTGTGGCGGTTTGTCATGGTCCTGCGGCTATGATAGCCAAAGAAAAAAAGGATGAACCGAATCCTTATCACGGATATAAAATGGTAGCTTTTCCAGACAAATTTGATAAGCAATCCCCGTCATTGGGCTACTTACCCGGGCAACTTCCATGGTTTCAGTGTGAGGCACTCGCAAAGGAAGGTATTACCGTGATCAATGAAAAAATAACAGGTGCAACACATATAGACCGTAAACTAATTTCTGGGGATAGTCCAAAAGCATGTGACGAGCTCGGTAAAA
>JBKAGC010000486.1:0-1061 GCA_046290215.1 Pseudomonadales bacterium | reverse complement strand
GGCAATCACACCAATACCAGATAAGGCATCTAAATAACGCCGACCCGCATCATCCACCAACCAGGCACCGGTACCGTGGGTAAAGGCCACATCAAGGCGGCCGTAGGTGTTCATGACTGCGTCGCTCATAACGTTATCCTCAAGTGTTGAGCTCTTTATGAAAGGTGGGCGATGATAAACCAGATTCGGTAAACTCTAAAGTTATGTCACCCATTGATCTTGCCATATTTATAAGTCGTGTCACGGCCGTTTGTGATGAAATGGGCGCTCTGCTGCGTCGTGCTGCATTGTCGCCAAACATCAAAGATCGCCTGGACTTCTCCTGTGCGTTGTTTGACAGTGATGGTGAGTTGTTCGCCCAGGCTGCACATATACCTGTTCACCTCGGCAGTATGGCATTTGCCATGAAAAGTATTGTTAAAGACGTCGCCTGGCAGCCGGGGGACATGTTGGTGGTGAACGATCCATTTCTAGGTGGTACCCATTTACCTGACGTGACCATGGTGGCGCCTTTGTTTGTTGATGATGAATTGATCGCCTTTGTGGCCAATAGAGCCCATCACGCTAACATTGGCGCGGAATCGCCGGGTTCTATGCCGCTATCATCCAGTATTGATGATGAGGGGCTGCTAATCCCACCCACCTTGTTCATTCGTGCGGGAGAAATTGTTGAGGATGTCTTTGCACCCTTACAAGATGGTCCAGGCAGTGAAACGAGCGGAGATGTGGCCGCGCAGATTAGTGCTAACCAGGCTGGTCAAGCTAGACTAAAAACTGTGGTTAGCGCCCTCGGCGTGGCGCGGTTTAAAGAAGCCGTCATTGCAACTAACGATTATGGCGAGCGGCTTGCGAGGAGCGCATTAAGCCAAATTCCTGCGGGGGTTTATGATTTTATCGACTACCTTGATGACGATGGTTTTGGCAACGAGGAGATAAAAATTGCCGTGCAAATAACGGTTGGCGAGGACATCAAGGTGGACTTCACTGGCACCTCGCCACAGGTCACGGGCAACGTTAACAGCCCCTTGTCTGTCGCGGCCGCGGCCCGCACATTCGGTGCA
>JBKAGC010000485.1:0-1068 GCA_046290215.1 Pseudomonadales bacterium | reverse complement strand
AAGCAGGCTTCGTTTTTAGCGTTGGGAGCATTGTAGTAGCTAGCACCCATAAAGCCATTTTTGCCATAACCGAGTGGCGAAGCTTGGAAGAAAATGGTGGCATCTTTAATAGGGAAAAGATGGGCTTCGTTTTGTAAATCTTCTTCCTTAAGCTCACGCAGGGGAGTGTAATCGTCTAGAACATAAAAGCCGCGACCAAAAGTTGCCAGCACTAAATCGTTCTCACGGCGCTGGATTTCTAAATCGCGCACGGCAATGGTTGGTAAACCGGCGCCTAGTTTACGCCATTTCTGTCCACTATTCACGGTAGTGTGCACGCCAAACTCGGTGCCAATGAAGAATAAATCTTTGTTTACATGATCCTGACGCATGGCGAATACCGAACCTCGCTCAGGTAAGTCGCCGGTCATATTAGTCCAAGTATTCCCCTTATCGGTACTTTTTAAAACATAAGGTTTAAAGTCGCCATTCTTATGATTGTTGAATAGGGCATAAACTGTGTTCTCATCATATAAATCAGCTAAAACTTGATTTACGTAGGTGTTGGCAGGAACGCCGGGGAACTCACTAATCTTTCGCCAATTAGCACCGCCATCTTCACTCACTTGAAAATTGAGGTCCTTTTGCAATAAATCTCCCAAATTAACTGCTGCTTGCTGCTGAATGCGTTTTTGATCAATAACGCGAACCTGCCGCACGGCCTGTCGGTTTAAGGTAGGCTGAGATTGCCCAGTAACCACCACTTCCTCTAATTGATCTTGCTTAGGGACTAAAAAATACAAGGCCCCATTCTTCACTCCTTCCTTATAATACAGAGCGTAGGCCACGTGTTTCACCTGAAAGGCAAGCGGTTCCTTTTGCCAATAAACCTTTCCCTCTGCATCACTCAATTCGGCAATGGTATCGCTTTCATAATACAGATACAGTCGGGCCGCTGGAATTCCTTGCCCTGTATGAGCATCTAACAATTGAAAAGACGAGGATTGCTTCTGCGCCAGCAAAAACTGCGAAAAACACAGAAAAGATAGAATTAAAAATCTACGCATAAGCGAATAAAAGGGCCGGCAC
>JBKAGC010000484.1:0-1079 GCA_046290215.1 Pseudomonadales bacterium | reverse complement strand
GATCACCGGTGTACAAACCGGTCGAATTATCAATATCTCCGTTTAACGGAGATCTGCAGCACTTTACTAACTCCCAGCAGCACTCTTAACATGGCGTTTTTCGACCGTGCAGAGCATTTATGTCAGCCTCCATTCCGCGCATCCCTCTGGCGCAATTACCAACCCCACTACAACCTCTCAAGCGTTTTTGCGCCAAACATCAGCTGCCACCTATTTGGGTAAAACGAGATGACCTAACTGACTCGGCCGCCTCGGGAAATAAGCTACGCAAGCTCGAATACAACGTTGCCCAGGCGCTTCAGGAAGGTGCTAATGCGCTGATTACCTGTGGCGGTGTACAGTCCAACCACTGCCGTGCCACCGCCATAGTCGCGGCTGCCCAGGGCCTCGCCTGCCATCTGATATTACGAGGTGATCCACCCTCGCAGGCCGATGGTAATTTGTTACTGGATCAACTGGTGGGAGCAAACATTACCTATTTACCCGCCAGGGGGTATAACCGGGCTCTACCGGAGGCTATTGCTGCAATTCAGGCAGACTACGCGGCAAGAGGTGAGGCAGCCTTCGCTATTCCAATTGGCGCTAGCGATGAAATCGGCTTGTGGGGATACATTGAAGCTTGCCAGGAGCTGAAAGCAGACTTTGCCAAACACAGTATTTCCCCATCACATATTGTTTCCGCCACCGGCTCTGGTGGCACGGCCGGTGGCCTCATTCTCGGCAATCATATGTATGAGCTCGGCGTGGAAGTCTTATCCTTTAATGTTTGTGATGACGAGGAATATTTCGTTAACAAAATCTCCAGCGATTTTGCACAATGGCAAGCACGTTATAACCGGGACGATGTGGATATCAAGCAACCCATCCGCATCGTTGAGGGCTATGTCGGGCCGGGTTACGGTGTTGCGGGACCTGAGGTATACGAAACGATTCGAGATCTCGCGCAAACCGAGGGCATCATTCTAGACCCGGTGTACACGGGCAAAGCGTTTCACGGCCTGGTGGCAGAACTCAAACAAGGCAATCTGACCCCTGACGGGGATATCGTGTTCGTTCACACAGGTGGTATATTCGGTCTC
>JBKAGC010000483.1:0-1102 GCA_046290215.1 Pseudomonadales bacterium | reverse complement strand
AATGTTGTCTAGCAGCTGTGTTTCAAGTTCCAGAGCAGCTTTAAGGTCCCGATCGTTATTGGTTAAAGGGTGTTTGCGCCGGGTTTCGGAAAAACGCTTCACCAGGGAAGGGCTAGCAGCATCCAAATAGACAATTTGCAGCGGTACATCTTTGAGCTTCTCCACCGTCTCGGCAAAGTTGGCCAGTTCATCAGCAATGTTGCGAGCGTCAATGCTCACTGCTACGCGGCTGAGGCTTTCGGTCTGCTGCAGACGCTGCACCAGTGCTTCCACCAGGCTAACGGGCAGATTGTCGATACAGTAATAACCCATGTCTTCTAGCACATGGAGTGCGGTACTTTTACCTGAGCCAGAGCGGCCGCTAATGATCACCAGAGATTTCATTCGCTTACTTCCGTTGCCTTCGATTGCACCGGACCAGTGCGATCAAGGTCGTTAGTTATGGGCCTGTTTTACGTCCGGATTGATTTCTTGCACGGCGGCAGCAAACAGTTCTTGCGCTGTACCCGCTGAACACAAAGCTTGCCGATAGCCTTCAGATTCAAAGCGACTGGCAAGCATGGCAAGCACCTGCAAATGTTCGCTGACCTCTTCTTCTGGTACGACTAATACAAACAGAAGATTCACTTTGTTTCTGTCGGGAGAATCAAAATCGATGGCTTCATTGAGTTGGAACAAGCCACCCACAATATTGTGACAACCTTGCATACGGCAGTGCGGTATTGCGATACCGTGCCCCAGGGCAGTTGAACCCATTTTTTCCCGGGCGATCAAGCTGGAAAACAACTGCTCAGCGTTTAGTGAGGTCTGGTTTTCTGCCAGACAGATGGCTACTTTTTCCAGGGCCCGCTTACGGCTCGAAGCATCGATTTTGCAGTAGGTGCGGTCAAGGGTGAGGATGTCGTCTATATTCACTCGTCAGCTCAAATATCAGGTGACGGGTGAATTATAGCACTGGAGACACAGGATTGTGTCACCAGTGCTTGAGTGAGTTTAGTTAGCGGGAGACTTCTTTTTGTTTGTGGTCTTTCATTTTCTCTTTTTGCTTGATGAGCTGGCGATCTAGCTTGTCGGCCAACATGTCGATGGCCGCATAGAGATC
>JBKAGC010000482.1:0-1103 GCA_046290215.1 Pseudomonadales bacterium | reverse complement strand
AATATCAAATTCGCTCAAGCGAACCCAATCTGAAAGGGACGTGTGGTAACCATGTCGAGCAAACAACTTGGAATGCTGGCCGCCGCCGGTTCAAGTATTCTTCTACTGGCAGCGTTCCTATTTCAGTCAATGGGGTATGCCCCGTGTGCCATGTGCCTGTGGCAACGATATCCTCACGGCGTGGCCATTGGGGCTGGTCTGCTACTGACTTCAGGTGTCTTTCCAATGTTTTGGCTTGCTCTTGGCGGTATGGCGGCCGCGACAACTTCTGCAATTGGAGTTTATCACACAGGGGTTGAACGTGATTGGTGGCAAGGACCTACGTCCTGTACTGGCTCCGGCTTGGACTTATCAACATTGTCAGGGTCGGACCTTCTGCCAAGCGGCAATTTAGATTCAACAACTTTGGTGATGTGTGATCAAGTTGCATGGCAATTCCTGTCCCTATCGATGGCAAGTTGGAATGCACTTTGGAGCGCAGTTTTTGCGGTATTATGGGGCGTTGCAATGTTGCGCTGGATACGTCTCGAACAAAAGAACCCAAACTTGCAAACCTTCTAGTTTGGGCACTGAAAGTGTGGACGCGCGTCCGTAATTACCCTCGCGTCTCTATCATAACGTCTTTTGAAATGGCATATTATCACAAAGTAAAAAATTGGCACGATGAGGGGCTAAAAACTTTTTAACATACACTCGTGCTCGGTCGGAAATTTCTATTCCCTTGCTTAATAAATACAAAATCAGCTTCGTAACAAGAAGCCGTGGGGTTAACCGATGGAGATCTGTCTGTTGCTGCAAGTCGTGACCTCAAAGGAGCAAACGCGAGATGATTGCTTCAACGCTGTTTCGCCATAAAAACAACATTTCTCAATCGTCAGGCCCTTTCTGCATTCAGCCACAATTTTCTTCGATGTTATGTCCAGTTGGAGCGCTTAGACAGGTTGGCAATTTATGACTGCCGCGATCATACAATGCCTCCTGCGTTTCACCATTGTCCCATTGATATAGAAGGCCGATCTCCTCGCCCGTCTTGATGCACATAATGCGGCCGATGGCTTCAGCCGTTGTGCGAACACTCGTAAATTCGGGCAAAATCAGCCCCT
>JBKAGC010000481.1:0-1111 GCA_046290215.1 Pseudomonadales bacterium | reverse complement strand
TATTAAAGATGCGAAGGACTATGGGGTCCCACAATCTCGTCGGAGGTTGGTGCTAATTGCGTCACGGCTAGGTTCAGTGTCCTTGCCCAAACAGACGCATGGCGAGGCCGAAAACCTCCTTAAGTATGTGACAGTTAATGATGCCATATCCTCATATCCGCCAATTGAAGCGGGACAAACGAATAACGAAGTGCCTAACCATCAAGCGGCACAAGTATCAGAGCTGAACTTGAAAAGACTTCGTCACACTCCTGAGGGAGGAGACAGGAAAGATTGGCCCGACGCACTATTACTTGAATGTCACAAAAGGAAAACTGGCTATACGGATACGTACGGACGTCTCAACGGGTCAGAGCCGGCAAAAACGCTCACGACCAAATGTGTTTCGATATCAAACGGGCGTTTCGGCCACCCAACGCAAGATCGAGCAATTTCTGTGCGAGAAGCTGCGTCGCTTCAGAGTTTCCCGGATGACTTCGTCTTTGTTGGAACACTGGTTCAAACTGCAAAGCAGGTGGGCAATGCTGTACCCGTTCGCTTTGCAGAGGCCTTAGGTAGCCAAATTTTGGAACACTACAGGTGCTCACTCGATGGCTAAGTTTAAAGCCAGAGCGAGAACACTCGACATGTTGGGTAAACAGCAGATCGCTGGGATACCCACTGCACTACACGAGCTTTTCAAGAATGCTTACGACGCTTATGCCAACGAAGTAACCGTAGATTTCTTTCGGAAGAGCCGCATTCTGTTGATTAGAGATGACGGCGTCGGAATGTCGAAGTCAGACTTCGAAAACCGTTGGCTGACTATCGGAACCGAAAGCAAACTTCAAATCGAGGGTAACTTAACACCTCCAGATAAGGCGGGAGCCGATGTCCGGCCTACGATGGGAGAAAAAGGGATCGGTCGATTAGCCATTGCTACAATTGGCCCGATTGTTTTGATACTGACACGAGCGCACCATGGCAGCGACCGCAACCTAGTTGCTTGCTTGATTCACTGGGGTCTTTTTGAAATACCCGGAGTTGATCTTGATGAGATAACCATACCTTTGCGTACTCTAAAGAACGCCAAAGAAGTATGTGATGACTTGGTATCGTCGATGAGAGACGA
>JBKAGC010000480.1:0-1111 GCA_046290215.1 Pseudomonadales bacterium | reverse complement strand
TCCGGATGGTAGGCTGCTTCTCTTAGTTCACCTTTTTGCAGCTTAAAAGTACCCGTTAGCTGCTGCTCTGGCAGGATGCGAATGAACACTGGTTGCGCATAGGCAGCAAGATCCTTCTTCACCAGTGCCGAGACACTATCGGTATCAAAACTTGCTCCTTCTCGGAGCAACAACGCAGCCATCCCGGCGCGACCATCGGTGCCAGGCACTTCAACACCGTAAACGTTACAAACCTCGATGTCCTCATGGCCGTTGATAATCTCACCCACTTCATTCGTGGAGCAGTTCTCACCCTTCCAGCGGAACGTGTCACCTACCCGGTCAACAAACTGATAATGTTTTAGCCCCAGAGCAAAACCCGCATCAATCTGCCTGATTAGATCACCAGTATTGAAGTAGGCATCACCCTCTTTAAACACGTTTCGGAGAATCTTCTTCTCGGTGGCCTCTCGGTCTGTGTAACCAACAAACTCCGTGGTTTTAGTAATGGGCCCCAGCAGCAAACCCGGCTTGCCTGGCTCAACCTTTTTACAAAAGCCATTTTCGTCCCGGACAATTTCGTCCGCGGCAACATCGTACTCCACCAGCGATGGCGGTATGATCGCAGCACCAATCGTCTTGTCGCGATTAAAAAAGTTCAGGAACGTGGCGTTACCTTCCGAGGCACCGTAAAACTCATAAATCCCCTTTACAGCGAACCGTTCTTTGAACTCCATCCAGATATCCGGGCGCAATCCGTTGCCCGTCATTTTCTCCAATGGATTATTGCCATCATCTGGCTTCACTGGTTGCGCTAGTAGATAGCGACACAGCTCGCCAATATAAATAAAGGTGTTGCAATTATGCTCACGAATATCGTTTAAAAACTGACTAGCACTAAACTTCCGCTTCAGCACAACGGTCGCGCCAACCTTAAGCGCACCTAGAAAGCCTATACACAAGCCAGTGGCGTGATACAGCGGCAAACAGATATACATGGTGTCGTCGCGTTTGAGCTTTAAGCCAACTGTTTTACCAATTTCGCAAAACAAGGTCTGGCGACTTTGTTTCTGAATGGCAGCTTTCGGTAAACCCGTGGTACCAGAAGTAAAAATATACAAAGCAGGATCTT
>JBKAGC010000479.1:0-1125 GCA_046290215.1 Pseudomonadales bacterium | reverse complement strand
GCCCAGGTGGACATTCCCGTGACGGTAAAATGCCGCATTGGCATCGACAATATGGACAGCTACGAGCACTTTGCCAATTTCATCGATCAAGTGGCCAGCAGCGGCTGCAAGGTGTTTTATGTGCATGCCCGGGCTGCCTGGTTAACGGGTTTATCACCCAAAGAAAATCGCGAGATCCCGCCGCTCAAATACGATTATGTGGCGCGGATTCAAGAGGAATTTCCGGAGCTAACCTTTGCCTTAAATGGCGGTATTGAGACTGCGAAGCAAGCGCTGGAGCACCTTAAGGTATTTCCCGGTGTCATGCTGGGGCGGGCAATTTACAAAGATCCCTATTTGTTAGCAGAAGTTGAGTCTGCGCTTTATGGCCAGGCCGTGCCTGATCGCCTGGACGTGATCGAACGCTATATTACCTACGCTCGTGAACAACAAGATCACCCGCGCCATACCTTAAAACATCTGCTGAGCCTGTTTACCGGCGTACCCGGGGCAAGACAGTATCGCCGCTTCTTAAGTGAACACATGAATCGGCCTGAAGCGAAACTCGATATGATTTATGATGCCCTGGGACACTTGAAAATCCAGACAGAAGGTCTGGCCACTGGCCAGGTTTAAACCACTATGCTGAAAGACATCAAAAAGTTTTTTGAAGAAAAGCTCCTGATCGAAGAGCCCAACGAGCAAGGTCTGCAAAAAGGCATTGAATACGCCACGGCGGCGCTAATGATTGAACTTGCCAAGGCCGACTTTGAAGAAGATGACATTGAACGCCAGCTAATCCTCGCCATGCTACGGGATACTTTTGATATTGACGGCGAGCATCTCGAGGAGCTGATGACCACCGCGGAAGCTGCCAGCGCGGATGCCAGTGACCTGTTTCAGTTCACGTCCCTGGTGAATGATCATTACAACAACGAACAAAAGATTCTATTGCTGGAAAATCTCTGGCGGGTTGCCTATGCCGATGGCCGTCTGGACAAATATGAAGAGCAGTTTATCCGTAAGATTGCGGGGCTGGTGAACTTACCGCCGTCGGAATTTACGAAAACAAAACTGCGCGTGAAACACCAGATTATGGAATAAGAGCTGAGGGCTCTTTATAGGCTGAGGGCTCTTAATTAGCTG
>JBKAGC010000478.1:0-1140 GCA_046290215.1 Pseudomonadales bacterium | reverse complement strand
TTGCGGCACTTACTTCCAAGGTTGCCGCAGAATCATCCCTGATGATCATCGAGAGATCTGTTAGGGATGCAGTGGAGACAATGTTTTGATTACCGCCAGAATCAAGCACTAGCTGCGTCGCGGTGACGCTAATTGCCTCTGTGGCCGTATCACCGCCGATATCACCCGTGGCACCACTGCCAGCAACAAGAGTTACCACAGATCCATTGGGCGTAACAATGATGGTGTTACCATCAGCCGCTTCGGTAATCGTGCCTGTTGCTGCAGCGGTAGTGAGGGTAACGTTACCCGAGCCTCCCCCGGCAGTGTCGGTATCGATTGCGCCAGCAGTATTCGCGATGACTATACCGCCATCAGCTGCTGTGAAGTCAAAGGCGAGGTTTGCACCACCGGTTTTTTGAACCTGAGCGATCGTGAAGTCAGAGCCATCATCGGTGATTGAGAAAGTGAAGTTATCTGCTGTAATACTTCGTGTCGTGCCTGCCAGAGCGGAATCGATGGATAAACTCGTCAGGTCAGTGCCTGTCTCAACAACCACCGCGAAATCTGTGCCAGCGTCGATTGAAAGCACCGATGTATCGACATCAATGGCACCACCGGTGCCTACAGATGTTGCAGCACTTAAACTAACCGACCCACCTGTAACAAGTCCGTCATCATTTGTTACTTCCTCAATGATCGCACCCGCGGTAGAGGTCAGATTCACTGCGCCTGTCGTGGTAATCGTCTCAACAGTGATGTCTCCCTCGGCACTAAGTGATACAGCCCCAGCACCAGTGCTGATAGCGATCGTATCGGCCATCGTGATATCACCTGTACCGTCTGGAGCAACCTCCGTCGCCCCGGCGTCGTTGGCTATGATGGTGACAAAGCCATCTACTGTCGTGATGTTTTGGTTGATGAATACATCATCGCCCGCTTGCAAAGTTAAACCGCCACTACCTGTGGAGATGATTGCTTCGTCAACCGTGATATCGTCGTGAGCTTGCAACGTAACATCAGTACCAACATCCAGAATCGTCGTCAGAACGTCTGCATCTATCGTGACTGACGAAGCTGCGTCTTCGGCGAAGGCGTAAGTGTTAGCATCCGCGTCATCGCCTGTTGCACCAACCAAATCCGGTTCGGCGCCACTGTCTT
>JBKAGC010000477.1:0-1162 GCA_046290215.1 Pseudomonadales bacterium | reverse complement strand
ATGGCCGCCAGTGGTATTGGGCGCAGTCGTTCGAGTGGCAAGACACAACAAGCAGCTGACGTAAACGCTAGCAGGGCTTTCATTGCCATTTTAGTTGTCACTCTGGCCATTTTCGGCTGGTGGGTATCAAGCTTAAATCCCATTTCATCCAAAGCCACCTTGGTGGATGACGTGGGCAATGCTCGCACTATCAGCAACCTCTTTATGGCCAGCACGCTTTGTAAAAAGCAGGCAGCGCTGAACTTCCAGGGCGATGTTGTGCAATCCATCATTGACCAACACTCCACCCGTTACGACCGACCGCGAGATTTATTCGTGGTGTTGCTAATGGTCTCGGTTTATCAGACAGGCAGCGCGGTAAGCGAATATCGTGCGCACTGCCATGTGATTCCCAATGACACAGAAGTGAATTACTTCAAAGGCTTTACTGTCACGCCAAACGGCATTTTTTAGGCGGGCCCAAGTAACTCAATCGGCGGCAGGACAAAAACGTGATGGTCGTGATCGCGGATCATTTTACGTGCATCGAGAGTGTTGATGTGTGCCGGCCATTGTTTGTGGATGTAAGCATCAAAATTCTCAGGCTCAATACGCCTGGCGGTGCCTCGAACCTTGAGCAATTCACATTGATGCCTCTGAATGTCCGTCTTTAGTTCTAGCAAGGCTTTGGTCTCGTTCGTCGCAACCACATAAGCCAACGTCAGTTCATGAGCACCTCGGCCATTGCGATACTCAAACTCAATCTCGTACATCCTAAGATGTGTACGATGATGTTGCTGAAAAAAGCTGGCGATTGACACGGTTTACGCACCACGGGGAGAAGCTCACCTGGTGATCATAACGAATCTCTGGAAATGTTTATGGAATCTGGGCACAATTTGCCATCTTTCGCTGACCGAGTTCACCCTGCGCGGACACTTTGCGTTATACTCCGTCACGAAACAGTAGTATTACCAAGCGCCAGAAGCTCAGATGGCCGGCTCGCGCGCGAGGAGAGCACCACCGGCACGTAGTGCCGACATTTTGAAGTACAATTGGCCATCAATTGACAGTTTTAGACTGCGCCCATAGCTCAGCTGGATAGAGCACCAGGCTTCGAACCTGGGCGGCCCGCCATCTCACTGTTGCCGTTCCTTTCAGGTCGCGCTCCGTCGCGCAAGGA
>JBKAGC010000476.1:0-1166 GCA_046290215.1 Pseudomonadales bacterium | reverse complement strand
GCCCAGTAGTAGCCGAACCATGGCTCTTCGTTTTCGAACGCAGAAGCGATGGAGGTTGCCAGAGTTTCACCAGAACCGTGGTTGAAGATCTCGATGCCGGAATCTTCGACACCCAGCGCGCGCTGCAGGTTGTCGTTCAGGATACGGCAGCCCCAGCCTTCTGGGCAGTTGTTAAAGCGAGCGCCAACCAGTTCTGGATTCGCCATAATGCCGTCGATGGTTGTCAGCTCTGGGTGCTTTTCAGCCAGCCAGGTTGGAATCCACCAGCCTTCAACACCGCCTGGGGACAGAACAGGTGCGAGTTCGTTTACGCGGCCTTCTTCCTTCAGCTTGACATAAGCAGGGCCACCACCGTTGGTCCACATTTCGGTAACAATGTCAGGCTCGCCGTTTTCAGCAAGTGATGTCACCGCAGGCACTGTGGAAGATGGAACAGTTTGAACACTACACTGGTAACCCTGCTCCAGGATGAATTTTGCGACATTTGTCACGATGGCCGCAGAGGCCCAGTTCATCTCGGTGATAGAAACATCACCACAGTCTTCTGCAGCTGCCAGACCTGGCACCATCATCAAGCCAAATGCGGCTCCGATCATTTTTTTCATAGATATAACCCCTTGTTGGTTGCTTCACCTTAGATGAGCATCGTTTGCTTAGTAAAGCTAAACATCTTTATCTTTCGTAATTATGAGTTTAAGGCTCATACAACGCAGTCAGTCGCAGTTTTCGACACTAAATGTTTGAAACGCGACATTTTTGTTGCTGAGACAAGTTTAGAAAAGACTCTTAGCAAGTGTAAACATATTCGAAAGACGTAACGTCAATGGATCGAACAAATGCCACGCTCACTGCTTTACGTCGCGTTTTACGCGCGACGGAGTTGCACAGCAAAGAAGTCGCACAGTCCGTCGGACTGACGCCGGTTCAGTTGCGTTTGCTTAAGTTCATCGGGGAATGCGAAGCCGGCAATGCCAAATATTTGGCGGTTCAGATGCGTGTCTCTCAGGCGACAGTCACGGCACTGCTTGATAAATTGGAACAGCGCCACATGATCGAGCGCACGGTGTCACGCTACGACCGACGTCAAAAAATGATTTCTCTGACGCCGAAAGGGCGCCAAGCGATCGAAGAAGCTCCAGATCCCATTCAACGCCTGTTTGCCTCAC
>JBKAGC010000475.1:0-1190 GCA_046290215.1 Pseudomonadales bacterium | reverse complement strand
CCCAACGTATTCTTCTTGGCAAAGAATCCTGGTAATTTCGGAGCTAGTTCAGCAAAGCTATGTAGTCCAAATGGATGCAGACATCATGACGTTCAGAAAAATCGAGGAAGTACATGAGGCGGTGACACGCAACAAGCCCTTCATGCTTGGCACCGACGAGGGTGATTCTATCACTTCAGCTAATGCAGCCCAGAGTTTTGCAAGATCGTGTTACGACGAGGGCGAAAGGCATCTACAATGCCTTTGCGAATCAAATCTGGACGTTTTTCCAGGCTTTCAGAATCTGAGGTACGTTCGCGCTTGCGCGGGCTTTTCCGGATTTCCAAAGCATAGTTTTAGCAAAGAAAAATTGTTGGAAATATCGAGCGCATTCGAAAGAAGACTGGGCCGTGAATGGTCTGCATGGGGGTCGGAGCAGGTTACATCAAACTTACTGTTGGCCAACCTAAACGGTGTAGAGGTGCTTCCCCTGCGCTACTATGACTCAGTAGAGCGCTATTCCTATGCACTTAAAATTGTGCATTTTATAGGAAGCTTGCGGTTTCAACATGGCATCTATCGCAAGTTGGCCCGTGCCTACATACGGCGCAAGCTTGGTAAGTGACTCACAATGAGCCCTCTCAATGTTTACTCCCAGCTTCCTGCAGCCTTAAGCTTATTCTTCAAACCGGGCAGAGGATAGCCGCCATCATATAATTTAGTAGCGATTTGTTTCGCGTCCGCGTACTGCCCCTTATCGGCCAATGCTAGAGCATAGTTGTATTCGATAACAGGTGCACCGGGAGCCAGTTTCATAGCAATGCGGTACTCAACCAATGCCTCTTCCATTCTACCTGACCTGTGCAGCATCACCCCATAGAGCATATGACTTGTAGCATCTCCTGGTGCATAGTTGACCGCACGCTGCAGATAACACTCTGCAGGAGAGCGAAGCGCTTCTTTGGGATCGATGCGACCGGAGCGCAGCGCTAATTGAAAGTGGAGCCGAATCGCAGAATTTAACGCACGGTGATGGTTGGGAATGACGGTCAAAGTATAGTCAATGCCGCCAGATGGGTAAAGCCCAGCGCCGCCTCCCATCAATGCTTCAGTCTCAGGCCTGAAATGGTAGTTTTCAACCACTTTCAACTTGTCTTTATCTAGCATGTAGTCATAAGGGCCATAATTAGCAGGGTTATTACCGTTGCATA
>JBKAGC010000474.1:0-1206 GCA_046290215.1 Pseudomonadales bacterium | reverse complement strand
CATGCCGGCGCAATCATTTCCGGCGGCAAGGGCACTGCGGACGAGAAGTTCGCGGCACTTCAGGATGCCGGCGTCAAAACCGTGCGCAGCCTGGCTGGCATCGGTGACGGACTGAAAGAAATTACCGGCTGGTAGCGCTTCGCTACCCGCCGTTTCAGACCGTTTTTAGTCCCGCATTAATTGCTAATAATTGTCCTGCAAAAGGTTCTAAATTCTCGAGGGAGTGTGTTACGCTTACTCGGAAATTCAGCTTAACGCGCTGAATTTAAGGGACTATTTGAGTTTCATTTTGAAAAAAAGCAATCGGTCCTCGCAGAGAGTTACCAAGCTTCTCAACTTTTTCCAATTTGAGTAGATCGGTAACTCTTGCTTGGTGTTTTAAGGGATGGCTGAGCGGGAAAGTGATGGGAAAAAATCACGGAGGGAACGCTCAAGTCGCGCCACGGAAGGACAGCAATAACATCGTTGTGTGTCTAATTATCGAAGCATCTCCGCAATCCCTGTAGTTAAGTACTGATAGTTAGACCTGATCTGTTAACAATGAATAGGATGGCACATGAAAAACCGTCGAATTACTAAGATGAGTATGTCTGCACTGGTATTACTCATATCAAGCCTTTTGGGAACTGCGCAGGCTGCTGAAATTTTAGTCGACAGCAGTATTCTCGACGAAGCCATGGACGTCGTCGCTGAAAAGTACAGCGACTCGGCCGAGGCTCAAAACGAGATTACGCGTCTTGCGAATTCAGCTAGCTCGACTTTCGAGGAATTCAAGCGGGCAAACGACAACCTGGAATCTCTGCTGGTACTAAACGCCGGCTACCGACGCCAGATTGACGCCCAGGAACAGCAACTCGAAACGCTCCAGGAGTCCATCGACTCGGTGGAAGAAGTAACCCGGGAGATCCCTCTCCTGATGGAAAAAATGCTCAGTTCACTGGAGCAGTTCGTCGCCATGGACTATCCCTTCCATGACGAAACGCGCATGAATCGCCTCCAGTTCGCTCGTGATGCCATCGACAACCCGGACGTTTCAATTGCGGAGAAATTCCGGCAGGTACTGGTGGCTTACCAGACCGAGACCTCCTACGGTCGCACCATGGAAACTTACGCCGACACCATCAACCTCAACGGTTCAGACCGGGACGTGAACATCGCCCGCTTTGGTCGTGTGGCGCTGATCTACCAAACGACCGACCGCATGGA
>JBKAGC010000473.1:0-1208 GCA_046290215.1 Pseudomonadales bacterium | reverse complement strand
AATGTCACTTCTTGAGGATCTCGGTTAGTTAAACAGCGGGGTTGGCCTGCCGTGCTCTTTCATTCTTTAACTGTCGCTGGGCATGCCGTACCGGCGCTCCCTGGCTGCGTTTCGGGGGATTGGATAGCTGCTTCTCCTTTGCGAATGCCAGTACCGCACCCAGCCGCTTGTTGCTGACAATCTGACCCTGGTCGACCTGGGCCGCCTTATCAAAAATGGTGTAGGGCAACGCCAGACCTTTGTACTTGATCGCGATCGTGCCATCGGCATAGTCGAAGATGGTGACTCGTTTACGCGGTAGTCGCTTGGTCAGAGGCAGCTCCTTATCAAGCAAATAGGCTCCCAGAACATAAGCGGACGTGATTCTCCGCTCAGTGGGTTTATGTAGTTGATTTCCCTGTATTTTTTCTCGCCAGTTTTACAGGGAGTGAATTCGCATCTTTTTCGCTGATTTGTGCCGCTCTGGGTCCGCGGGCATAAGGGGACGAGATATTGCGTTCCCCCCACTTAAGCTATTTTATTTATAGTGATTCCTCACCACCTTTTCCTGAGACGCTTGATAGGGCATGCTTTTGGCCGAATCTGGCCCAGGTCTTTACATCGGGCTAAGGTTGATTTCTAAGGTCATCCCAAGCACTGCCGCTGCTCTACTAGCAGTTTGAAGTGTTATAGTTTCATTGTCTGGATCAAGCAACCTATCAAGCTGTGAACGGCTGGTTTTCAAGCGTTTAGCCATATCGGTTTTTGAAATATTTTGGTCAAGCATGGCAGCTTCTAGTTTTGCAGACAGTACTTTTTTGATCGCGGCATTTTGAACATCTTCATAGATACCATCTGCCTTTAGAAAGTCGTCAAAACTTGAACCTGCTCGAGGGTTTCTTTTAGCCATTTTTCTGATACTCCGTCTTCCGCTTCTGAGCGAGCTTTAAATCTCTGTCCGGTGTTTTCTGGGTCTTTTTAACCAGTCCATGCAATAGGATCATCTCTGAATTGTCGATATAGAAAAACACACGGGCGATCCCGCTCTTAATATTACTTCTGACCTCCCACAATCCAGGATAGCCAGATAAGGATTTGCACAGCGGTTCACCACAAGGCCAACCGAACTCCACTGCCATAATGTCCTGCCCGATTGTTTGCCGATCTTCTTGGGTCAGTCCAAGCAACCAATCTCTAACAGGTTCTTTCCCGCTGGAGAGCTGGTAAAA
>JBKAGC010000472.1:0-1220 GCA_046290215.1 Pseudomonadales bacterium | reverse complement strand
AAGCGCGTGTATGCACGGCAAGATCACCCCTGGTGGGACGTAGAAAATTGATGTTGGCTGATAGGAGTGGGCACTTCTCGTCGGCTGATACCTTTAAAGCTTGCAACGCACCGGTAAGCTCGAGAACGCCTACAACTACTCCTCCGTGCCACGCTTGCAACAATGGGTTACCAGTAAAATGCTCTGCCCAAGGAGTCAGGCATTCGACATCTGGTTCGCATCTGACAAGCTGGGTCCCGTAATTTTTCGCATAGGGCGTCTCGTCGAGAAACTGGAGTAGATGTTTGTCCATCCTGATTAATCACCTCGTCGATAGAGCAAGCTTCGATCCAGGGCAGGACCTGGGCTGCCAATTTTGAAAATACCTTGCGCGTTACACAACATCGTTTTTCCGTCCAGGCTGCTGGCGAATGCACTGACATAGGCAAACTCGTTAGCTGGTACACTCCACTGATTCGAACATCAGTGCCCCGGCACCGGTGCTGTGGTATTCGCAGGTTGATGGTTGCGATCCTGTGAACCAGAGGTAGAGACCGAAACCGCAGGCCGCTGCAGTGCGGCTGCCAGAACACCAGGGTTAACGAACCATTTCGTGCGGTGATGCTTTTCCTGAAAAAATTTCAATACGACTCCGTCCTTAGAAACAATTCCTTAACCTATCACTGTGAGCGATCCCGGCGTCAAACGCGGACTTTTTCCAGTTTGGATTCATCGTTCAGATTTCCATTAGACGGGCAAGCTGACTTTCGGCGTCGGCGAGTAATGTGTAAACCACTGGAACAACAAATAAGGTAAGCACGGTTGAGGAAATTAGTCCGCCTATTACGAGTATACCCATTGAAGTGCGTAACTCAGCGCCATCAGACGTGGCCAGCGCTATAGGGATCATACCGAATATGGTAGAGAACGCAGTCATCAGTACTGGGCGTAAGCGTAAATGAGCCGCTTCGATCATAGCTTCCGCTGCGCTGTGGCCTTGCTCTATGGCCTGATTGGCATAGTCCACCAGAAGAATGCCGTTTTTCATAACCAGGCCCATCAGCGCGACCAGACCGATTTGTGTCAAGACTGAAAGCTCGGAGTTAGTCCATGCGAGCAAGCTGAATGCGCCCACAAAAGACAGCGGAGCGGTAAGCATGATCACTACTGGTTGAGTATAGCTGTTGAATTGACTAGCCAGAATCATGTATAGACTGAGCATCGACATTGTTAGTGCAAAA
>JBKAGC010000471.1:0-1229 GCA_046290215.1 Pseudomonadales bacterium | reverse complement strand
CGGTGACTGGATAAGGCGCCCAAGCATATAGCCGACTGATTGGCGAACCAAGTCCCATTTTTTGCCACTGTATTATTGACCCACTATCGCCCCGGCTCTATAGTTAGGTCACTCTTAATGTAAATCCTAAAGTGTCGCCAATAGTCCATTGCGATTGTTAGGAATTCGATAAAAGAATTCAAGAAAATCAACTAACTACAAATGACTGAAGACAGCTTCCAATCTCTGAACAGCAAGGTGGATGACCTGATTGATCTCTGTGCGGAGATGAAACGGGAAAACCAGATGCTTAAAGCCAACGAAAATAGCTGGCAATCCGAGCGCAAGCAGCTGATCGAGCGTAATCAGGAAGCGAAGTCCAAGCTGGAGTCGATTCTGGTACGTCTCAAGGCAATGGATCAGACCTGACAACCCCTCCGGTACCCCTATGAGTGAGCAAAGCACCGCCGTCCAGGTAAAAATTCTCGACAAGGAATACCAGGTAAATTGCCCGCCTTCCGACCAGGAAGCGCTGCTGAAGTCCGCCCGCTACCTGGACGAAAATATGCGCAAGATAAAGGGCCGGGGCAATATCCACGGCGGCGAGAAAATTGCCGTGATGGCCGCTCTGAACATCACTCACGACATGCTGCGCAAAAACCGCCTGATCAATGAAACCCGCCACGTCACCGCACAGCAGGTTAAAGGGCTGGAAGACAAGATCGACATGGCCCTGTCTGCAAACCGGCAGCTGGAAATCTAGCCGCAACTGCCAGCGCTTCATGCTGGCTGTAGGAATGTTCCGTAGAACCCTAAGTAAAAGCCCCCGATGGCCAGGCCCTGGCGCCGATCAGCGCGGCGCCACTGCGCCAAAAATTTCGCCGCATCAATACATTCCACTTAACTAAAATGATCTGGCTGTCGTCTTTATCTATGTAGGCGCTGGGTTATATACTAGCTCCGAGAGTTCCCTAGAACATTTGCCAATCAAATATGTTCTTGAGCCGATATCTTTATACCCGGAGGCAACTCGACAGATGATGTTGTGCACGTCCGCACGTCGGAAAGCCTGATTCATCGCGGGAGCCACCACCTGAACCTTTTGGTTCAGGGCAATTTTGATAGCGGTGTTCCGGGGGACTTGATTCTTTTAAGCAGATCCATCCACCCTAATTCCGAATCTCGATGAATCAAGAAGCACGCCGCGCGCTGCGCGACTCTCTGCGGGGTACGCGTAACAACCTCACTCC
>JBKAGC010000470.1:0-1249 GCA_046290215.1 Pseudomonadales bacterium | reverse complement strand
CAAGGTACCTATGTATGTGACGTCATGTTTGATGACGTGGCGGTACCGGCAGAAAACATGGTGGGCGGCAAAGAAGATGTGGGTTTTAAAACCGCCATGAAAGTGCTCGACAAAGGCCGCTTACACATTAGCGCCATCAGCGTTGGTGTGGCGGAACGACTTGTGGCAGATAGCTTGCAGTACGCCATGGAGCGAAAGCAGTTTGGCCAGGCGATTTCTGAATTCCAGCTTATCCAGGCCATGCTGGCAGACAGCGAAACGGAAATATATGCGGCCAACTGCATGATTGTGGAAACCGCAAAGCGTCGTGATGCCGGGGAAAACGTTGCTGCCCTCGCCGCTTCTTGTAAGCTGTTTGCCACGGAAATGGTTGGCCGGGTTGCTGATCGCGCGGTGCAAATTCATGGTGGCGCTGGTTATGTTGAGGATTACGGTATTGAGCGTTTCTATCGCGATGTACGTCTGTTCCGCATCTATGAAGGCACTTCTGAAATTCAACGCACGGTGATTGCCAAGGACATGATTCGTAGAGCCACTTAAAGGATTAGCGAATTGTTGTGCGCCTCGTCGGAACAGCAGCCCACAGGTGAAATAATTGATATTATGGCTGCCTTGTTGGCTAGCCATGAAGAAAAGGCCAAAACAAGAGCCGAATAAAACAGGCAAAATTAGGGCAAGCAAAGCTAACGCCAAGCGCCACATAACACAGACAATAAGAAGGTTTTGCGGATTGGCCACTGCTGTCATCACCGCGAGCTGGAGTATGTTGACGTATGAAGGGGTACTCAACCCGCGAAATTGCAGAATTGCTGGAGCTACCGGAGCGGACGGTCCGGGAGATCGCCAGGGGCGTACTGGATCCTGATCGCGATCAAAAGCAGCGCTATCGCTTTAACTTTCAAGACATCGTGGTGCTGCGTACCGCTAAAGAAATGCTCAACGCTGGCGTCCCCCGCAGTAAGATTAACCAGAGCTTGTTTAAACTGCGCAGTCAACTACCGAATAATCGTCCATTAACCGCATTGCGCATTAGCGGTGATCGTGGCGCGGTGGTAATTCGCGATGAGGACAAGGTTTACAACCCCGAGTCGGGACAACAGCATTTTGACTTTTCTGTCTCGGAGCTTGCGGGCGAAGTCGCCCCGCTGGCGAGAAAGGCAGCAGAAGAAGCGGAATCAAGTGAGCAACTGACCAGTGACGATTGGTTTGATCTCGGCGTGGACTTAGAAGCGGTCAGCCCTGAGGATGC
>JBKAGC010000469.1:0-1262 GCA_046290215.1 Pseudomonadales bacterium | reverse complement strand
ATGGAAGGGCCATCGCTCAACGGATAAAAGGTACTCCGGGGATAACAGGCTGATACCGCCCAAGAGTTCACATCGACGGCGGTGTTTGGCACCTCGATGTCGGCTCATCACATCCTGGGGCTGAAGCCGGTCCCAAGGGTATGGCTGTTCGCCATTTAAAGTGGTACGCGAGCTGGGTTTAGAACGTCGTGAGACAGTTCGGTCCCTATCTGCCGTGGGCGCAGGAGATTTGAGAAGAGTTGCTCCTAGTACGAGAGGACCGGAGTGAACGAACCTCTGGTGTTCGGGTTGTCATGCCAATGGCATTGCCCGGTAGCTACGTTCGGACAGGATAACCGCTGAAAGCATCTAAGCGGGAAGCCTCCTTCAAGACGAGATCTCCCTTGGGGCTTGACCCCACTAAAGTGCCGTTCAAGACGAGGACGTTGATAGGCTGGGTGTGTAAGTGCAGCGATGCATTGAGCTAACCAGTACTAATTGCACGTGAGGCTTGACCATATAATCATGGGTTCTGCGACCTGATCTCGATCAGGAATCAGACCAGGATTAGATGGAAACAAGCAACTCCAAACGCTTCGAACAGAAGCAGTTTGTATAACGCAAACGATTACAGACTTATTCACCCAAATTGTTAAGAACAACTGTGCCGCGTAAGTGGCCAGGCAGCCCAACGTCCCAGTCTTCGACTGCTACGCGGGGTCTACGAAATTGCCTGACGACAATAGCAAGTGGGAACCACCTGATTCCATCCCGAACTCAGTAGTGAAACCACTTAGCGCCGATGGTAGTGTGGCGTTTCGCCATGTGAGAGTAGGTCATTGTCAGGCATCCAAAAACATACCCCCGTGGGCGTTGCCCTCGGGGGTATTTTTTTGGATGCCTGTTAAGCGGCCCATTCGAGCATGGTGAACCCGCCATGTGGAGGCCGAAAAATGCTCCTGCATTTTCGGCACTCCCGCCATCCCTGGCGGTCGTAGGGCGAAGAACGGTCGCCGCAGGCGAACCCGAGCATCGCTCGGATAGTGATGAGCGCCCGGCCAGGGATGGCCGGGCTGGGGCCAAAGAAGAACTCCAATGCCGCGCCAGGGATGGCTGGCAGAAACCACCTTATGCCTGTCCAAAGCTCACCCCCGGCACAATCCAGAGCAAAGCCAGCCCAGAGCGAAGGCTCTTTCAGACACGAACGACTCGGCGCCGGGTCATAGTGATTCGGATTTTGGCTGAGCCAAAACCCTCACCCCTCAACGCTGTAGGGGACGGAG
>JBKAGC010000468.1:0-1276 GCA_046290215.1 Pseudomonadales bacterium | reverse complement strand
AAACTCTGTTTTTCCCAGCAATGCTAAAAGTCCAGCAATGATAAAGACAAACTTGGCGGCACGAAGCAGCGTAAACGAGAGTGCTCCTCCAACGAAAATAAGAAAACCGGCTAGTATGCCGATTGCTCCCGCACTGGCACCCGCTTCGTTCTCTGCGAACCCGCTTAGCCCAAAGATTGCAAGGGACTGGAACATAACGATAAATGATATGAGCAGCCCAACAAGTCCTAGTACGATTTTCATGAAATTCTCCTTCTTTCATTAATTAGTCGAGATTTATCGATCCCGAACTTGCCCAGCTTTTTGCTCTCGCGCCCCGCGTAATTTCGAAGCGGTTCAATCTTGTTGAATGTCTCTTAAAACAGGTAGAGTTAAAACCGTCGGCGCGCAATAGCATGGAGTGTGAAAAAGACTCCTAAAAGCCCATTGCGAGATATAGTTGCACGAAACATGAGGTTGCTTCGTGCTGAAAAAGGTTGGTCGCAAGAGCGCCTGGCAAACGAAGCGGGGCTGAACCGCACTTACCTAAGCGCAGTTGAGCGGTCAGAGCAAAACATCTCGATAGACAACCTTTACCGGGTCGCTCAGGGATTGGGTGTGGATGCATCCAGATTGCTGCAAGTTTAGCCCTAGCTTAGCCGAGATTTCATTTATGGATTTCGTCGGTACAGCTAATGTCACCTATGAGTCCATATTGCCAAATGCTGCGCCGTGACTGAACGTATGCAAGTTGCAGAACGCCGACGTTCGCTGCACCGGCAAATTTCACTCTGCTGGAGCAAAGCCCGAAATCAGTTGCCTTAGTCCCAGTGTGGCACCAGCAAAAATTGCGATAAACGCCACCGGAGCACTAAACGCGAGGACGGAAAATGCTGAAATGCCCTGGCCAACGCTGCAACCAACAGCCAATATTGCTCCGGATCCCATAAGGGCAGCGCCGAATATTTGGCGTTTGAGCTCACGGGGGTCTTCGCACGCTTCCCAGCGAAAATGGCCTTTGGAATATGATCCCAACGCAGCGCCCAACAGGACGCCGATTACAGAGCCAACTGAGAAAGAAAGTGTATTTCCCGACGCTGTCATTGCGTAGAAAATTGTGTCTCCGATAGGCGCCGCGAAGGAGTGCGTCTCGACCGGTTCAACACTAAAACCGTTGGCTGCGATGTAACCTGTTCCAATCCAGCCAGAGACAATTGCTAAACCCACTATGCACCCCCAAAAAACATGCTTTGTCGAGCGCAAAAAGCCACGATGAGACAGGCTGATTACAAGAATC
>JBKAGC010000467.1:0-1281 GCA_046290215.1 Pseudomonadales bacterium | reverse complement strand
ACGCATACATACATCGCAGACAATTATTCAATTATCATACATAGTAGAAAATAGGAAGTGGTGCATGCTAGAGCAGTAGCAAGCTTTAAAGCGTAATAACATGAAGACAACTGAAGATCGCAACAGCACTGAAATAATCGACGTAGATGCCCCCGCTGCTACGAAAAAACGAAGAAACTGGCTTTTGACATAACTGGCGAAGAGTCAAGTAAGTAGTTGCAGTAGTTTTTAATAAACGACACCCGTGGCAACGCGACTCCTCTCCATGGCAAGCAGCCTTGTGCCACCGCCCCGCCTGGCGGCGGATGTTCTTTCTCTTCCCGAAATGAAGCAAGCCAACGAATCCGAGATCAAACAATCACTCATCGCAAATCCGCCCACCGGAGCCACCGTAGCTGATGGAAAGCAAGCCCTCCTAATCCTACAAAACCACCCTAGTCACTGTATGGGAGCCTCCTACGATAACCATGTAAAAGTCTTCTGGGGGTTTTCCACCGTACGTTTCCCGGGGCACCACTTGGATGGGAAAACGATTTGCATCGAGCACGACGTCACCTACGGTGGAGCCGTAAACATCATCAACCCAGAGGAATCCGACTTCGATGTCAGTAGAAGCGAGGTGGCTGTTTATTCTGTTGATGAGACCATCGCTTTGTTCCAGGCAAACACCAATCTGGAACGGCTCGACCCACCTCCCAACACCCGATCGGAGAAGCGATCCCTTCGCTTCCGGAAGTACTTTCACATCCCCCATGGCTCATCCTCTACCATGATGAAGCACACCGAGGGAGTCACCCCACGCATTTACTTTTTGGAAATCTATGCCACGTTGGATACCGAGGAGAAGAGGGAGGAGTGGAAACCGGTGACGGAGCACTTCCAAGTGTTAGCTGTAGCTGAAACAACTGGTGGGGACACGTCGGTGGCTGAACTGATCAGCCCTCCCGCCCTGGTGAGAAGAGACAACGTTGTTATGAGGTGCATCAACAATGCACTGTACCAAGTCCTTCCCGAGAGGAGGGATGGAGGAACAGCCAATGGGCTCCACAATCTGAACGTAACTTTGGGAGGCGGCCTAGATGCCATGGAGCGAAACCAGCAGGAGCAACTGCAGCATAGAAGTGGCCCAGCCACCAAGGCCGACAAGTCGGAGCAGAAGCTGCGGGAAAAGATTGCCTCCCAGAAGGCTGCACTTGCTGAGCTTCCCTCACTTGTAAGTATAGTTGATCGAACGGGCCTTATGTCGCCAGAGACCAAGGCAAGGGCACAACAAATCAAAGA
>JBKAGC010000466.1:0-1308 GCA_046290215.1 Pseudomonadales bacterium | reverse complement strand
GACTGGATGTCCAGCGGCACCAGAATAAATTTGTTGACCAGATAGCTTAGCCCCGACGCCAGGGTGAGGACAAAAGTGGTGGCGGCAGACATGCCGATGGCGGCATCAAGTTTCTTGGATGCACCCATAAACGGGCACAAGCCAAGAAACTGCACCATTACAAAGTTGTTAACAAATATGGTGCCGAGCAGGATTAAGAAGGGCTCGGTTATGCTCATAGGGCCTATGAGACCCGCATGCCTGCTTTCGCGCCGGAGTGGGGTTCAAGTATGTAAATGTCGCTACCCCCGGGCCCGGCGGCCAATACCATTCCCTCTGACACTCCAAAGCGCATCTTGCGCGGCGCTAGATTGGCGACCATCACCGTTTGCTTGCCTACCAGATCTTGAGGCTGGTAGGCAGACTTGATGCCGGCGAAGACATTGCGGGTCTCCAAGCCAATATCTAGCGTGAGTTGCAGCAATTTGTCAGCGCCTTCAACGGGTTCGGCAGCAACAATGGTTGCCACTCGCAAATCCACTTTGGCGAATTCATCAAAGTTGATTTCCGGTGCTAGTGGTTCAAAGTCGCCACTTTGCTCTGGCGTTGCTGGCGCTTCTGCCTGCGAGGCCTCGTTGGCTGCCTTGCCTTCCTCAAGTATGGCGTCGATGGATTTTGCTTCGATGCGATTTAGCATGGGTTTGAACTTGTTGATCTTGTGATCCACAAGGGGCGAGCTCAGTTCATTCCAGGTGAGTTCTGGAACATTTAGGAACACCTCTGCTTTCTCGGCCAGGGCTGGCAAGATCGGTTTTAAATAACCCACCAGAATACGGAACATGTTGATGCCGTCAGAGCAAATTTGCTGGACCGCATCGCGCTGACCGTCTTCTTTGATCTTCTTCCAGGGCTCTTGCTCGGCAATGTACTGATTGGCTTTATCCGCCAGAGACATGATGAGACGAGTGGCCTTGGCAAATTCGTCGGCCTCATAAAGGCGAGCAACTTCAGGGCCGGCATCGATGAGTTCCTGCACTAGCGGTGTGCCAGGGGCGGAAGTAAGCGTCGCGTCAAACTGTTTAACCACAAAGCCGGCGCAGCGGCTGGCGATATTCACTACCTTGCCTACCAGATCGGAATTCACCTTTTGCACAAAGTCCTCAAGGTTAATGTCCAGATCGTCAATGCCATTGCCAAGTTTTGAGGCGAAGTAATAGCGAATATAGTCGGGGTCCAGGTGCCTGGCGTAGGTGCTGGCATTAATAAAGGCCAACATGGTCAATGAGTTACTCGGGCTCTGAATCAGTGTCGACAGTCGACGCAGCCGAG
>JBKAGC010000465.1:0-1309 GCA_046290215.1 Pseudomonadales bacterium | reverse complement strand
TCTACAATTTGTGCCTTCATCAACCAGGAGCAGCTCTGAATTTCGATCCCCTGGGCACCATCTAATTTTAAACGCCCTCAAGTCGGCTCCACGCGCGTAGCATATCTCCTGCTGGCAAGGAATCGAACCACGTGGTCCGATTTACTTCAGAGCATCTATCTACACTTCATAGCTACATCAACCCAGAGCATCTCGGACTAACGATCCCCTGGGAATCATCTTCCCAAATCCTTCAATGTTCACAGAAAAATGTGGCATGCCCCCTAATAACACTTAGCTAACTTGACGCGCCAAATTTCATATAGAAACAAGCGCCGCCTTCAGGGAAGTTGGAATATTCCACGGTACCGCCATGTTGCTTCATGACTTCTGAAACAATGGCCAGTCCCAAACCAGCACCTGGAGACTTGTTCGTAGGAGATCTGAAAAAGCGTTCGAAAATCCGAGAACCATGAGCGGCGTCAATACCAGGTCCTTGGTCACGAATCTCGATTAGCCCTTCCTCAGTAACTTTGACATTAACCACTGTGCTAATGGGTGTGTGAATAAGCGCATTTTCGATTAGATTTCGGAGTGCATCCTCTACTGCCGATCTGTTGCCTCGGACAGTCATCGGCTGTTCAGCGCCTTGGAACGCCAGTGTGCGCTGATTGTTTATCGCTAAAGGCGCCATATACTGCACCACATCTTTGGCACAGGAATTCAAATCGAACTCTTCTGACATATCCAGAATGCCACTATCGAGCCTGGCCACCTGAAGGAGTTGGCCAACCAAGCGATTCATCCGCTCAACATCCCGGCGTAGCGCTGTCGTATCAACCTGCTCACCCCAGTTCTCTAGCGCACCGCTGATGACAGTCAATGGTGTGCGCAGCTCGTGCGCAGCATTCGCAGTAAACCTGCGCTGCACCTCAAATCCTTCCTCCACGCGATGCAGAGCCTGGTTAAACGCCGCTACCATTGGCGCAATTTCCGCCGGAAGCCCTGTCGTTTCGAGGCGCACAGATAGACTCTCGGGCCGAATACTCGCGACTTGCGCGGATGTATCCAACAAAGACTTCAATCCACCTCGAATTGCAGCCACTCCAACAATCAGGGTTACCAGAATAAAAATCGGGATGATCCAGGCAGCAGTTATCGCAAACTCATCGAGCATCTTATCCAGAATTGCATTTTCCGGATTGTATGGCTCAGCAACTATCACCGTGACCAGGCCTCGCCCACTGTTTTCGCGTGTAGCAAGCCCCGTGTAAGCTTGCGCCTGGCTATTGTTTTCACCGACTGTAAAATACTGCGCCCTCCCACGAGA
>JBKAGC010000464.1:0-1310 GCA_046290215.1 Pseudomonadales bacterium | reverse complement strand
CCAAGAAACGCGGTGAGTGTTCGTGCGCGCTGCGGGGGGTATGTGCCGACGGCTTTACGCCTGAGGCATATCGCCCCCCGCTGAAGCGCATCGGTCCAAACCAGACCTCTTTCTAATATCCAACACCAAGATACACGGTAGATGATCCGCGCGCGCTGCGGGGGGTATGTGCCGACGGCTTTACGCCCGAGGCATTTCGCCCCCCGCTGAAGCGCATCGGTACAAACATGCCTCTCTCTTGTATCCAACACCAAGAATCGCGATAAGCGATCCGCACACAAAATTCGTACTGAGCTTTCTGGTATCGGAAGCTAGCGGCTAGGCTTAGCTAAGTTTTAAAGCACGCCAAGAAGATCAGCGAGGGATTCAGCGGTCTTGTAGCCTGGCATCAGAGTGCCGTCATCAAGCACGATAGAAGGTGTAGAGTTAATACCCATGCGGCCTGCCATTTCGTATTGGGCAGCCACCGAGTTGACGCATTTGGCTTCAGGGATTTCTTCACCTGCTTTTGCTCGGGTTAAGGCAATCTGTGGTTTCTCGGCACACCAGGCGTTTACTAGCTTGTCGTAGCTGACAGAATCAAGCCCACCCCTGGGAAAAGCCATGTAGCGGACAGCAATGCCAAGGCGGTTCATTTCTGGCACTTCGTTGTGCAGTTTGCGGCACCACCCGCAGTCGATGTCGGTAAACACAGTGACCTGGGCTTTGACGCGTTCTTTTGCCGGTGAGAATACCACCATCTGGGATTCGTCAGCGTTAGCTAACAATGCCTTGCGGGCGGTGGCACGAGCTCGCTCAGAGACATTTTCCAGAGTCTCATTCACTTCGAACAGGTCGCCGGTGTAGAAATATTTTCCGTCGGCGGTGAAATGTAGCACTTGCCCAGCGGGCAAAAAGACGGAATAAAAGCCGGGCACTTCAGAAGGCAGAATATCCAGTACGGGAATATCAGGGCGCGCGGCTAGCAAGCGATTACGGATATTTTCCGCTGCCTGGCGGTGAGCTTCAGATCTTGCTTCTGCACTGGCTGCGGGCTCGGCAGCAACTGCCGTCATGACCGGAAATACAACCAGACCAGCCACCAGGGTGGTCAACGTTCGCTTCAAACTCGTCAAAAAACTCATACCATCAACTCTTAGGGTAATTTACAGCAGCGTTACAAGCCACATGCAGTCTTAGCTTGCTAACACCACTTCAAACTCAAGACTTGGACTTTGCATTATGGGGCAAAAGGTTGCAACGCATAACCTTGTTACTGCATAGACCGGCATAAACGGCACAAGTTTCCAGACTAGTCGTTACAGCCCTGC
>JBKAGC010000463.1:0-1317 GCA_046290215.1 Pseudomonadales bacterium | reverse complement strand
CCGCTGAAATTCCTGACGCCGTCGCACTCAAATATCTAGAGAGAGATTTTACCTTCTCGGCCTTCGATGCACATGGCGATAAAAGTCTGAGTAATACAGGCGGCCCTCATGCCACCTGGGCCCTTCACTGAAGGACAAACCACTGACTAACGTCTGCAATGCCATACGCTTACCCGGTCTGATATCTAGTCTGGAAAAAACATGCGCCAACCTTCCAGGTCTTTGACGCGCATATAGGGATTCACTTTTTTTGTGTCCGCCATGGTGGCATGGGGCACTTCACTGTAGTTATGCCCGGGCAACAGCAAAGTGTCATCTGGCAGTGATGCCAGTTTTTGAATGCTGTGATACATCGCTTCTGAATCTGACCCTGGCAAATCTACCCGGCCGCAACCATTAATAAACAGGGTGTCACCAGAAACCAGCGTGTCTCGGATCTTAAAACATTGCGAACCTGGGGTATGGCCTGGTGTGTGCAAAAACTCCACCTCCACATCACCGATCTCAAGCTTGTCGCCAGAGTTGAGCTTCACTAGATCACTATCAGATACGCCGGTAACTTTTTTGATGCCATCGGCTTCAAGTTTATGGACATAAGATTTCACGGGATTCTTGGCCAATAATTCCGCGATTCCTTCCACCTGATTGCCGCCAAAGGAACCACCACAATGATCTGGGTGATAGTGAGTAATGAGGGCGGCCGTCAGCTTGTAGTCTCGTTCTTCGATCAGGTTGACGAGGGCGTCAATGTCCCAGGCAGGGTCCACAACCGCCACCTCACGGGTGCTCCGCGACCCCACCAGGTAAGTGAAATTCTGCATAGGACCAATTTGGATTTGCTCAAGAATAAGGTCTTGATCCATATAAGACTCCGCTTGTATCGACTTTTACCTGAGTCTATCACCCTGAGAGGCGAATTGTTTATGAGGTGCAGGGTTAGAATTTGTTATCCTTAGGCTTCAATATCTTTAGTGATTTTTCCTCATTCATGACCGAAACAGCACCGACCACACCAATTCTCGACGCCTTGAAAGGCAAGCTAGAGCTAAATAGCACCATCACCGTGAAAGGCTGGATACGCAGTAAGCGTGACTCTAAAGCAGGCATTTCCTTTCTCGCCATTAACGATGGCTCAAGCTTTGACTCCATTCAGGCGGTGGTACCAAGCGAGCTGGACAACTACGAGTCAGAAGTCTTAAAGATCACCACCGGCGCAGGGGTTGAAGTCACCGGCACACTGGTTGAATCACAAGGTAAGTTTCAGGATCATCGACCCAGCCCACCACGTTTACCGCAGTGGCCTGAATTTCGACGCTC
>JBKAGC010000462.1:0-1330 GCA_046290215.1 Pseudomonadales bacterium | reverse complement strand
ATCGCCTGCGCCGATGACAACACCGTCTTCATCCTCTGCAAAAATAATATTGCCGTTGTTATCCAGGGCGGGTTCAACTCGATCGATTAATACGCCTCCGTCTAGCAACTGTTCGTTATCGTTAAACAATAGCTCGCGATAGCTCTTAAAGTGATCCGGTTCATCAGAAGATGCACCGTCAGTTAAATCCAGTTGTGCCGCTGGGACACGAGCCAAATCGTCCGCGTCCGTCGTGCTGTGGCAACTGACGCAGGTGAAGTCTTGTAATACAGTCATTCCGTCAGCGTCGAGGGTTTGCCGGTCCACCGCCCAAATAGGATGGATGTGCTGTTCATAATGCGGCGTAATGCGGCAGTTAGCATTCCAATTGGGTAAGCAGCCGGAGTTTGTCGGTGCCGTGGTGGCAAGATCCTGATAGCGATACTGAAAATCTGGATCGGGCGTTCGTTGCGCTGGATCTGTCCAGAGATCAGTAAAGATAAGGTCTGCCTGGGGTGTTGGAATACCGTCTGTCGCTGCGGCCTCGGCCATGGTTAAACCCGGATCAACAATGAAATCATCTCGTAAACCAGAAAATGGGCCGCCTGTATTGATACTTGGTGCCTCAGCATCCAGGCGGCCATGGGGAAACTCACTATCTTGCGTGTGACAACCGTGGCACTGCCGCACCTCACCGGGTCGAACTTGTAGCCAGTTGCGGTGTAAGTCACTGACTCGTTCGCCGTTTGCGTTGAGTAAGCTCAAGGTGAAAGGTACGTTGGCTGGCACTTTGACCATCACAGAGCCGTCTGGATGGATGGGCGCGTAACCAATGATTTCTCGCATTAGCTGATTTTGTGACCGGCCAAAGGCGGTCCTGGGTAAATCAACAAGCTCATCATCGGGAATCGAAACCGGTTTGATAAACCGCATGAACATAGCGCCACGTTCTGCTGCTGGGGTTAGCACTGGGTTGGCTGCAGTGGCAAGGTTCGGTGTCGCCGTATCCACGCCATCAATGTCATAAATACTGCGGATATGTAACACGCCGACGTTTTCATTGATTAACATCTGGCGGCGGTCATCTACCATGGTTGGCATGAAGAAGGGGTTAGTCCGCGGCGCTAATACCACGGCTTCAGACACCATGCTGCCTTCTTCAGGGGTAAAAATCGGCTGCTGTAAGTCATTGATCGGGTCCAGAATCCACAGTCCGTACAATGGTGTGGCCTCAACTGGTGGATTCTCGGTATTAGTAAGTCGTTCAGGGGTGCACGGCACAATGCTGTCGGCATCTAGCAATCGACACTGTGCCCAGGTAATCAGTAGTCGATTAGTGCCGTCTTCTAGC
>JBKAGC010000461.1:0-1358 GCA_046290215.1 Pseudomonadales bacterium | reverse complement strand
CCCGGGCCTTGTACACACCGCCCGTCACACCATGGAAGCTGGTTATACCCGAAGTCATTACTCTAACCATTTGGGGGAGGGTGCCTAAGGTAGTCGATCTTGCCCTGTTCTACATAAGCACTGCCAAAGTCAGTGGCAACCTGCTCCGCTGTGACATCTTGAAGGTTTGAAAGGGAGCCAAGCCCCGTGCCGCCAATGATCCCTAGCATTTATTTCTTGGTCGCTGTGCTGCCAGCCTTCGCGGTCACCCTGGCAACCCGATCAATCATACTACCCAGACTGCCAATGGACATCAGGTGACAATAAACCCAGGCCAACTCACCGGAGCGGAAGAACGCCAGTGCCTGCTCATCGTTTAACTCCAGCAGTTTCTTCTCATCAACCACCATCAAACCACTCAGACCAAACTGCTGACCATCGGCCATGTCGACTTTAGCGTTGAGTTCCTTGAGCAGATCAAGTTCTTTTAAACGCTTGAGAAACTGCTCGGTGCGCAAATACTGGCGCTGATATTCCTCAAGAAAGTCGATAGCCTGTTGCAGAAAGGCAGTGGGCTCTTCACCATCAAAAAGTGCTTCACCTTCTTTATCATTAAAACCGGAAAAGCCTTCATCAATGCAGACCATGCGCTGCGTCGCCTCGCCGGTTTCCGCCAGGACAAAAGGGTAGCGCCGGACAAACGCGGGAATGTAACGCGCATCCCAGGCACCAGCCTCATCCACAAATAGATTCTCTTCGTTACGCAGCCCTAACAGGGCCACGGGCACCAGGCTGTCACCCGCCTTGGCAAAGACAATCGGATACTCCTTGGCTGCTTCACTAAACTCAACGCCAGCAAGAATCACGGAATTAGTTTTTGCCGCAAAAGAATAATCACCGGTAGAGGCTTTAATTTTGAGGTTTTTGTGTTCGTTTTTGTTTAAGGCAACCGGCTTATCGTAGAAAAGTAGCGTGCTCATAAGAGTCCTTAGATGAGATTGTTTTTTTCAAAAGTGGGCTTCTGCGTTTAATACTAGCTCATTTCTGGCGACTATTGATCTGCCTCAGGTTCCGGGTTCGGCAGCGCGGCCTCGTGCAAATGCACTGTGGTAGTTGGGAAGGCAACTTCAGCGCCGTGGCCAAGGATAATATCCTGGATCTTCAGCAGGACATCTTGTTTCACACCATGATACTCCACCCAATCCGTGGTGTGAGTAAAACAATAAATAAAGAAATCCAGTGACGAGGCGCCAAAGCTATTGAAATTGACAATCAAGGTGCGGTCTGTGGTGATATCTGGGTGACTTTGCAACATGGCTTTAACATCCGCGACAATCTCAGCGACCTTCTCACCATCGTCGTAGCGAACCCCGATGGTC
>JBKAGC010000460.1:0-1390 GCA_046290215.1 Pseudomonadales bacterium | reverse complement strand
AAGCGTAAAGGACGTCACAGCATCTGCACCCGAGCGCCAGACCAATCCAGCTGACTGCGAGAATAAATTTGCCGCATGAGCCGACCCCGTATCTTTTTGACAGTACTGACAATGACACAGGTAAAAGCTATCGAACTCACCGGTAATCTCAAAGCTCACGGTGCCACACAGACAAGAACCGGAATGATCAGTCATAAAAATCCCTCCCATCGTCTGGGGATAGAATGGCGGCCGTTACGGCGCGAATCGCACTTGCAGTCCTGATTTGTTACCGTAAGACAGCTTCATAGCAGAAACAGGCCTACCGCGATGATAATTGCGATCATGAAGAATATCTGCCCAAGAGACTTGTTCGACCGGTGAACACGTTCCTTCTTCGCTAGCAACCTGGCGAGGCCAGCTTCATCAAGGTCGCCGCACCAACGACATCTGTCCAGACTCTCTCGATAGTATAGGCCGCACCGCTCACAACGGCGCCGCTTTGGCTGCATTGCCTCCCAAGCGGCTCGACCTCCCAATCCACCTAGCGACACAGTGCCTCCTTACGCGTAACGCCCAAAGGACCGATGGCAAAGCCGTCCGGTGGCTTACTCATTATGTACTTCGGGAAATCGGTACCGGTATTTAATAGATGCATTTCTTCCATAGGTTTTCTGGCGTTGGCGCGTCAGCACAATTTGGTCACCCTTCCTAAGCCAAGGCCTCCGGCTGGTACTGAATTCTTCGAGCCTGTCTCGATCATCGCGAAATGATACCAATTGTGTGCAGGCGCCCCGATTGGTGCAAAGTACCTTCTCCTTTAACACTACTATTTCGATATTCTCAATCGGGTATTTGAGGAAGAGCATTTTCCATACGTAGTACCCAAGAACAAGGAAGAGCCAGAATAACGAGAGCCTCTTATTGATAGAAGAACTCCTCAATAAAACAGATACCGGCTAAGGTTGCTGCGTTCCAAACCCTTACTTGTTGAGGGTTGCGATTCTGCGCGCATGAACACAAAGACCGATTGTCATTAGTAGTAACTATGGTGCCCACAAATACCCAAGGGCTTCATGCCATGCGTTCGGCTGGCCCCTGAACCAGAGGAACTCTCCCTGAGGGCCATAGACGACCTCCTTAGGCCACTCACCCCAAATTTCTGCCATAAAGGACACAAAGGCAAGCACTCCGGAAGAAGCTCCCACAATCAGACCCGCCAAGCGTGAACCACTAGAGTACAAAGCCTTTGACGATAACGCTACGAGTGTATAAGCCTGAATCGGCATGTAGATGTTTGAGTATGCAGAGAGCACGAGCAACCTTCAACGCCAACAGCAGCGAGACCACGGCACGTGGGTCCGGCGACTGAAGGGGAGCAGACGTCCCGTCCTTGTTAACCGGTGGCCTT
>JBKAGC010000459.1:0-1403 GCA_046290215.1 Pseudomonadales bacterium | reverse complement strand
CGCGGTCTCAACGTCAATCAGGTCTCCTCTGCGCCCTACTCGGAGCTGGTGTTACCTATCGTTGGTGCCATCGAGGTGACTGAGGTTAAGTTTTTCGACTTAAGCGCAACCGATGATTCACAATCACCTGGATGTGATACCACCTTTAGTTGCGGTTCTGAAATTGATCCGGGCTTCGTCGTGGCTGGCAACACCATTTGGGTCAGGGCTACAGCCGCGGACGGCTTTGGTGCTTTTGATGTCAATACCGGTTGTGATGGCGTCACGACCACTAACTGCCCCACCGTCACCGTGACCAATCCCAGCAGTTCTGCAACCACTACGGATCTGGTATTTGTTCAGGAACCAGATGCCAGTTCTCGGCAGTACGAATTCGAGATTACAGCCGGAGGTCTCGGCCAGGACGGTACCTGGGAAGTGGAAGTCGAATTTGCCGAGGGTGTGGAAGGCGTGATTTTCGATACCGGCGTGAATACGTTTCTGCGGATTACACCACCGGTTCTGACCATTATTAAAAGCGTTTCAGGACCAACCAACCCAGGGTCCGTGGTGACCTACAGTAACGATGTCACCCATTCTAGCGGCGGTATTGCTACCGAGGTCAAACTCACTAATACCCTGGGCGAGTTTGTCACACTCGAGCTCACAGGCGACGGAGTAACAAGTTGGACAGCGTTACTCAGCCTGTCTAACTCATTCACGTTCATTAATGAGGCGTTTGATGACGACGAAAATGACGGTAACGGCTTCAACTACGACCCAGAAATCACCGGACCTTACGCCCTACCGGCAACTTCGCCTTGTTACGACCCGGCCATCAAGCGCTGGCGTATTGAACTGGTTGAAGATATGCCGATCGGCGGCAGCGTCGTTCAAGAGTACCGGGCACTCATAGAGTAATAGCAAAATTACTTTTTATTGTTGGTTCATAAAACCAAGAATGCTATCGGCAGTATCTTGATCGAACTTCAAGCGGTACTTTAAGAACAAGCCTTCTGATGTGTACTCGGAAGCACTGAAATCATCATCCTGGAAGCCGTCGAAGTTATAGCCAAGGGATACCCAGACGTTACGTGCCATGTTGTAGCCGAATGAAACGCCGTAGGAGTAGTCTGACACGTCAGCGTTGTGGCTGTTGTAGAAACTACCCTGTAAGCCTATGTCCCATTTGCTGTTCAAATCATGGCGCACTTCCATGCCATAAAGGTCGGTAAAACCGCGATACTCATCGCTGTCGAAATTATCCACCACATACTTGGCGCCGTACTGGAACGCGATCTGTGTATCTTTACTCCACTGATAGTTGGCGTTTAGGTTATTGATGATCTTCTGTGAAGTGAGATCAAAACCGACGTTTTGCGTGGCGTTATGTTGCAAATCGAGCCGATTAAACAGTGTCCAAC
>JBKAGC010000458.1:0-1415 GCA_046290215.1 Pseudomonadales bacterium | reverse complement strand
CACCTGAGAATGTTTTTTTGCCAGACTACCATGTTTTCGCCTGGCCACTACCCTGGCAATCCTAAAACCCAGCGCATCACCCATTCGTCAGGTGTTTACCTGATTTTCTTGCACAGCAGACCGTTTATAAAGAACGTCCGAAATTTCAATTGTTGAGGCGCAACGATGAACGCTGCAATCAAAAGAGCTGCTTGTTTAATCGTTATCTGGGGGTTCAGTACCGCTGTAGTAGCGGCTGAAGATGTCAGACAAACCATCGATAATCCCTCCTTCTCAACTGAAAACGAGAATATGTGGCTACCGGGGGTAGATCCGGAAATTCTCACCGCACCCATTGTTTCCGACTTCCCGATTCTGCTGGAAGAAACCGGCCCGGTGAGCCTCGAGGCGAGCGAATCCTTTATTGCCACCTTCGGCACGGCCACCCGGGTGGGCAACCTGGAAACCGACATTTTCTGCTCGGAAGATGAATTTGGCTTTGAGGGCGCTTGCTACACCTGTCCTGGCAATTTCGACGTCGCGGCAAGTACCACTGTCAGTCTGTTTCAAGGTGAAGCCGTGTGTGTGGATGACACCGACGTATCTGAACCCGTCGAACTAGGCCTGGCCACAATCGCGCCGCAGTGCCCCGCAAACACCCAATTTGATTTCTTAAGTGGCGTTTGCCACGAGTCTTGCCCCGCCGGCAGTGCATTTAACTCCATTACCCAGAGCTGCATTGAAACTATCGTCATACCCGTGGAGGCCACCTGTAGCAGCGGTACGCTCGTTGGTAACGAATGTTTAAGCTGTGGTAGCGACCGCGAGCTTGTATTCGATCCATTTAACGGCGGCGCTTCCTGTAAGAAAGCACCCAGCCTGTCAAAAATGGTGGTGGTCGGTGAAAACAAAACCACCCGGGTTTGTGAGGAAGTGTGTACGCCTCAACCAGAGATCTGCGAATTTGGTATCTGTGTCAAACCCCCGGCAATTTGCGAAGATGTTTGCATTGATGTGCCCTATGTGGACGGGGAAGTCACCGCATTTATCAGCGGTGGCAAGTACTATGGTTGCCCTGATACTCATCCGACCCACGATCCGTTAGTGAGCTTTAACCAGACCGGTATCTGTCGCAAAAACTACAGCAACATCGCCGCCAATGCCACGACGCCAGATTGCCCGGGCGACATTCAACCGGTCCTGGGTCTATGCGCCGGGGATATCGAAACAACCGTGGCGACTTATGAAACCCAAGGCGCAGGCTGTCAAGAAGGTTCGTTTTTAGATGATCAAAAGCCGGGTTATTGCTTCTATTGCCGCGAGGATGAGATCTGGACGCCTTCAGATCCCATATTCAATCCCGGTGCACCAGACTCATGTACCGCAGTTGCACTGGGCACCTTAAGCGATAACGAGCCCACACTGGGTTGTGATAG
>JBKAGC010000457.1:0-1424 GCA_046290215.1 Pseudomonadales bacterium | reverse complement strand
CCCCATAGAAAAACGGTTTATCGATGAGTGAGCAGACTCCGAAAGCTGCCGGATTCACCTTTCCTGCAGAATGGTACCCCCACAAAGCCACCTGGCTCAGCTGGCCACACAACAAAGACTCATGGCCCGGGAAAATTGAAGAGATCTACTCTCCCTATTGTGAATTCATCAAACTGGTGGCGGAAGGAGAAAAGGTCTGCATCAATGTCAGTGATCTGGCGATGGAGAAATTCGCCATCGAAAAGCTGAACAAATCTGGGGCCAACCTTGACCAGATCGTATTCCATCACCACCCAACCAACGATGCCTGGTGCAGAGACCACGGACCTGCTTTCCTGGTCCATCCAAAAACCAGGGAGAAAGCCATCATCAACTGGGGTTACAACGCCTGGGGAGGCAAATACCCACCTTTTGACCTGGACAACAGGATTCCCGGATTGATTAGCAAAAAACTGGGACTGAAGACCTTCTCCCCCGGCATCGTGATGGAAGGTGGATCGGTAGATTTCAATGGAGAGGGTGTAGTCCTGACCACGACCTCCTGCCTGCTCAACAAAAACAGGAATCCCCATTTGAACCAACAACAGATTGAGCAATACCTGATAGAATACTACGGGGTGGACACCATCTGGTGGCTGGGTGACGGCATTGAAGGGGATGATACAGATGGACATATCGATGATATCACCAGGTTTGTAAATGCCGATACGGTGGTAACCGTGGTAGAGCCCAACAAAAAGGACTTCAATCATTTTCCCCTTCAGGAAAACCTCAAGACCCTGAAAGCATTACGTATCGGTGATAAACCTCTGAACGTGGTAGAAATACCGATGCCCAAACCCGTGATCTACCGCGATCAGCGCTTGCCTGCCTCTTACGCCAACTTTTACATTTCCAATAAGTACGTGATCGTCCCCACCTATCGCGACGACGCCAAAGACCAGGAAGCACTCGACACACTTGGTAAATTATTCTCCGACAGGGCGGTTGTTGGCATCGACTCTACGGATATCATCTGGGGTCTGGGCAGCTTCCACTGCCTGAGTCAGCAGGAGCCTGAGATTTAGCCATTCGGCTGAAACATCATTCGCACAAAAAGGTTAATCAGGTAGCTTTGCACAGCGCATGAGTACACAGATTACAACACTCACCTTATTCAGATACAAGTCACTACTTTCCAAGATCTGGGCCTTTACCATGATGCAGTTTGCCCACGCCCACCTCAAAAATATAAATGGGATGTCCTTCTACAAGCTGTTGGGCACGGGTAAGGGCCTCGGCTTCAATCCCTTTCCTGACTGGTCCGTTTATGCGCTGCTTCAGGTATGGGAGGAAGAGACCCATGCACGTGAATTCTTCAAAACCTCCCCATTAATAAAAAGATATGATCAAAAGACTGACGAAAGGGGGACCCTGTTCATGAG
>JBKAGC010000456.1:0-1442 GCA_046290215.1 Pseudomonadales bacterium | reverse complement strand
CCGTGGCCGCGCTCGGCTGCGTCGGCGGGCACGTTGTCGACGAGCGACCCGTCGAGCAGCCGCTGCCCCCGGAAGCGACCCACGGGGGTGAACGGCGGCCCCCGTTCTAACATGCCGTTGACCAGTTTTTGCTGGAATACATCAAGCCCGCCTTTGCGCTTCCAGGCGGCCATGGCACGCCGCAATTGATCTGCTTCGCCCGGGGTAAAACCGGCAGCAACCACTGCAAGTTTGATGACCTGCTCTTGGAATATGGGTACGCCAAGGGTTCTTTCCAGTACCGCGCGGACTTCATCGTTAGCATAGGTGACAGCTTCTTCACCATTACGGCGCTTTAGGTAGGGGTGCACCATGTTGCCCTGAATTGGCCCTGGGCGAACAATAGCCACTTCAATCACCAGATCGTAAAAGTTCTTTGGCTTTAATCTTGGCAACATGGACATCTGGGCCCGGGACTCCACCTGAAACACGCCGAGGCTATCGCCAGCTTGCAGCATTTGATAGGTCAAAGGGTCTTCTGCCGGGATGTTATGAATACCCAGCTTTGTTCTGTGCTTGCCATGACCGGAGCTATGACCAGAGCCATACCCCCGATATTCATTAATCATATCGAGGCTTTTGCGAATGGCCGTGAGCATGCCAAGTGCAAGCACATCCACTTTAAGTAAACCTAAAGATTCGAGATCGTCCTTGTCCCATTGGATAATGGTCCGATCAGTCATGGCAGCATTTTCTACCGGCACCAGATGGGAGAGGGGCCCGCGCGAAATAACAAAGCCGCCCACATGTTGCGAAAGGTGCCTGGGAAAGCCCAGGATTTCTTGCACGAGCACCATAAACTGGCCAATCACCGGGCTTCTGGGATTTATGCCAGCCTCCTCAAACCGGGCCAGAAGGACATCACGTTTATCCCACCAGGATAAGGACTTGGCAAGGTGGTCCACGAGTTGTAAGTCCATACCCAGCGCCTTGCCCACATCTCGTACCGCACTTTTAGGCCGATAGGTCACGACTGTTGCAGCAATTGCTGCCCGGTCACGACCATACTTTTTGTAGATGTATTGAATGACCTCTTCGCGGCGCTCATGTTCAAAATCCACATCAATATCAGGTGGCTCATCCCGTTCTTTAGAGATAAATCGCTCGAACAGTAAGCTCATTCGCGATGGGTCGACCTCGGTAATTTTCAAGCAGTAGCACACGGCACTGTTGGCCGCAGAGCCGCGGCCCTGGCAAAGAATCTGCTGGCTACGGGCAAAGTGCACCACATCAAAAACCGTGAGGAAGTAATACTCGTACTTGAGCTCGGCAATTAACGCGAGTTCTTTTTCAATCAAGGCGCGTACCGCTGGGGTCTCGCCATCAGGCCAGCGTTCCTTAATGCCTTCTTCGGTCAACTGCCGCAGATATTCCGTGCGCCTACGTTTCCAGGCTTCATCAGC
>JBKAGC010000455.1:0-1448 GCA_046290215.1 Pseudomonadales bacterium | reverse complement strand
GCCATGGCAGTGATGAGCAAAAGTCTGAATATTTACCAAAAATCGCTGCGGGGGAACTCAGACTGCAGAGTTTCGGTGTTACCGAGCCCACCACAGGCACGGATACTACCAGCCTTAAAACCAATGCCCGGCGTGACGGTGATCACTACATTGTTAGTGGCCAGAAAGTCTGGATTTCGAGAATTGAACATAGCGACTTGATGGTGTTGTTGGCAAGGACAACGCCCCGTGATCAGGTTGCAAAGAAAACCGAAGGTTTGTCCGCGTTTCTGATTGATGTTAAACAAGCCCAGAAAAACGGCCTGGCCATTCAGCCTATTGAGTCCATGATCAATCACCACTCTTGCGAACTGTTCTTTGATGATGTGCCAATTCCGGCGAGTTCATTACTTGGCAAAGAAGGCGAGGGCTTTAAGGTAATTTTAGATGGCATGAACGCCGAGCGCATCTTAATTGCTGCGGAGTGCGTGGGCGATGGCCATTACTTCATTGATAAGGCTAGCGCATACGCCCGTGATCGTGTGGTGTTTGGTCGCCCAATTGGGCAAAACCAGGGTGTGCAGTTTCCCATTGCCCGTTGCTATGCTGAGGTTGAAGCGGCTTCATTGATGGTAGAGAAGGCGGCGCGCTTGTTTGATTCAGGTGAAGGCGCCGGTGCCGAGGCTAACATGGCGAAGATGTTGGCTTCAGAGGCATCCTGGCGAGCAGGGGATGTGTGCATGCAAACCCATGGCGGTTTTGCCTTTGCCAAGGAATACCACATAGAGCGGAAGTTCCGCGAAACGCGTCTGTATCAGATTGCACCGATTTCAACGAATTTAATCTTGAGCTTTATTGGTGAGCATGTATTAAAAATGCCGCGCTCTTTTTAAGCAGCGCGGCATTTGCGATCAGTCCCGGCGATCATAAAGCCGGGATGTTTTTATTTAGGGTGAACCCGGACCGGTAGTTCAGAGTAACCCTTAACAAATGAAGACAAGACTCGAACTGGTTCGCCAACCACTTCCACCTTGTCGAAACGCTTTAGGATTTCTTCCCAGACAATTCGCAATTGCATCTCGGCAAGTCGGTTACCCATACAACGATGAATGCCGAAACCAAACGATAGGTGACGACGGGCGTTGGCGCGGTCGATGATGAACTCATCGGGTCTATCAATCATTTCGCCATCGCGATTGCCAGACACATACCACATGAGGATGCGGTCACCTTTCTTAATTTGTTTACCGCCTAGGATAGTGTCCTCATTGGCCGTACGGCGCATATAGGCGAGAGGTGTTTGCCAGCGAATGATTTCCGCCACCATGTTGGGAATCAGTTTTGGATTGGCCTTAAGCTTCTCGTACTCCGCAGGATTTTCATTTAGTGCCAGAACTCCGCCGGTGATGCTGTTGCGGGTTGTGTCATTACCACCCACAATGAGCAGAATCAGGTTGCCGAGGAACTCC
>JBKAGC010000454.1:0-1468 GCA_046290215.1 Pseudomonadales bacterium | reverse complement strand
GAGTCACGCGTCAGCACTCGGCGCTCGGACAGTCGACCGGCAAAGTCTGGATCTGGCACCCCAAAAGCTTGGTTTACCGAAAGGGGTGATCTATTTTAGCGAAGATCTACCAAGGTTGGTTTGGGTTGATCTAGACCAGGGCGCTATGTACTTGCTGGAGCAACAAGCCCCGGGGCAGTTTGCCCAGCCGGTCGCCATACCTGTTTCACTTGGGAAAAAGGGCTACGGCAAGCGCAAAGAAGGAGACTTACGGACGCCGGTGGGGGTTTATCACGTCACCAGTTATTTAGCGGATCGGCAACTTGACTCTAAATATGGCGACGGTGCTTTTCCGGTGAACTACCCCAGTGCATTTGACCTGCTGGAAGGGCGTACTGGCAGCGGAATCTGGCTACACGGCTTACCCAAAGGTGTTTCAAGCCGGCCCTTATTGGATAGTGATGGCTGCGTGGTGGTGGATAACACGACGTTGGGCTTACTCAAACCCCTCATCTCGCCGCAAGAAACCATGGTAGTGTTGGCCGAATCGCTTACCTGGGTAGAAGAGCAGCCTTCGAACTATCAAACCTTCCTCACCGCGCTAGAGCAATGGCATCAAGACTGGGAGTCGCTGGATCACGACCGCTACTTCAGTCACTACGCGCTTGAGTTTACGGATCTGCGGCGCAACCTTTCAGCCTGGCAACGCTATAAGCGACGGATCAATGGCCGCAAAGATTGGATCAAGGTTGAGCTCAGTAAACTTAGCGCTATCGCACATCCAGAACACCCTGATCTGGTGACCGTGCGCTACTATCAAAGATATCGCAGCAGCAACTATAACTGGCGAGGCTGGAAGCAAATGCTCTGGCGCGAGCAAGAAAACGGGCAATGGCAAATTGTTTATGAAGGTAATTGATAAAACCCTGTCTCAGGCAGGATTGCTTCTGGTGGCGAGCCTGATTCTGGCTAGCTGCGTGAATCAGCCGCAGCAGCCGGCTGAATCCGGGGCAGAAGACGCCAAATCCAGTGCCGCAGCAAGCCCGCCAAAACCAGACGGGGATATGGAAGAGCCTTCAGCGGAAGTTAAACAGGAGCCTTCAGCGGAAGATGAACAAGAGCCCTCAGCGGAAGTTAAACAGAAGCCTTCAGCGGAAGATAAACAAGAGCCTTCAGCGAAGGAAGAGCCCTCAGCGGCAGTTAAACAAGAGCCTTCAGCGAAGGAAGAGCCCTCAGCGGACACCACCGATCATCGAACTGAAACTGAGCAAACCCCAGTACCCACGGATGATAGCGAGCCAGAAGATAACGCTCCTGGTATGACTGACAGCGCCACAGAGTTTGACCCTGATGTTGCCGCCGCTGCAGTTCGTGACCTGTGTGAACGGATTGGTCGCAAACTGGGAAGCGTTAAACCAGAAGATTGTTTTAACCAACCTCTGGTCCACGGCGGTACTAGTACTAACGGTTTATCTTTAGCTTATCGTGA
>JBKAGC010000453.1:0-1480 GCA_046290215.1 Pseudomonadales bacterium | reverse complement strand
CATCTAACGAGTCAGGATTCCAAAGAATTTGCTGAATCCTTGGATTGTATATACCTTTTATATTTCCTATGTACGTACAAGCCAGGCCTATCCGAAAAAGCCGACCGGCATTTTGAATGCGCTCAATAGATGATTAAGAAAGCAATTGTTTGGCTACTCAATGTGCCACTGCTGAGTTACTCGCTAGCGGTATTTTCTGCTGAACAGATTGAAGACTGGGTAACAGAACTCGATGCTGTTGCCGCCGAACAGTGGGCCGTCGAACTTTTTACTTCAAATCTTGAAGCCGACGCCTATGTGGGCGGCGTGGTCTCAATAGTGACACGTGATCAGATCCTCTACGAAGGGGGCTTTGGCTTCGCAGACTACTTTAACGATGTCCAGGCGGATGCTTTCTCGACCCCGTTCAGAAGTGGCTCCACCAGCAAGGTCATGACTGCGATTGCAATCATGCAGGAAGTAGAGAACCGCAATATCGACCTTGATCAGAGTGTTAATGACTATCTGGAAAGAGTGCAAATCGACGAGTCTCTGGGAACCGTAACCGTCAGGCACCTGCTAACCCATATGGGTGGTCACGAGGAGCGGTTTCGCAACACCCTGATGAGAGAGGTGGATAGCGAACTGGCGACGGAGGACTATCTCGAAAAATTCAAGCATCACCAGGTAGCCCCTCCGGGGCAGCGCATCCAGTACTCAAATTACGGTATGGGCATACTGGGCGTACTGCTTGAAGACGTTACTGGCCTGACATTCAGAGAGCATCTCACCGAACACCTCTTCTCTAATTTAGGCATGTCCAACAGCTATATCGAGACGCCCGAGGGCTTGCCGTTCGACACCATTGCCAGGGAGCATGCCATATCTTCAGACGGAACTATCAATCACCAGGAGTTCTACTATAAAGCGCCAGCCTACCTGGGTTCTGGTGGAGTGTTTTATACCGCGCACGATATGGCGCTATTCATGCAGGGAGTGATCAATCAGGCACCTGAGGTATTACAGCCGGCAACCTGGGAGCAGATGACCTCGGTTCAGGAAAGCGAGAACCCTTATTCAGGTGTGGGCCTGGACTTCTGGATTTACGAAAGGGATGAGAACCATACCATCGATCACTGGAACGGCATTACCAAATATGGCCACTCAGGCGGCACAGAAACCTTTATATCCAAGTTCCTGATTTATCCGAAAAGCGGCATCGGGGTTTTTGTTGCCACCGTGGGAACTGCTGGTAGAACTTACCTGGGACAACCACCATTTACTGCAACCGCCGCAATAGATGATTTTGAGAATAGGTTTCGAGGCGCCAAAGACTATCAGTTCAGTGAGCAACAGCTTTCAGATACTGAGAAATTCGAGGGCCGGTACTATACTGCTCTACCGGATCGTCGAGCAGCATTACCCGGCGTTTCTCGCCCAGCAGTTCCCACGGTGGCAACAAAAACCCCGATGCCGCTTTTCGGATAAATCAGGAACTTGG
>JBKAGC010000452.1:0-1485 GCA_046290215.1 Pseudomonadales bacterium | reverse complement strand
ATAATGCTCCTCACCCCATACCCACCCGACTTGATGGCAAGGTCGCCATTGTCACCGGTGCCGGCCAAACGCCCGGTGTTGGGCTCGGCAACGGCCGCGCCACGGCGCTTTTGTTTGCCCGTCATGGCGCGCGGATATTCGCCACCGATCGTGATGCAAACAGCCTTCAGGACACCGCAGAGATGATAAAGGCTGAAGGTGGCCACTGCGAAACTTTCGCTATGGATGTCACCAGTGAAGATGACTGCGAGCAGATGGCCAGGCAATGCGTTGCAGCACTGGGCAGGGTTGATATCTTGCACAACAACGTCGGCATTGGCGCCGGGGATAATAGTGTTGGCCGTATTTCCCTGCAGCACTGGCAGCGCATTATGGACGTCAACCTCACCAGCATGATGCTCACCAGCAAACACGTCTTGCCGTCAATGCGAGAACAGGAATCGGGGGTGATTTTGAACATCTCGTCTCTCGCCGCCATTGCTGCCACCAATATGGTGGCCTATAAAACATCCAAGGCGGGTGTTATGGCATTGACAGAAAATCTGGCCATGGCCAACGCGCGCTTTGGCATTCGCGCCAACTGTATTTTACCCGGGCTAATCAACACCCCTATGGCAATTGAAGGTCTTTCTGTGAGTCGTGGTGTGGACCGTGACGCCTTGATTGCCCAACGAAATAAGATGGTTCCGCTAAAACAACAAATGGGCTCGCCCTGGGATGTGGCCCAGGCAGCGCTCTTTCTGGCGAGCGATGAGGCTGGTTTTATTACCGGCATAAACTTACCTGTGGATGGCGGGCAGTCGAAAAAAGTCGGCTAATCCCCCATGCTGCAGGACACCGGAACTTAAGGCAGCGAAACACATACCATGAGCGTGATCACCACCAACACCCAGGACGGGGTAACCACCGTCACCCTGAATCGCCCCAAACAGCTCAACGCCCTCTCTTATGATTTACGCCAGGGTATTGCCGAGACTTTTACCCGGCTTAAAGACGACGATGCCACCCGGGTCATCATCCTCACGGGTGCGGGACGGGCATTCTGCGCCGGGCTCGATCTCAAGGAACTTGGCCAGGAAGGCTTTAGTAAACCAGCGGTGGATGTCCATGGTGCAGTTCGAGAAGTAGGCAAGCCAATTATTGGCGCGATCAACGGCTTTGCCGTCACCGGCGGCTTTGAGATCGCCCTAATGTGCGACATCTTGATTGGTTCCAGCAACGCCGCATTTGCCGATACCCACGTGCGCATGGGTGTGGTGCCAGGCTGGGGCTTATCGCAAAAATTGAGTACTTTGATCGGCGTGTCGCGGGCCAAAGAATTGTCCTTTTCCGCCAACTACCTGGATGCCGAGACAGCAGAACGCTGGGGTTTGCTGAATCGCGTGGTGGCCCCAGAAGCATTACTGGGTCATTGTGAAAAACTAGCGCGAGAAATCTGTGAGGCAGACCCCTTAACTCTAAAAACCGTCCATGAGCTCATTGACT
>JBKAGC010000451.1:0-1500 GCA_046290215.1 Pseudomonadales bacterium | reverse complement strand
TGTGAAAGGTCCGCATCCATCACAAGCACCACGTCATACTTTGAGTGCTGTAAACCGTCTAACACGGATAGGGAAAGGTCACGAGGACGATCACCCGCCTGAATCAACCTGATGGGATGATGCGCCTGCAGCGAAAGCACAACGTCCGCGGTGCCATCTTCGGAACGATCATCAGCAATAAGCAACTCGTACTCAACATCTACGAGCTGATTCTTTAGTGCATCGGCAAGTCCTGGTAGATTACCAGCTTCATTAAATGTGGGAACAACAACGGACAGCAAACGATAGGCCTGATCGGGTACTAGTCTGCCAAGGATACCAGTTCAGGCCGACAATTAACCTTTATAGGCGCGCAGCACCCGGCTAAATCGGCGAGAATCGAATTTGTCTTCGTCCGCCAGGCTATCATAAGCCCGGTTTAGCCAGTCAGCATGACCATTGCGCTTGCCAGTAGCAGACAACAGCATATCTACTGCCATGACCGCTTGCTCGGCACTGACATAATCAATCATTTGGCTTTTGGTGGTTGTGCTTAAGATCGACTGAATCAAATCTTCGGAACGAGCGAGCACCGCGCCATTATCTAATTTTGCATCCAGAGCATCGAGCTGAGCCATTAGCTGGGATATCACGCCATCAACATTCTGGCCTTTGTTTACGCCCTTATGCAGCCGGTTCATGCCGCTACGAAGTTGCGACTCAATGCCGCGATCCATGGTGTTTGCGATTGCGAACAGCATCACAAAGTTTGCATCGTTGAGCCGCACACTACCTGCCGGTAATGCTGAACCGCCTTTCGCCCAGCCCTGCTCAGACATGGGTGTATGGCAAGCATGACAATCGAATAAGGCTAACTCTGGAAACAATCCGCCCGTGTTCAAACGGGTTTTGATCAACCCTAGTGTCTGCCGTGCGGCTTCAACCTGTCCCACAGACCAGACGTCAGCGCTGCTGCCTGCCCATTTACCGCGAGCCGTGTAATCATCATCGAGAACATAATGCGCTGGTTGCAGCCAACCAAAGGTATCTAGTTCAAATGAGATCCGTGGGTGACCTGCCCCCATAATGTCGTGAGTGGCCATTTTATCCGCGGTACCCAGGTGGCAAGAAAGACAGAGCTTGGCCCTGGCTCTTGGGTCATCGGTTGGGTACAAACCATCTTCAATATTGGAGGCATGTGTAGCTGCGTCATCGACGTGCGTGGAAATATAAGTTTCGGAACCACCGTGACAGGCCTCGCAACCTACCCCGTCATTGATTTGAAAGCGCTCACCGCGGTTCTCTTCGGCAACATTATCAGCATGGCAATCGAGACACACATCAGCTTCATGTGCATTCTTCAAACCCATCTTACGGGCAATAGACTTCGACTCGTCGGTTAACAGCGTGTTATACGCGGCACGGTGCCGATCACGACGGGCCCAAATGACATATTCATTCTGCGCGACATTGGTTGCTTCTCTGGCGCGAACGGAACCATGACAGACCCCGGATGCACAA
>JBKAGC010000450.1:0-1503 GCA_046290215.1 Pseudomonadales bacterium | reverse complement strand
ATACCCCGACCTCAAAGTTATGATTGCCTGCGGGGCTCTTTCACTATTGCCAAGTAAGTAGTTGAGTTCACGAAAGTCTTTTGGATCAATACCGTTTTCGTCAGACTTGCCGCCGCGAAGTAAACGGCGGGTAATGCCAAAGCCGCGCTTGGCGCCTTCAAAGACTCTGCCAACCCCATCAGGAATCCCCTGGACTGTCTTCACAGGTGAGGTAAATGCGCCGGCAATCGCGCTGGCGGTTTCAACGCCGGCGTCCCGTAGCGCCTCAACAAAAACATCAGCACGGGAAGCGGCTTCCAGGTAAGTTAAAGCATCTACTTCGGTCACCGTCTTTTTGACACCGGCCACACCGGTGGTGGTGAATGCACCGTACTTGGAATTCACTGTGTAAGTGTTCTGAAAGCCGTTACTACTGGCCTCGGAAGAAACCGTGTGGTTTGGGCCAGAGATCAAGCTGGCAGGGAGAAATTCACTGGCGAGCACTGTACCAGGTTCTTCAAACTGGGCAGTGCTGTCCGCAAAACTCACGCTTGCGGCAAGCAAACTAATGGCAAAAATTGGGGCGCGCATGGCTAGCATCCTTATTATTTGTGTTCTTGAGGGTAAGAGCAGTTGTTAGAGTATTTGCTAATTTAACAAACCACGGTTTCTGGGTCACCGATATGACGACGAGTTAACGCTGCAAACGCGCTTCTTCCGGCACCCAGTCGCAGCAGATCTTGTTTTGCGAACCGGGCGGCCTCCGCAGAAATAGGTTTGGCATTGCGCACCTTCATATGCGATTCAGCAACCCGCTCCATGGTGACAAAGCTCCCGACAGCTTCAGAGACACTGTCGCCGGTGGTGAGTAAACCATGATTGCGGAGAATAATGGCGCGGTTACTGCCCAGGGCATCAGCAATTCGCTGGCCGGCTGCGACACTTTGTACTTGGACTTCATCATCATCAAACAGCGCGTGATCCTCAAAAAAGATGCAGGACTCCTGGGTGATGGGTTCGAACAGCCTGGCCTCGGCTGAAAAAGGGGTGCCCCAACCGGTATGAACATGCACCGCACTGACGGCATCCGGGCGGCTGGCCAAGATTGGTTGGTGAATGTAGTAGCCAGCGATATTAACGAAACCCTCGCCTTCTTCCAGTTCGCCGTCAGGGTTCACCAGGACAAGATCAGATACGGTTGCTTCATGGTATGAAACGCCATATCGCAGCATCCAAAAGCAATCGGTTCGTTCTGGGTCCCGGGCGCTAATGTGGCCGTCGCCTGTATCGCCCCAGCGCTGGGCGGCGAGAATGCGATAGCCCAGTGCGCAGTCGCGTTTGCGTCTGGCTCTAATTTGTTCTTTCGTGAACTGTGGTTTTGAGGAATGTTCTTGCGCATTTGCTTGCGACATAATGCACCTTTGATTGCGGGTTCGAGCTTTGATCATACATGAAACCGCTCTGTGGATAATAAGACACACGCATGAAGACGACGTCACCTGAGCATTTCCTGGGTATCGATTG
>JBKAGC010000449.1:0-1537 GCA_046290215.1 Pseudomonadales bacterium | reverse complement strand
CCAGTGCCGACAAACCAAAGTAGAACACCAGACTAATCCCGAGGGCGATGCCAATGGCCTTCAGCAAATGACGCTCACCCAATACCACAAAACCAGCGAACAAAAACAAACTGGTGGTGGCAATAAAGCCGAGATAATCAATTGCCAGTGCGTAAAAGACCAGCAGTGCCAGCAGGGACAAACCCGCTGCATAGTTCAACCCTTGTAACCTGGACCAATTGAATGACTTGCCCGGCACCAGAATTAACAAGGTGGCAATGATCATCGCGCTGTAGCCATAAAGGTAGGGCATGCTGCGGGCGTTAAATGGCTCGGTTTCGCTCCAAAAATCCAGCGGAATGTGTTCGATAAAGTGTACGTAAGTCGCCGCCAATAACAGACACGCCAACCCAACGAGACGCTGATTCGTCGCAAACTCAAGCAGTCTTTTCATGGCCTAGGGGTTCTTCCTGAGAAAGCCGAGTTTGGTCATCAAGCTATAGATTTCTCGTTCCTGGTTTTCAAGAAACTGATAAAATGCTTTGCCCTCATAGTGCAGTAAACTCCAACCGTTGCGCGCTCGGACTTCTTCGAATGCGTCCGTGGCAATCACCTGGGCAATGGTATGACGCATCGCTGCATATTGCGCTTCGGGCAAATCCGGGGCCGCAAAAAAGCCTCGCCAGTTAGCAAATGTCAGATCAATGTTTTGTTCTACCAACGTGGGTGCTTCCGGTAGTTCTGGCAGTCGCTGCGGCGCGGTGATGGCAATGATGCGCACTTCCCCAGCGCGCGCCATATCAATTGCCTCAGATAGCCCTGTTGAGAGGATTTGAGTTTCACCTGTTAACAAGCCTGCCATGGCTTTGCCACCGCCATCGTAGGGTACATAAGTTAAGGCTCGAGGTTTGCCGCCGGCAATCTCCAGGGCACGAGCTAATATAAAGTGATCAGTGCTACCACGCACTGATCCGCCAGACGCTTTGATGGCGCGTGGATCCGCCTTAAATTTTGCAGCAGCATCAGCAAAGTTTTTAATCGGCGAATCTTTGCTCACGACAAAAGCGCTGTAATCCGCAATCACGCTGGCAATGGGCTCCAAATCGCGAAACGATTGTGGGAAGATTTTCTGTAAAGAGCGCACAACAATTGGCGTTGAGTTGATCAACAACGTGTTTTGCTGACGACTTTTGGTTTCTATGAGCTTGGCAATAGCACGACCACCGCCACCACCACTTAAGTTTTCATAGGAGACATCGCTCACCAGGCCCGACTGATTTAAAGCCATGCCAACACCGCGAGCAGTACCATCCCAACCACCACCAGGTCCTGCAGGAATTAGGAAGTGTACTTCCGGCAATAATTGATCCGTAGTTTTTTGCGATTGAACGGTTTCAGCTACAGCTGACCCGGTAGCGAAGATAATTCCTATAAGGGCGGCCGCCCATTTTGACACCTGCAAGACAGGGCTCCTGTTACATAAAGATGAGGTGTACTATAAAGAAGCTCCGTTGTTAAGGAAATCAGCCCCGACCCATGGATTTTACAACGCATCCCC
>JBKAGC010000448.1:0-1552 GCA_046290215.1 Pseudomonadales bacterium | reverse complement strand
ATCCCCTTGGAATTGGTAGGTAAAGACAGCCGCGCCCTCCGTACTATGATAGTTCACTACCGCGGCTTCATTTTCCTGTTGGTGGCTTAGTTCTGCCGAGTCTGCGTGAAGATAAAGTTCCTTGTACCGGGTATTCGGCAACGGCCAGTCGTCAGCGTAGCGGACAGTGTATTGGTTTAACGACTCTCTGACTTCCAAACGAACCGGGGGAGTTTGCGCATAACCGTTATCAACACCTTTAAGGAAGTAATCAAAGAACGCCTTTTGTGTAGCCAGAGCTTCAGCACTGTAATAAACCTGCCACTTTTGCCTGCCATGGATGTAGAGCCACTTTTGCTCAGAGGCAATCCGCTTATAGCCTTCAAATGAACCCCTGCTATGCAAAACATGATCAGACCAGGTGGCCGCAATCAATGCGGGCACTATGATTTGATCTAACTCAATACCCGAGCGAGTGACCGGGCGTTGCTGCACTCGCCGCATCAACTCAGGTCGCTGATGCGCAAACTCAAATATCGCCGGCGGAGGCAGTGGATTGCCATTGGCACCCGCGCGCATCTTGCGCAACCAAAAGCTGGTAAATGCGACTTCAGGAATGCCACCGTGATACAGCACCTCGCGAAAACTGTCAGATTGACCTTCCCAGGGCATGATGGCCTTCAAGTTTGGCGGGTTACCGCTGGCAGCGACCCATTGCGAAATTGCCAGATAAGAAACTCCGCTTAAACCCACATTACCGTTACTAAAGGACTGCTCCCCCGCCCAGGTAATCGCATCATAGAAGTCATCACGATCTTGCCGGGATAACGTGTGGGGTGAGCCTTTAGATAAGGCAAAGCCCCGGGCATCCACATACACCACCACATAACCCTGCGGCACCCAGTAAGCGGGATCAGGCCCTTCCCAGGAAGTCCAGGGGCTGATCTTGAAAGTACCCAGATCAAACTCGGGTTTTAAGCTATGGCGAAGTAACTTTGGATACTGGTCAGGGCCTTTGTTTTTATCATATGCAGTGAAAGCCATAATGACCGGGTATGCACCGGGCGTTTTCGGTCGAAACACATTCGCTGACAATGGAATATCATCCCGAACGCGGATCTTAATATTGCGCTCAACAATGACATCGTTTTCGAGGTGACCGATATCTGTAACACGTACGGGATAATTCGGATGATTGCGCACGTCAGGGTCATCCTCAATAAATGCCATAGGATCATCGCGATCCATAAACACAGCAAGCAATGCGCCCAGGAACAAGAGCGCCACCACCGCTAACAACCAACCATAACTATTGCGACTTATCATGACGCTAGACTAACAAATTTGGTTGATTGAGTTCGCTTTGCCGATATCGTCAAAAATTCGTCATCACTTCTAAGACCAACGGTTCAGAACTCAGCCGCAGAAACCTTTTGTGCGGCACAAATATCATTACAATTTCCCCTCGACATTGCGCCATTGGCGTACCAGATAAAGGCAAAACCATGGAAACATGGTGACGCAAAACCAGTGCCCTCCCTCAACCGAGAAGGGTCGAACGGTTACCAGGAGA
>JBKAGC010000447.1:0-1562 GCA_046290215.1 Pseudomonadales bacterium | reverse complement strand
GTCTTGAAGTCATAGGGCAGGGTCCTCATCAAAGTGATCGTAGGCGCAACGAAATCCCGTGTGGATTAAACTGGAGTCCGGTGTGGAATGGGTGCGCCCCGTGGTTCTATAGCCATGGCAAACATCCTCATCACAAAGAAACGAGCCGCCCCGTAAGGCTTTCTCTGTGCGCGGTGATTCTCCGTCGTATGGTCCATACCAGTCTGCTGTCCATTCCCAGACATTGCCTGCCATGTCAGTAAAGCCGAGTGGCGTTATGCCTGTTTTGCCGAGGGGAGCAGTGTAGTAGTAGCCGTCTTCGCCGGTGTTGCGAAAGGGAAACTCACCGTTATAAATATTGACCAGGTAATCACCGTCTTTTACTACCTTGTCCCCAAAGGCATATACAGGATTGCCATATTGCCCCGCGCCTTTGGCGGCAAACTCGAACTCGGCTTCAGTTGGCAGCCGGCCATCATGTGCTTTGCAATAAGCGTCGGCATCGTGCCAACTGACCTGGGTCACAGGATGATCCAGTGGGGCGGGTGGACCGTTTTTTCCAAATGGGTACTGCCAGTTTGCGCCCGCGACTAAACTCCAGCGACCATTTCCCATATGAAATACCGCAGCAGAGCCATATTTGTCTGCCTCGGTAAGGTAACCGGAAGTTTTAATCCAACGGGAGAAGTTTTCGACGCTAACTGGGGCGCGGTCAAGCCGAAAGCTACTGACAATCACTGAACGTACAGGGCGTTCGTCATCCTTTCCTGACTCGGAGCCCATCATAAACTTGCCCCCAGGCACTAAAATTGCGTCCGCCATGGCAGATTGAGCCAGGGCGACGGTTAGGGCAACGAGAATATATATCGATTTACGCAGCACGACGTTTTCTCCTGATGAAAAGTACCACCAGACCTATTGCCATCAAGCTAACAACGAGTATGTACGGGGTAGCCTTGCCCAGTAGCACCGCGGCCATGTTTCGACCCACTTGCATGCGTTGGTCATACCCCTCCGGCACGCTTAGAACGCCATGTTCTTCAGCATAAGTCTGATAGCCTGCTTTCATCTCGGCAAACAACTCAGGCAATTCTTCTTTGAGATCTACTTGTTCAGTAGGATCCGTAACAATGTTGTAAAGGTGCCAGATATCGTCACCCACAGGGCCTCGATTTAGTAGGAGTTTGTAGTCCCCTTGAAAAAAGGCTGCGTTACCCCCTAACTCAAAACCTACCGTATCTGTTTGTTGACGGATTCGCTCTGCCTCGCCCTTGACCAGTGGCAACACCGATTTACCCTCGGTATTTGGTAGCGGGGCGGCCCCCGCCAAATCAAGGATGGTTGGAACCAGGTCCGTGGCGAAGGTAAATGCATCGGTTTTATCAATTGCCACATGATCAGGCGCCGCATAAATCAGCGGCACTCGCATCCCGCCTTCACTGTTGAAAAACTTGTACAGTGATAAGGGTGAAACTGCAGCACTGGCGAAGCTGTCACCGATCATGTTGTACGAGCCTTTTTCACCCAGTGTTTCGAAGTCTGTACGGTAATCAACAGAGTCCAGCCAGTACTCAAAATACTTG
>JBKAGC010000446.1:0-1565 GCA_046290215.1 Pseudomonadales bacterium | reverse complement strand
GACCGAAGGCGCAACGTCAGTTACTGCAGTACCCATATTGTCTAGAGAGATCGTGTGATCAATCAAATCACCAGGCTGGGCCCCCCCAAGAACGTTGACAGTAAATGTTATTACCGTGGTGCCATTGGGGACGTTAATGTTTTGAATATCTAGCGTCGTACTGTTTGAGCCGCTGCTGTTACCACTCGGCAATGCTGTGATATTCAAGTTGTTAGTACCCACAGGCACCGGCTGAGAAATATCCAGGGTGGTGGCAGCACCGCCGTTGGTAATGGTGAGGGTGTAAGTGAGCAGGTCACCAGGGTCAGCCGTTAGCACATCCACCGTGTAATCCACATCAATCGCTGGCGCGACGGTTTCAAAACTGTCGGCGTCGGTATGGTTGACGGTGCCCTCGGTGCCTTCGATGCCAGTAACCTGGGCTACCCAAACGCCAGGACTAATGGAAGCGGCGGCGGGAATATTGTAGGTATACACATAGGTTTTCGTCGCAGCGGTGTTGGCCACCTCGGTCATCGCAACATTAGTGAGCTGGTTAGCAAGGTTCGGATCAATCAAGGTTAGCCGGGCGTCTGTGATATCCGCAAAACCAAACGGGTCACTCACAGTAGCTTCAATGTAGATGGTTTGCCCTGCTTCGATGGTGTCCACGCCGGTGACGATTTCGTTGGTTCGGGCAACGTCGGAGTAAAACGCAATGTCGTCCACGTTGATCACATCTTCTGCAGCAAGACCCACTGTCGAATCAGTGTTTTGTAAGAAACTATGGAGCACCACAGAGCCTGCCGAGCCATTGCTGTTGCGAATCTGCAACGATATGTTTTCGCCCTGGTCAAATTGGGTAATAGGGCTCGCAACGTTAATTTGAAACGGCACGAGCTGCGCATTGGCCAGCCCAGCCTGCAAATTGATATTACTTAGAGTTTGTTCGCCAATAAGGACGTTATCGCCGGTTGAATTAGATCGGATGCGCGCCCGTAGCGTGTAGTTGCCGGTGGTATTGGCTTGAATCCAGACGTTGACTGGAATGATTCCCGCGCTAACGTCTAGATCCTTAGCGAGTACCGGGTTTAACAACATCGTCCTGGTTTGATTCGAGTTGTTAATGGTGACGCTGGTGTTCACGGTGGGTGGTACCCGGGTTAACTCCCTGGAACCGGTATTCAGGTTATCCAGGTAGAGCAACTTATTACCCGCGGCGGCACCAGCAACCAATTGTGTGGGCGCCGTGGCGAGGCCGTCAATGCCGTTACCGTTGGCAATATCGGCTGTGTTATCAATCATGGTTCCGGCAACAGCGCTTAATTTAATGGTCGCTCGAAACGTCACGGTACAGCTCGAGCTGGCTGGCACGCTTAAGTTGCTAATGGTGAATACACCAAAACTAAAATTGGTTGAAGGCGGCCCACCGCAGCTAGTGCCCTGATAGTTAAAACTGGTGAGATCGGTATCCAGGGTGTCTGTGATTTCTACACCGGATGCAGTCTGGCCAGCGGTTTCAATCAGGGTAATGGTGTATTCCAGAACATCGCCAGGATCAATGCTGCCGCCATCTAAATCCACCA
>JBKAGC010000445.1:0-1584 GCA_046290215.1 Pseudomonadales bacterium | reverse complement strand
TATCCCATGTCGGGTAGAACTCACCACTGACTCCCAGTATGTGCGTAAGGGTATTACGGAGTGGATTCACAACTGGAAAAAAAACAACTGGCGCACTGCGGCGAAAAAACCCGTGAAGAATGATGATTTATGGCGCGCCTTAGATGAACTGGTGAGCACCCATGATGTGAGATGGCACTGGGTCAAAGGGCACAGTGGTCATGCGGAAAATGAACTAGCCGATACACTCGCGAATCGCGGTATCGACGAACTGCCAACAACAGAGTAGGGAACCGGGCACAGCATGCGACAAATCGTACTTGATACAGAAACCACCGGTCTCGAAGTTGCCGATGGCCACCGCATTATCGAAATCGGTTGCGTGGAGTTGCTCGACCGAAAACTCACCCGTAAACACTTTCACCAGTACATCAATCCGCAACGAGATATTGATGAGGGTGCGTTAGAGGTACACGGTATTACGTCGCAATTTCTTGCGGATAAACCGGTGTTTGCAGAAGTCTGGCAACCTTTTTTAGAGTTCGTGCAAGGCGCGGAGTTGGTGATTCACAATGCGCCCTTTGATATGGCGTTCCTGAATGCTGAAATCCATAAAATCGACCCTAAGATCAACTTAGAAGACTATTGCCAGGTTGTTGATAGCCTTGATGTCGCCAGGCAAAAACATCCTGGCCAGAAAAACAACCTGGATGCGCTGTGTAAGCGCTACAACGTGGATAACTCCCAGCGAGATCTCCATGGCGCATTGCTCGATGCGGAAATCCTCGCAGATGTGTATTTGCTTATGACGGGTGGTCAGGTTGCGTTGAGCCTAAGCGGTGAAGAAGCAGCTAGCAGTGTGGCGTTTGAGGCGACACCAGAGGCGTTAGATGCAGACCGCCCAAGACTAAAAGTAATCAAAGCGAATCTAGATGAGTTAAGCGAGCATGAGGCGAGGTTAGATCAATTAGATTCAACATCTGGCGGCAGTGTTTGGCGCCAGCTAGAAAATACGTGAGCTACCTATGTTTGTTTGGCCAGAACCTAATAATCACTTCACTCCCGGTGTGATCAAAACCGGGGAAGCTGCCAGTCATGAAAAGATGTATTTCGTGTTTCGTGGCGCCGATATTTTCCAGTCCTTTAGTGCCGATGGACATTGGCAACCGTTATCAGAACTGCCGCAAAAGGGCGTCGTGAGTGATCATTACCTCGGTAGCTTCGCGGAAGTGGACTGTTATGCAGTGGAGGTGTCTGCTGACAGTACCGGAGAATTTGCTAATCTACGTAGCCTGTTCGGCAAGACTGACAATTTTATGTTCAGCCTTGCTGGTCGGGCGACTCAGGTTCTAGATTGGTATCGTACCCATCAGTATTGCGGTAAATGCGGTGAAAAGACTGTGGTGCATGAGAAAGACCGGGCCACTTATTGCGATGCTTGTTCTGCTGTCTATTACCCACGGTTGTCACCCTCCATCATCACGCTGGTGCATCGCGGCGATGAATTACTGTTAGCACGGAACCATCGTTTTCCGCCGGGTATGTACAGTACTCTGGCTGGTTTTGTTGAACCAGGGGAGTCCATCGAAGATACGCTACGGCGTG
>JBKAGC010000444.1:0-1593 GCA_046290215.1 Pseudomonadales bacterium | reverse complement strand
CATCGAGGTGCCAAACACCGCCGTCGATGTGAACTCTTGGGCGGTATCAGCCTGTTATCCCCGGAGTACCTTTTATCCGTTGAGCGATGGCCCTTCCATTCAGAACCACCGGATCACTATGACCTGCTTTCGCACCTGCTCGAGTTGTCACTCTCGCAGTCAAGCACCCTTGTGCCATTACACTAAGCGGACGATTTCCGACCGTCCTTAGGGTACCTTCGTGCTCCTCCGTTACTCTTTGGGAGGAGACCGCCCCAGTCAAACTACCCACCACACAATGTCCTCAACCCCGGTAAGGGGTCTAAGTTAGAACCTCAAAGTTATCAGGGTGGTATTTCAAGGGCGACTCCATGCCAGCTAGCGCCAACACTTCAAAGTCTCCCACCTATCCTACACAAATAAATTCAAAGTCCACTGTGAAGCTATAGTAAAGGTTCACGGGGTCTTTCCGTCTAGCCGCGGGTACACTGCATCTTAACAGCGATTTCAATTTCACTGAGTCTTGGGTGGAGACAGCGTGGCCATCATTACGCCATTCGTGCAGGTCGGAACTTACCCGACAAGGAATTTCGCTACCTTAGGACCGTTATAGTTACGGCCGCCGTTTACCGGGGCTTCAATCAAGAGCGTCGCCGAAGCTAACCCCATCATTTAACCTTCCGGCACCGGGCAGGCGTCACACCCTATACTTCCTCTCACGAGTTTGCAGAGTGCTATGTTTTTAATAAACAGTTGCAGCCACCTGGTCACTTCGACTCCCCTCAGCTTAAGCAGCAAGTGCCATCACCAAAAGGAGCGTACCTTCTCCCGAAGTTACGGTACCATTTTGCCTAGTTCCTTCACCCAAGTTCTCTCAAGCGCCTTGGTATTCTCTACCTGATCACCTGTGTCGGTTTACAGTACGGTCAACTCTTACCTGAAGCTTAGAGGTTTTTCCTGGAAGTATGGCATCGACTACTTCTCTCGAGGGTCTCCCCAGGAGATCGTCATCACGTCTCAGATTAACGAGGAACCGGATTTACCTAATCCCCCTACCTACACGCTTAAACGCGGACAACCATCGCCGCGCTAGCCTAGCCTTCTCCGTCACCCCATCGCAGTAAGAGTCGGTATCGGAATTTTAACCGATTTCCCATCGACTACGGCTTTCGCCCTCGCCTTAGGGGCCGACTCACCCTGTCCCGATTAACGTTGGACAGGAAACCTTGATCTTTCGGCGGAGGGGTTTTTCACCCCTCTTATCGTTACTCATGTCAGCATTCGCACTTCTGATATGTCCAGCACACTTCTCAATGCACCTTCAACCACTTACAGAACGCTCCTCTACCATTCGTACACTTCCTTAAAGGCACTCATCAAAAAGGGGACGGACCCCTTTTTCGAAAGGGCCTGACCGCGATGCCGTAAATTCTGATCGAAAAAGGGGTCCGTCCCCTTTTTGACGCAGCTCACAACGGCGCTTTTATCAACAATACATTTAAGTGAAGTGTACGAATCCACAGCTTCGGTTATCAGTTTGAGCCCCGGTATATCTTCCGCGCAGGCCGACTCGACTAGTGAGCTATTACGCTTTCTTTAAAGGGTGGCTGCTTC
>JBKAGC010000443.1:0-1604 GCA_046290215.1 Pseudomonadales bacterium | reverse complement strand
GTGCCGCGGCATCAGACATCTGGTGGGCGAGGCCGTGCCTATAGCTGCGGTTTTTGATTTGCACGGCAATATCACCCAGGACATGGCTGACAGTCTGGATGGCACCTTTGCTTGCCACCAGTATCCCCATGTGGATCTCCACCTCAGGGCAAATGAGGGCATAGGTCTGATTGCCGATATGTTAGAGCAGGGCTTTCGGCCAGTGACTCACGTGGAGTCATTGCCCATTCTGCTACCTACCACTACAACCTTCGGTGGTATTGGTGACGAGTATTTGCAAGAAGTGCTTGCGGCAGAGCAGGCCGACCCTGAGATTATCGATATTAGCTGGTTCCACGGCTTTCCTTACACGGACATTCCCCATGTTGGTTGTACTCTGGTGGTAACGCACCGGGGCGAGCGGCTAAAGGCAGAGCAAATCGCCAAACAGTTGGCAAGCAAGCTGTGGCAGTGGCGTGAACGATTTGTCCCGGAGCGACTCGATGCTGAACAAGCGGTTGCCAAAGCTTTAGAAGCAACCAGCTATCCAGTGGTGATTAATGAAACCTCAGATAACTGTGGCGGTGGTGCCCCGGGCGATGGCACGCATTTGCTACGGGCCATGCTGGCGGCAAAGCTTGAAAACAGTTGTTTTGGTTTTGTGGTGGACCCGGCAGTTGCCCTGCAAGCGAGCCAGGCAGGTGTGGGCGCGGTCATTGAGGTGGAACTAGGGGGTAAAACAGATGAGCTCCACGGTGCACCGTTACGTTTGAGTGCTTATGTCAAAGCCTTGCATGATGGCCGCATGATTCTAAAGGCCATGGCCAAGGGTGCACCGATTAATCTGGGTACCATGGCGCGCCTGGTAGTAGACGATATAGATATTATTGTGGCGTCGAAACGCAGTCAGACCCTCGATTCTGGACCTTTCGAAGCTCTGGGCATCGACGTCAAGAATAAACACATTGTCGCGCTAAAAAGTTCGAATCACTTTCGGGCTGGCTTTAAAGATATTGCCGGGGCTATTGTCACGGCAGACACGCCAGGACTGACGACCATAGACATTAGCGTGTTTCCGCGCCAGAAGAAGTCTCAACCCTATTGGCCGATTGATGTGGAAGCTAGCTACCAGGATTAACTTAGTCCGTTAATGGCTAAGCAGGCGCTCTGCACTAACGCGACTGATCAGGGGCGATAGCTCAGTGTCAGGGTTATTGCCCAGTAACAGGTCGCTTGCAAGCTGGGCGACACCGGGCGCGGTTTGCACGCCATAGCCACCCTGACCGGCGAGCCAAAAAAATCCCTGGTTACGAGGATCAAAACCTATGACCGGGCTCTTGTCACTGCTAAAGGTCCTAAGCCCTGCCCACTGGTGGTTGACCCGTTTAACGTCTAGTTGAATCGCAGCGCATACCCTATCGATTGCCACTGCCACATCAAATTCAGTTGGATGTGCGTCCATTGGTTCCGATGGTGTTTCATCGGCGGGTGACAACAAGAGTTTGCCAGCATCCGCTTTAAAGTAGAAATTCTCATCCACATCTACCACCATTGGCCAGTGGCTGATATCTTGATTCAGAGGCGGATCCACCAATAGTGCGGTGCGCCGCATTGGGGTTAAGCCA
>JBKAGC010000442.1:0-1613 GCA_046290215.1 Pseudomonadales bacterium | reverse complement strand
CTGTGCTGGATGAAAACAATGAACCCATGCCGCCGCAGGACTTTATCGTTGCGGCAGAAACTTACAACCGCATGGGCGCTATTGACCGCTGGGTGATTAAGAACGCGTTTAAATGGATTGCCAGCAACATCCTGAAACTCGACGACCTGGGCGCATTCTCTATTAATATTTCTGGGAACTCGCTGACCGAGGACGACTTTATGGAGTTCGTTCTTGAGCAGTTTAATGAAACCAGGTTGCCCACTTCGAAGATCTGTTTTGAGATCACTGAGACCTCGGCCATTGGTAGCCTGGATGACGCCATCGAGTTTATGGAGAAGATGAAGGTCATCGGCGTTGAATTCTCGCTGGATGATTTTGGTACGGGTTTGTCGTCTTACTCGTATTTGCGGAACTTGCCGGTGGATTACCTGAAGATCGACGGGGTGTTTGTTAAGGACATTAAAACCAATCCAAGTGACTATGCGGTTGTGAAGTCTATTAATGAGATTGGGCACTTTATGGGCAAGAAGACCATCGCTGAGTATGTGGAGGACGATGAGATCCTGGAGATACTGAAGGAAATCGGTGTGGACTTCGCGCAAGGCTTTGGCATTGAGAAGAAGATGCCAATTGATGATCTGCTAAAAATTGGTTCCTAGTGACCAGAACCCTGGTCACTAGAAAAGACCTATCTACAGCGCCTCGACCAGTTCTGAGACCATATCGACTATTTGATCCGCCTCTTCGTCCGAGATGATCAGCGGTGGCAGCAGACGAATCACCGAGTCAGCAGTGACGTTAATTAATATGCCCTTGTCCAAAGCTTGCTGAACCAGGTCGCCACAAGGGGAATCCAGTTCAATACCAATCATCAAGCCGCGACCGCGAATATCGCGAACGTTGTTCAGGCTACCCAATCGGCTCTGAAAGGCCGATAGCATACGCTCACCAAGTTCAGCTGCTCGCTCTGGCAAGTTGTTATCAATGATTTCTTTGACCACGGTATTGCCCACAGCGCAAGCAAGTGGGTTGCCGCCAAAGGTAGAGCCGTGATTGCCCGGTGAGAACACGGTGGCGGCTTTACCTTTTGCCAGGCAAACGCCAATGGGCATGCCGTTACCAAGACCTTTGGCGGTGGTCACAAGGTCTGGTGTAATGCCGCTTTGCTGGTAATTAAAATAGGTGCCGGTGCGACCATTACCACTTTGGATTTCATCTAAAAACAGCAGCCAGTCATTGCTGTCACAAATCTCTCGCAGCCCCTTAAGATAGTCGTCTGTAGGAACATGAATGCCACCTTCACCCTGAACTGGTTCTACCATAACTGCAACAATGTTCTTGTTTTTGCTCATGCTGCGAATGGCATCCAGATCATCAAATGGCGTGCGGACAAAACCATTCACCAGTGGTTCAAACCCAGCCTGAACTTTGCGACTGCCGGAAGCCGTTAAGGTAGCCAGAGTTCGGCCGTGAAACGACGCGTCCGCAACAATGATGGTAGGTGCTTCAATACCTTTTTGACGACCATAGAGGCGCGCAATCTTGATGGCACATTCATTGGCCTCGGCGCCGGAGTTGGCAAAAAACGCGTTATCCATACCGGCGATTTTTGTCAGCCGTTCCGCTAGCTC
>JBKAGC010000441.1:0-1618 GCA_046290215.1 Pseudomonadales bacterium | reverse complement strand
TGCATTCACCCTTCAGGTCTTGTTCAGACACCGGATTACCATGATGGTCGGTCAGATTGAAGGGCTTAATCTCGCGGGCCTGAGGAAAGCCGTAATAGCCGAGGTTGCGTAGGGCATCCTCGGAGAGGCTTTTTGGCGACAAAAAGGTGTATAGAAACAAGCCTAGAATAAGCGCAATGAGACCCACTGTGACGATTAAGGTGTTGCGAATTCCAGACACTTGTTCTGGTGTTTTTTCAGCAATTACGCTTGTCATTGGTTTATCCCATATGGGTCACTGGCATCACATAGTGATCTACCAGCAGAGCTACGAACAGTAACATTAGATAGGTAATCGAATAGCGGAAGGTGGCCATGGGCGCTTTGCGATTGTTGCCCTTGTAGAGGACGAAACTCCAATACAAAAAGCCGCCGCCCAGAGCTAGCGCCGATGCCAGATAAATGAGATTACTCATCCCTATAAGGAAAGGCAGAATCGTGATCAAAATCATAATCACCGTATAAAGCAGGATGTGTAACTTGGTGTACTCAACACCGTGAGTCACCGGTAACATTGGGATATCCACTTTACGATATTCTTCCCGTCGCTCGATGGCGAGAGCCCAAAAATGCGGTGGAGTCCAGGCAAATATAATTAGCACGAGCAGCAAGCCACCTGGGTCTATGGTGCCGGTAACAGCAGTCCAGCCGAACAGGGGCGGGGCCGCACCAAAGAGACCGCCAATAACTATATTTTGTGGTGTCGCTCGCTTTAGGAAAACGGTGTAAATCACACCATAGCCAATCCAGGATGCCAGGTTTAACCAGGCCGTCAGCGGGTTGATGTAAAACGCCAGAATAGCCGTGCCGATCACACCAGTGACGGCGACAAAAACAGCACCTTGAAAATTACTCACCCGTCCCTGGGCTATCGGCCTGGCCCGGGTCCGCGCCATATCCGCATCAATTTTAGAATCCATCAAATGGTTTAAAGCGGCCGCGGAACCTGCCACTAGCGCAATACCAATGTTGCCGAGGATCAACACATGCCATGGCACCATGCCAGGTACCGCGAGGAACATACCGACCGTGGCGCACAGGAGCATCAGCAGCACCACTCGAGGTTTACACATCTCGAGGTAGTCGCGCCAGGTTGCGGCTTGTTGATTCAGCGCCTGGATAGATTCCGTCACTGGTCTAGGGCCCGATGGTTAATTTGGGGCGGCAATATTACCGAAAATTCGGCGAATTTTCAGCAACTAGCCAATATTGGAGATCTTTAGTAGGTGTTTAATATCCTTCAACATCGGCTTGCCAGCTTTATCCAGACTATAGACCATAAAGATATTGCCTAGCGGATCCATCAAATAGATACGGTTTATATCGCCCAACGTGGAAGCAACGAGATTGGCGTTCACAGGCAGGGATTCTAGGTTGGGATATTCAGCCAAGATCTCTGCTGCCGGCGCCATACCCGCTGTCCATAGCGCAAGACGATGCACTCGCGGCGCTTCTTTGCCCAGGGCAACATTCACCTGTCTAGCCAAATACAAGCGCTCCTTGCAGTCCGCATCGCAACTAGCGCCAATGGGTAAAAGCAGCGTCCATTCTCCGGTTTGACCAGCCAGACCGAGGGTTT
>JBKAGC010000440.1:0-1660 GCA_046290215.1 Pseudomonadales bacterium | reverse complement strand
GCGGACAGACGCATTTCCTCATTGGCACCGTCTTCCGGGCGCTGGTAAAAAGTACGGAATTCAACCCCGTTATATTCCTTCATTGGAATGAGGTTCACCACGCCAGCCACGGCATCGGAACCATACAGTGCCGAGCCTCCGTCCAGAACCACTTCCATACGTTCCATGGCAATCTGTGGGAACGACGCAGCCAGCGACGAATCGAGCGTACGCACACCATCAATAAGTGTCAGGGTCGAATTTTCACCCAGACCGCGCAAGTTAAAGCTCCCGCCGTTTGAACTTTGTGGGCCATCCTGCCCACCGAGTACCACAGCGACCACGTCTACATTTTGCACATAAGTGAGATCACGTATGTACTCGGACATATTGGGCGCGCCGGAGTTCACAATGTCTTCAGCAGTGATGGTATCCATTGCCGTGTCGCCGGCGAAGGCACTGTTACGCAGAAATGAGCCGGTAACGACCACCTCCTCAATGTTGCCATTACTGTCCTGAGACTGTGCCAGCGCAGGTAGCACAACACTTGAAGCCAGGGCGGTATGAATGAGATAGGGTAATGTCTTGGGGCGAAAACGCTTGGGCATTTTTTTGTCCTCTCGGTAGTAACTTCTGAGATTTTTATTTTTTTGTTGCTTTTCTAATTATTTCACTCTTTTTTTCATTACCGTTTACGGTGCGCTTTGTGTTTGCCTACATAACACAAATCGCTGGATATCATGGATATTGCCTATTCAGAACACTGCAATAATCAGTACATGCTATCCAACAGCCACGCCGAACATGACATCAAAACAGCCTATCACGAAGTTTTTAAAACTAACTAATGTTTTTATTATTTAATCCTTTTAGATCTTAGAACCCTATACATTATGGGGCTACATAGTGTCAATAGTTTCGAACTATCTAGTCAGGGAGGAGCTGAAATACGCTATTCTTCGCCAGCACGTTCGACCAGGTGCACAGGCAGTGTGATCCAGTTTTCCGAACGCCACGCCATGGATTCGCAGGCAAAGCTACGGGAAATAACTTTCGGATTCCGTATGCTCTTGTTTTTAATTAAGAAATTGGAGGAAATGAAGTAGGCTTTTCAGGCTTGTAAGGAAAATGTTGGCCCTTGCCATAGCCCAGTGATAACCGTAGAAATGCAGGGCCTGGTGATTCCGGGTCTAGCTCGTAAGTGGTTTCCGGAGGATCAAGGTTCTTTTTCAACAACCATTCATTTTTTGCGGGCAAGCCTACAATTCATCATCCAATAGTGCCTGGATTTCAATCTCTGTTGCGGACTGAATTTATTCCGTTATGGGAGCTATTTCCGATCGCTTTGAAGCGAGAAAGCTATACCTAACGCCTTTCATAGGGACAACTCCGCAAAAATGTGATGGGAGTTCTTCTCACGACCACTTGAATAAAGACTGGTCTTGATCGTTTTCATGGCAAAGCGGACTGTGAAATTGGGTACCGTCAGAACCCATAACTGGCGACTATCGAGCAATTCTGAGCGTCTCAAGGGCCAAATGGAAAATAATTCTTCCCAGCCAGGGTCTCTTTGGAGTTGAACATCACTGAACGCCCGGTTGGGGCACCGACGGCATGGTGGACCAGACCAACTTCCACACCTACCAGGTACTGCGCATGAACAACATGCCGCAGGTGGAAA
>JBKAGC010000439.1:0-1666 GCA_046290215.1 Pseudomonadales bacterium | reverse complement strand
ATCAACCCGGTGGCGATTCCACGCCTCACCATCCCATTTATCCAGCGAAACTTTGAACGTGGGGTGATCTTCCAGAAAGTCCGTTGCCGAACGCAGTGGACTATCCGGGAACCCCGCCACCTGCAGGTCAGCATGACAATCAGTACAAACCTGCTGATCTTCACGGGTAATGCTATCAGTGGCGCTGTGCTCTTTGTGGCAATCAGCGCATTGCTCCCCAGCACCATAACCACGGCCCAGCGCCTTGGTATCAAAGTGATGATTTACAGATAGGTGGCACACCAGACAATCTTCATCTTTGGTTTGGACAAAGGCTTCGGTATGACAGTAACTACAATCATCCCCCATAAAAGCGTGGGTCTGATGGAGCTCACCGGTCAGCCAAACGCCATCATCGGGCAGGGGACTATTCCGCACCATTTGGTTTGTTTCTCCGCCCATGAGGAAACCCACACCTGGAATCGCCAGACCAATCAGGAAAATCGCCACAAACAATACCCAGGCAATACCTCGTTCGGGGATACCTGCCTCAGACAATCTGGTAGTAAAACGGCCGCGTAACGACTCTACTTGCTCGGCAGACAATTCCACTTCAACAACAAATTCTGCGCCGTCTTCTCCGGGTTTGACGCGCAAGGTATGACCAGAAATGTCAATTTCATCTCCGGCAAGTAAGGTACTACGCTTGGTAATGGTGTCATTCACCGTAAAGCGGTGTTCACCATTGGCGGTTAAGGTTAACTTCCCCGCGGATACAGTGAGCTTGGAGTGCGCCAGTGGCAAGCGCCGATCAGCGATCTGTATGACCTGATCGGTACCGCGCCCGATGGTAGCCACATTACCGTCGAAGCTACTCTGCTGGACGCTCTTGGATTCTATGTAACGAACTATTATGCGCACTGGAAACCCTTACCAATACAGAAATACTGAAACGATGTGAGCAATCAACGCCGCGATCAGGCCAAAAGACATGGGCACATGGAAAAACAGCCATATCTCTTGAATCGCCGACATTTGAATATCAGATCGAATCAACTTAAGTAATTTTTGACGATTAGAGTACTCTCTAACCACACCAGCAAGTTGCTGAGATTCCTCGCCCGTGGCGTTGGACATACGTTGCACCAGCCAGTCCACCGCAGCCTGTTGATTAGCATTAGCCACAACCGAACCGTTGATCATCACCTTGGACTGATCTTGCGCCGTTAGCTGGCCAATCATACCGCCGCCGATTTCCGTTCGATCCACGGCGCTAGTCACCACGTTTTTAACATCGTCGGCCATTTTGCTGACGCTTTTCTTCAACTGCGCGTCGAGGTCTTCGAGGCGCAAAAAGATGTCATCCAGAGTTTCACTCTTCTTCAGGTTGTTCCGCGCTTGCGGATAAGTTCGATAGGCCCAGACGCCAAAGAAGCCACTAAAGATCACCAGGCACATCAGTACATAGGCAAAGGTGTGAATATTCCAGGCAAACTGAAAACCAGTATGCAACGTGGCTATGAAGAGTAACGCGGTACCGAAGTACACATGAGCAGAAACCCAACCACGCACCGTGCCCCAACCGTGGGCAAAGTTGCGCTTTCTTCGTCCCAGGTACAGCAACCAGAATATCAGCAGCGCGCCAATCGTCCCCATGGTATAGCCATACCATGTACCACCATTAGGG
>JBKAGC010000438.1:0-1682 GCA_046290215.1 Pseudomonadales bacterium | reverse complement strand
CATGGTTCACTGCTGTACAAGGACAATCTGGTTGAGCGTGACTCGACCAATGTGGCGCGACTCAAAGCGGCCGGTGCAATTGTTATCGGTAAAACCAATGCGCCTGAGTTTGGTGCGCCGGCTTTTACCAAAAACCCTTTGTACGGTGCCACGCGCTCGCCGTGGAACTTAGACTTTACGCCGGGTGGTTCTAGTGGCGGCTCCTCAGCGTTGTTGGCCGGGTGTTGTGTACCCCTGGTGACCGCCAGTGACGGCGGTGGTTCGATTCGAATTCCAGCCAGTTTTGTTGGCGCTTTTGGTTTGAAACCCAGCTATGGCCGGGTACCAAAAAACGCGATCGATGCCTGGGAGTTTGGTGATACCAGTCATTGGGGCCCCTTGACCAAAACGGTAGCGGATGGTGCGCTCTATATGGATCAGGTAGTTGGCCCCTCACCGAATGATGCCAACAGCTTACCGCATCCCGGTTACTCCTATGTTGAAAAACTCAAAGAATCGCTACCGAAATTGAAAGTCGCCTTTTCTCCCGACCTTGGCTATGGCGTGGTCCAAAGTGATATTGCTGCCAGTGTCAAACAGGCGGTAGAGGTCTTCGCCGCCATGGGCCATGAGGTAGAGCAAATTCAGGGTGGCCCACCCGATGCCGGACGAACCTGGTCGCGAACCGGTTCGTTTTTTTCTGCGGCGCGCTTGTCTCATGTGATTGGCACTGAGCAAGAACAGCTCATTGGGCGCGGATTTCTTCACGGGATTAAACAAGGCTATAAGATGACGCCTGACTATTGGCGCCAGGCCGCCGAAGATCGCCAGGCTGTGGCCAATTGGGTTTGCAGCGTGTTTGAGGAATATGATCTATTGCTTACACCTACCGTTCCTACTGATCCGTTCCCGCCCGGTGGACCTTATTACATGGAAACTGAGGGTAAGCCTCAGCCGCCATCAAACATTGGCACGTTCACTATCCCGTTTAACCTGAGCTGGCATCCGGCGGGTACGGTGCGCTGCGGCATGTCAGAGCGAGGCTTTCCCATTGGTTTACAAATCATCGCGCCAAGGCATCGCGATGACCTCGTGCTGCAGGCCGCCCATGCTTATGAACAGGCCAATCCCTGGCATCCGGTTTGGCCCCATGAGCGCATCGGCATCACTGGCTAGGGTGACCCGTGGGTTCTTGTAAGGAATAACCGGCTGACAGTTCGGTATTTCCGTTCAATTGCGTTTCACCATTCGGCTCGACTTTGTTAACGTGGCTTAACAACTAGAAATGGGGAAATACGCAATGTCCATCGTTGCTGAAACGCTATCCAGCGCTAAAATACTTGCCAGAGACATCGTACCGCTGGTCCTTAAAATGGCCCGGCCACCATCGCCGGATGCAATCGATAACCTGCCTCTGCGCCTGGCGGAAACCGCTGCAGCCTGCCCCAGCAAAACCGCAATTATTTTTGAAGGGCGTAGTATTAGCTGGGGCGACCTGGATCGCCGCGCTAGCCAGGTTGCCCAAGCGCTGAAAGAACGCGGGGTCGGTTTTGGCGATACCGTCAGTTTGATGATGGATAACCGCATTGAGTTTATCGAGAACATGTTTGGCATCATGCGGGCTGGTGCCGCCGTCTCGTTAATCAATACCAACTTACGCGGTGCCCAGCTTGTTCATTGTATTACGACCACAAAAGCCAAGG